>NZ_JBLXGL010000003.1:0-511995 GCF_048381735.1 Ponticoccus sp. (in: a-proteobacteria)
GCAAGATCGCCGAGAACGACTATGGCAGCCTCGGCGACACCTCCACACTCGCCGACCCCTCTGTCGTCGAGGACCTCATCGAAAACCGCATGAACAAGGGCTGACGATGATGGACGGAGCACGCAACAGGGGCTGATCGGCGCATGTGCACCGACAGCAATGGGGCACCCTCAGGCGGGTGCCCCGTACCGACCCGGGCGCGGGCGGCTGTTTCTCGATAGCGCGCAAGGACTAAGGTCCCTCGCCTCGGCCCCTCATCAAGACCCGGGAAACTGTCGCCAATTGTTCCCAAACCGCTGCCAGCGCCGCAATTCGGTGGTATCATGCTGCCGTGGGGGCGTGCCGGATGGAGACTTCATCATGCAGGTTTCGGGTATCTCGAGCCTGAGCGCGCCGCAGGGTTCCGGCGATCCTGCCCTTTCTTCGGGTGCAGGGGCTGATTCGACAGAACGGACCAAGGTCCTGCCCGTCGTCGGCATGCGGGACCCCGAGACCCAGCGGTCCGCAGGGCCTCCGGCGCAGTTCTGGCGCACGCTGAACGGCGGGCCGGATCCGGCGACCCATATCGCCCCGCCTTCGATCATGCAGATCAAGATAACGCAGATGCTGGACGAACAGGCCATCGCCACGAAGGACACCGACGAGGACCCAGCCCCGCCGGTGGCCAATAGGGACAAGGCACCGGGCCACCCCTTTGGCACAGCGGAAACTGCCACGGCACCGCCCGCCACGAGGCCGGACACCACCGGAACCGAGGATGCACCACGCCGCCGCGCCCCCGCCCCAGAGGGCTATGAGGCCGCCGCCAGCGTGATCCGGGAAAGGCGCATAGCGGTCGACGCCTGAGCGCCGCGCCCCCGCCGATCCCGGCGGCCTCGGCCCGATACGCGTGCCATCGCTTTTCACCGCTACCCGCTTCCCCTATAAGCGCGATCGTGGCCCAAGGCAGGCCGCTTCGAATGGCGAGGACGAGATGAGCACCAAGACCCATGACGCTGACGTGGCCTTTATCAAGGCGCTGGCCCAGCTCCTGCGGGAAAACGATCTGACCGAACTGGAGGTCATGCGCGAGTACAGCGAGGACGACAGCCTGAACGTCCGCGTCAGCCGCGCCGCGCCGGTCGCGGCCCCGGCCCCGGCGCCCGCGCAGGTCACCGCAGCACCCGCCGCAGCGCCCGCCCCCGCCCCCGCGGCGGCAGACCTGCCCGAGGATCCCGCCGACCACCCCGGCGCCGTGACCTCGCCCATGGTCGGCACCGTCTACATGCAGGCCGAACCCGGCGCGCCCGCCTTCATCACCGTGGGCAAGCAGGTCGCCGAGGGCGACACCCTGCTGATCGTCGAGGCGATGAAGACCATGAACCACATTCCCGCGCCGCGGTCCGGGACCGTCAAGCGCATCCTCGTCGAGGACGGCGCCCCGGTCGAATACGGCGCGCCCCTGGTCATCCTGGAATAAACCCCAGGGGGAAAAACCATGTTCGACAAGATCCTGATTGCCAACCGAGGTGAAATCGCGCTGCGCGTGATCCGCGCCTGCCGCGAGATGGGCATCCCCTCGGTCGCGGTGCATTCCACCGCCGACAGCGACGCCATGCACGTCCGCATGGCCGATGAAACCATCTGCATCGGCCCCGCGCCCTCGACCGACAGCTACCTGTCGCTGCCCGCCATCATCTCGGCCTGCGAGGTCACAGGCGCGCAGGCGATCCACCCGGGCTACGGGTTCCTCAGCGAAAACGCCCGCTTCGTGCAGATCGTCGAGGACCACGGCCTGACCTTCATCGGCCCTTCCGCGCAGCATATCCGCATCATGGGCGACAAGATCACCGCCAAGGAAACCGCGAAGGAACTGGGCATCCCGGTCGTTCCCGGCTCTGCCGGCGGCGTGCCCACGGTCGAGGACGCCAAGACCATCGGCGCCGACTTCGGCTATCCGGTGATCATCAAGGCCACCGCCGGCGGCGGCGGACGCGGCATGAAGGTTGCCCGCTCCGAGTCCGAGATGGAGCGCGCCTTCATGACCGCCCGCTCCGAGGCCAAGGCCGCCTTCGGCAACGACGAAGTCTATATCGAGAAGTACCTGCAAAAGCCGCGCCACATCGAGATCCAGGTCTTTGGCGACGGACAGGGCGGCGGCGTCCATCTGGGCGAGCGCGACTGTTCGCTGCAACGGCGTCACCAGAAGGTTCTGGAAGAGGCCCCCGGCCCCACCATCACCCCCGAGGAACGCGCCCGCATCGGCAAGATCTGCGCCGACGCCATCGCCAAGATGGGCTACAGCGGTGCCGGTACGATCGAATTCCTCTACGAGGACGGCGAGTTCTACTTCATCGAGATGAACACCCGCCTTCAGGTCGAACACCCGGTGACAGAGGCGATCTTCGGCGTCGATCTCGTGCGCGAACAGATCCGCGTGGCTGCTGGCGAAAAGCTGTCTTTCACGCAGGACGACCTGACGATCAACGGCCACGCCATCGAGGTCCGCATCAACGCCGAGAAGCTGCCCGAATTCCGGCCCTCTCCCGGGCGGATCAGCCACTTTCACGCGCCGGGCGGCCTTGGCGTGCGGATGGATTCCGCGCTGTACGACGGCTACCGCATCCCGCCCTACTACGACAGCCTGATCGCCAAGCTGATCGTGCACGGACGCGACCGGCCCGAAGCGCTGGCCCGGCTGAACCGGGCGCTTGGGGAATTGATCGTTGACGGGATCGATACCACGATCCCGCTATTTCATGCGCTGTTGCAGGAAAGAGACATCCACACAGGCGAGTACAACATCCACTGGCTTGAAAAATGGCTGGAATCCGGCGGGTTGGCGAAATAAGCTCCCTGTCTTCGTCGGCCATGTCTTGCCGAAGGGAACTCTTTGAGCCATGTACTGATTGGCAGAGAGAGACCCTCATGCTCTATTCGGCCTGTAGACAGGTCCAACAGTTCCAAGAGGAGTGACCCAATGAAGACCCTTGCAAAGCTCGCAGTCGTCGCAACCCTGGCAGCAGCCCCGCTGGCGGCAACCGCTCAGGAAGCCAACGACCCCTTCGTTTCGACGCAGACGTCGACCGTTCCGGCCCTCGCCGTTCTCGGCGGCATGGCGCTGATCATCGCAGTCGCGTCGGCAGACGGCACCAACTAAGCGCCGCTTCCCGGCGCCGGTTGATACAAACGTCAAGGACGGCGGGCTTTCGGGTCTGCCGTCCTTTTCTTTTTGCGCCGCGCATTTTCCCTGTCGGCGCGCATGGCGCAACGCCGGGAGGCCTTCGCGGTTTGCAGGGCTTCGCGCGCTCGGCTATCTGTCTGGAAAGCAGCGCAGCGCGGACCAATGACCGTCACCCCCGAGCTTCTTCTTCAGGCCTATCGAACCGGCATTTTCCCGATGGCGGAAACCCGGGACGATCCGGAAATCTTCTGGGTTGATCCGCGTCGGCGCGGCGTGCTGCCGCTGGACGGTTTCCACGTCTCGCGCAGTCTGGCCAACCGTCTGCGGCGGGACAGGTTCACGGTCACGCTGAACACAGATTTCCTCGGGGTCATCGACGGCTGCGCCGACCGGCCCGAAACCTGGATCAGCGGCGGCATTCGCGATCTCTACGCAAGGCTGCACGCCATGGGCCACGCCCATTCGCTGGAAGTCCACGCAGAGGGCGCGCTTGTGGGCGGTGTCTACGGCGTCACGCTGGGCGCGGCATTCTGCGGAGAGTCGATGTTCTCGCGCCGCACCGATGCCTCGAAGGTCGCGCTGGCCTGGCTGACCTGCCACCTGGCGCGCTGCGGCTTCACCCTGTTCGACACGCAGTTCCTGACGACGCATCTCGCCTCGCTCGGCGCGGTCGAGATCACCCGAGAGGCCTATCGTGACGCCCTGTCGCTGGCCCTGTCATGCCCGGCCGACATCCTGTCACGCCCCCTGCCCGCCAGCGGCGCCGAGGTCGCGCGACATCACCGCCGCGACGCTCAGGAGGTGGAGCAGCGCAACACCCAGACGTCGTAGCGCGGGTGGTCCATGGGGTTCAGTGCGGGCGAGGACGCGACCATCCAGCCGCGAAAGACCGGTTCCGCCACGCCTGCCTCGCGGATCGTCAGGAAGGCATAGGCATCGCCCGAAGGGTTCCCGCTGGGATAGCGGCAATCGCCCAGTTCGACCTCCATCACGCCGAAGGCCGCGCGCTGGCCGTTGGCGATGGTCATGTCGGTCGTCGCGGCGTTCAGCTTGTCCAGCCCGCGCAGCACCGCCCCGGTGCCCTGATCCACCGCTTCCTGTGCCGAAGCAGCCCCGGCCAGCAGCATCAGAAACGCAATCAGCCTCATTCCTCGTCTCCGCTGCCCACGTAGCGCAAGAGCAGCGTCAGCAGGCTGACAGAGCCCTGCGTGTCGAGGATCTCGTCCCCGGCCCCGTAATAGAAAGGCGAGCCGCCCGGCGAGATCTCGACGAAGTTGCCGCCCAGCAGGCCCTCTGACGCGATGACAATGGCGCTGTCGTCGGGCACCTGGATGCCCTCGTTCAGCGTGACCACGGTATCGGCGCGATAGGTTTCCGGGTTCAGCACGATGCCGGTGACGGCGCCCACCTTGACGCCCGCCAGCCGCACGTCGGTGCCGACGTTGACCCCTTCGATGGACCGGAACGAGGCGCGCAGGTCATAGCCAGAGGCGCCCAGCGAAAAGCCGGTCGCCTGAACGGTGTAGACGGCAAAGGCAAGGGCGGCCGCAAGGACCGCGCCGCCCACGGCGACCTCGGTGGTGGAATGGGTCATTCCGGGCTCCAGGCCTCGTAGTCGCGGCGCTCTGCGGGCTGTTCGCGGCGGATCGATCCCGGCGGCGCATAGGCCAGCGCCGTGCCGGTCAGGTTCTCGATATGCGGCTTTTCCCAGGGCTTGTGCGGCAGCGGGCGTTCGCTGGGCAGTTCGTCGAAGGTGTGATGCAACCAGCCGTGCCAGTCGGGGCTGACGCGGCTTGCCTCCATCTCTCCGTTGTAGATCACCCAGCGTTTCTTGCCGTCGGCGGTCCGGTAGAAGGCATTGCCCTGCTCGTCCTCACCCACCTTCACCCCCTTGCGGGCGGTGTAAAGCGCGGTGTTCAGCGTCGACCCGTTCCACCAGGTCACGGCGCGCAGCAGCGTCTTCAGCAGACTCATGGGCAGGGCTCCCGTTTCTTGCCCCCTCTCTATGGCGAATTTGCGCGGGCGGGTCCAGTGGCCGCCGTGACGCATCCCTGCCCCGGTGCGCGCGGCTTCGCTCAAAATTTCTGGTCGCGGGGCCAGGGCTTGCCTATCCTTTGCCGAAAAAGCCGACGACCCAGCAACGATCCGGGCAGAGATGACAGACGCGTTCAGAGCCATAGCCATCAAGGGCGTGCAGGTGCCGCATTCGCCCTTCCTCACCGACACCCGCATCCGGCGGATCGAAGAGGCGCGCTATGAGGGCGAAGAGATTGCCGGCGCGCTGGCGGTTTGCCGCCCCGGCGACCGTGTCGTGGAAATGGGCGCGGGCCTTGGCATCGTCTCTGCCGTCACCGCGATGAACGCGGGCCCCGAGGCGGTGCTGAGCTTCGAGGCCAACCCCAACCTCATCCCCCATATCCGCGCGCTGCACGCGCTGAACGGTCTCGAAGACCGGATCGATGTGCGCAATCAGGTCGTGATCAGCGCCCCCGACCGCCCCGAGACGATGGATTTCTTCCTCGGCTCCTCCTACCTCGGCAATTCCCTGATCGACCGCGAGACCCGCCGGACCGAAGCGGTCCCAGTGCAGACCGCCGCATGGGCGGACGTGGTGCGCGACTTCCGTCCGACCGTGCTGATCATGGATATCGAGGGCGGAGAGCTGGACTTCCTGGCCCATGCCGACCTGTCGGGACTGCGCGCCGTGGTGCTGGAATTCCACCCCGACCTTTACGGCAAGGAGGGCATGCGCCGCTGCAAGGAGGCGCTGCGCGACGCCGGCTTCGGCAAGCTGGCCAAGGCCTCGACCCGCTTCGTCTGGACCTGTGTCAGGACCGCGCCGAAACAGGACGCCCGCGCGCTGCGCCCCGACCCCGCGGGCGGCTGGTCCTGCACACTGCGGGCCGTGAAGGGCGCCGTCGTCACCGGCGCCCGCATCAACCAGCTGAGCGCGCCATCAGGCGTGATCACCAGCACCGGCGCCGACGTGCCCGAAGGGGCGCTGTGGCGCAACATGCGCCGCATCAACCTGCCCTTCGAACGCCCGCCCGGGGTGGAACGGCTGGAAGGCCGCTGGCTCTGGGGCGGCGTCATGTGGCGCAACTTCGCGCATTTCGTGGTGGAAAGCCCCGGGCGGCTCTGGGGTTACGACACCGTGCCGGGCGGCGTGGATGGCATCCTCTTCGTGCCCCGCCGCCCGCGCGAAGACCCCGACCTGACCGGCTTCCGCGCCGATTTCTTCGCGGCCATGGGTCTGGGCGATGTCCCCATCCGCGTGGCCCACAAGCCGACCGAGGTGGCGGAGCTTATCGTGCCCGGGCAGGGCTTTGGCCTTGGCGCGATCACCGACGGCACGCAGATCTTCCGCAATTTCATGCACCGCCGCTTCGGCGCCGAGATCGCGGCCGAGGGGGGCGAAAAGCTGTATATCTCCCGCGCGCTTCTGGGGCCGTCCCGTGGCGCCCTCCTGGGCGAAGAGCGCGTCGAAGATCTGATGAGGGCGCAGGGCTACGACATCTTCCACCCCGAGCGTCACACCATTCCGCAGCAGATCGCCCGCTACAAGGCGGCCCGGCAGATCGTCGCCTCGGAAGGCTCTGCGCTGCATCTTTACGCCTTCTGCGGGCGGGCCGATCAGCGCGTCGCGATCCTGTGCCGCCGCCGCTCCGGCTCGACCGCGCAGATCGCACGCCATATCGCGTGTTTCACGGGCCGCACGCCCGTGGTGATCGACCACCTGCGCGCCGTCTGGCAGAACGCCGAAAGCCCGCGCCCGCGGCTGTCCGTGGGCGAGCCCGACCTGCCCGCCATGCAGGTCAGCCTGCGCGCGGCGGGCTTCATCGGCGAAGGCGCCCCCTGGTCCGCGATCCCCGAACACGAGGCGCAGGCGGCGCTTGGCGAGCGCTATTTCCGAGAGGCGGCAGAGGCCTAGCGCCGCCCGAAGGGCGCACCCCCGCCGCCGGAATCGCCGGTCAGGCCAGCGTGGTCAGCTCGATCTCGATCCGGTACTTGGGGTCGATGAGGTTGCATTCCACCATGGTCGCGGCGGGCGGGTTGTCCCCGAAAACCTCTTTCAGGACCGGCCAGCAGGGCTCGAACTCTGCCGCGTCGGGCAGATAGTATGTGACCCGGACGGCCTTGTCGAAACCCGACCCGGCCTCGGCCAGCGCCTTGCCGATGACCTCCAGCGCGGCGCGGCACTGCGCAACCACGTCGTCGCCCTGCCCCACGGTGCCCGCGACATGGACGAAGCCGCCCGCGACGACGGCGCGGCAATAACCGACCTTTTCCTCGAAGGGACTGCCGGTGTGGATACGTTTGATGGTCATGGGTGCGGCCTTTCGCCTGTTGGGATATGGCGCGGCAATGGCGCCAAACGCCAGCGCGCGCAAGGGTGATCGGGGCGCCATGGCAGGGTGCGCCCTACCACCGGAGACGGCCCACGAAAAAGGGCGAGGCCCGCGCGCCCCGCCCTTTTCATCCGTCCTGTCGAAGGGGCCTCAGGCCGAGGCACCCTCTTTCTTGTTTTCCGCGTAGATCATCAGCGGCTTGGCGTCCGAGGTCACCGCCTCGTCGTTCACCACCACCTCTGTCACCTCGTCCATGCCCGGCAGTTCGAACATGGTGTCCAGAAGGATGCCTTCGAGGATCGATCGCAGGCCGCGCGCGCCGGTCTTGCGCTGGATGGCCTTCTTGGCGATCGAGGACAGCGCGTCGTCGGTGAAGGACAGTTGCGTGTCCTCCATCTCGAACAGGCGCTGGTACTGCTTGACCAGAGCGTTCTTGGGCTGCGTCAGGATGGTGATCAGCGCGTCCTCATCCAGATCCTCCAGCGTCGCCACCACGGGCAGACGGCCGACGAATTCCGGGATCAGGCCGAACTTCAGCAGATCCTCGGGCTCGAGAGAACGGAAGGTCTCGCCCACGCCCTGCTCGCTGTCGTCGCGCACATCGGCGCCGAAGCCCATGGCAGAGCCCTTGCCGCGCTGCTTGATGATCCGGTCCAGGCCGGCAAAGGCGCCGCCGCAGATGAACAGGATGTTGGTCGTGTCCACCTGCAGGAATTCCTGCTGTGGATGCTTGCGCCCGCCCTGCGGCGGCACCGAGGCCACGGTGCCTTCCATCAGCTTCAGCAGCGCCTGCTGCACACCCTCGCCCGAGACGTCGCGGGTGATCGAGGGGTTTTCCGACTTGCGGGTGATCTTGTCGACCTCGTCGATGTAGACGATGCCGCGCTGCGCGCGTTCGACGTTGTATTCGGACGCCTGAAGCAGCTTCAGGATGATGTTCTCGACATCCTCGCCCACGTAGCCCGCCTCGGTCAGCGTGGTCGCATCCGCCATGGTAAAGGGCACGTCCAGAATGCGCGCCAGCGTCTGCGCCAGCAGCGTCTTGCCGCAGCCGGTGGGACCGATCAGCAGGATGTTGGATTTCGCCAGCTCGATGTCCGAGGACTTCTGCGCGTGGTTCAGGCGCTTGTAGTGGTTGTGGACCGCGACCGAGAGAACGCGCTTGGCCTTCATCTGGCCGATCACGTAATCGTCAAGCACTTCGCAGATCTCGCGCGGGGTCGGCACGCCCTCGGAGGATTTCAGCCCCGCGCCCTTGGTCTCTTCGCGGATGATGTCCATGCAGAGCTCGACGCATTCGTCGCAGATGAAGACCGTCGGTCCCGCGATCAGTTTGCGCACCTCGTGCTGGCTCTTGCCGCAAAAGCTGCAATAGAGCGTGTTCTTGCTGTCGCCGCCTGAATTCGTTGCCATCCTGCACCTTTCCCGGGCTCAGTCCCGGTCTCCTCATCCGCATCAGTCGCGCGACCCCTGCCGCGCCCGGCCCCGGGCCAGCCCGAACCCCGGACCATGGCCTGTCGTCCGGATTCGACAAGTCTAGGCCAGCCCCAAGGGCACGACAATCCGAAAGTTCGCCCCGCCCCGGGCGCCCGGCCCGGGGCGGGACAGTCTTACTTCGCCTCTTCGTCGGGCACGCGGTTGGTGACGATCTCGTCGATCAGCCCCCATTCCTTGGCCCGCTCGGCATCCATGAAGTTGTCACGCTCCAGCGCGGCCTCGACGGTCTCGTAGTCCTGACCGGTGTGCTTCACGTAGATTTCATTCAGTCGCCGCTTCAGCTTCAGCGTCTCTTCGGCGTGGATCATGATGTCCGTCGCCTGCCCCTGGTAGCCGCCCGAGGGCTGGTGCACCATGATCCGGCTGTTGGGCAGCGAGTAGCGCATGCCCGCCGCCCCGGCGGTCAGCAGCAGCGACCCCATCGAGGCCGCCTGCCCGATCACCAGGGTCGAAACCTTGGGCTTGATGTACTGCATGGTGTCGTAGATCGACAGGCCGGAGGTGACGACACCGCCGGGGCTGTTGATATACATCGAGATTTCCTTGGACGGGTTCTCGGCCTCAAGGTGCAGCAGCTGCGCCACCACAAGGCTGGACATGCCGTCGTGGACCGGCCCGTTCAGGAAGATGATCCGCTCCTTCAGCAGGCGCGAGAAGATGTCGTAGGCGCGTTCGCCGCGGCTGGTCTGCTCGACCACCATGGGGACGAGGTTCATGTAGGTGTCGATCGGATCTTTCATTCTGCCTGCCTCGGATTGCTGAACTGTGTCGTAACGCCGGAAAGTTACCTGAGTCTTAGTAGCGGTGTTGGGGGGCTGCAAGGGGCCCCGGTCCGACGGCACCGGCCCGAAGCCCGGCCTGCCCCATCGATCCGGCTGTTCCTGCCAAGGGATCTTCCGTTTACCGCGACATGCGAAGCGGGCCTTTCAAGGCTGCGGGATCTCCCGCCCGGCGCCGGGCGCGCCCCTGCCGCAGTCCGCCGCCGCGACCCGGGGCCTGGCCCTCGGCAGTCTCGGGCCTGTCGCCATGGCTGCACCACCGCGCCGGAACGAAAGACGATATTACCCGGGCCGTTCTGCACCGCCACGGCACCCAAGAGACCGCGCCTCTTCCCGGGGCACTCCTCTGGCACAGCAATTTCAAGGGCTTCCTAGAATTGCGCCCCCGCTCTTCTCTGGTCTTCGAAATACCTCGGGGGGCGCGCAGCGCGGGGGCAGAGCCCCCTCCACGCCCGCCAGAAAGCCTCCGGCCTGAACCGGGAACAACGACACGCCCGCCCCGAAAGCAGGGCTCTCCCCGGTGTCAGGCCCCGCGCCCTAGCCGCCGATCCGCCGCGGTTCCGCGCAGCGATGGGCCGCGCATTCCAGCTCCAGCGTCACCTCCCGCAGCCCGTGCGCCTCGACCAGCCGCGCCTTCACCGAGGCCTTGATCGCATCGGCCCGCGACCAGGCGCCCTCGACCACCACCAGATGCGCCGTCAGCGCAGAGCGGCCCTCGTCGATCTGCCACAGGTGGGCGCTGTGCAGCGCCTCGACGCCCTCGACGGCCTCGGCGCTTTCCAGCACCGCCTCGGGGGCCATGGCGGGCGGCGTGCCCAGCATAAGGATGCGGATCACGCCGCCGATCTCGGCCCAGGCCATCCACAGGATGTATCCGGCGATGCCCAGCGTCACCAGCGGGTCGACCCATGTCCAGCCGAACAGCAGGATCAGCGTGCCCGCAAGGATCACCGCGACCGACCCCAGCGCGTCGGCGAGGTTGTGCAGGAAGGCCGCGCGGATGTTCACGCTGTCCTGCGCCATGCGATAGGTCAGCCATGCGGTCACAAGGTCCACCACAAGGGCGACACTGGCGATCACGACGATCAGCCAGCCCGTCACCTCCTGCGGATCGAAGAAGCGCAGCACCGCCTCGTAGACCAGGTAGAGCCCGATCAGGATCAGCGTCGTCAGGTTGATCAACGCCGCCACCACCTCGGCCCGGCCATAGCCGAAGGTCATGGCCTCGTCGGCGGGCCGGCGCGCGATGCGCCGTGCCCAGACCGCGATCACAAGGCTTGCGGCATCCGAGAAGTTGTGCAGCGCATCGGCGATCATCGCCAGACTGCCCGAGACGATCCCGCCGATGATCTGCGCGACGGTCAAGAGGACGTTGACCCCCACCGCCGCCGCCAGCCGCTTGTCACCGGCAAGCTGTTCGGGGTCGATGTGGTGGTGATGATGGTGGCCGTGCGAGCCATGCGCGTGATCGTGGGGCATGGGCGCAGAAAGCGCCCGCAGGCGGCGAAGGTCAAGCCCCCCTCGGCCCGGCGCGGGCACCCGGCGATGGGCGCGCCGACAGGCGGGCCGCCCACCGCCGCAGGGGTTTGCAAACCGGCCGGATACGCCCTGCGAACCGGCCGGTTCTCCGCTTACGGGCCGGAAACCCGCGTCAGGATCCGGTCACCCGAACATGTCCGAGGTGATCCCCTCGTACCAGCCGATGCTTTCCTCGAAGGTTGCCTTGCGCATGGCCGCGTCCTCTCCGGTCTGGCTGACGAAGCTGGAGACCGAGGCGATCTTCTCCTCGGTCGGCTCGTAGGCCGCGCCGACCTTGACGCCGTCGTCGGTGGCGATCAGCGACCAGCAGGTGTTGCTGTACTTGGCCGGGAAGACGCGGCTGCCGGTCAGCGCGCCGCGCACCGCCATGGCCGCCACCTTGGCCTGTGAATTGGCGCTGAAGCCGGACTTGGGCATGTCGCCCTGATTGGTCGCATCCCCGAGGATGTAGATGTTTTCATCCATGCGCGACACCATCGAGTGCCCGTCGACCGGCGCCCAATTGCCTTCGGTCAGGCCCGCCGCCTCGCAGATCAGCCCCGCCTTCTGCGCCGGAATGACGTTCACGACGTCGGCCTTGATCACCTCGCCGTCGATGTCGACCTCCATGGTCTGCGGGTTCACGCTGGTGTTGCCGCCGCCGAAATCCGGGCCGATGCGTTCGATCATGCCGGTGTAGTGCTTCTGCCAACCCTCCTCGAAAAGCCCCTGCTTCGAGAACTTCTCTTTCGGGTCGGCGATGATGATCTTGGCGGTCGGATTGCGCTCTTTCAGCACATGGGCGACCATCGAGATCCGCTCGTAGGGGCCCGGCGGGCAGCGGTAGGGGTTCGGCGGCGCCACCATGACGAAGGTTCCGCCCTCGGGCATCGCCTCGATCTGAGCTTTCAGCAGGGTGGCCTGCGTGCCCGCCTTGTAGGCGTGGGGCATGACGCCCTGCGCCGAAAGATCCCAGCCCGCGACCGAGCCCGCGACGAAATCGATCCCCGGCGACAGGATCAGCCGGTCGTAGGGCACCGATCCTCCGCCCGCCAGCGCAACCGTCCTGGCGTCGCGGTCCACCCCCGTCGCCCAGTCGTGCACCACGTTGATGCCGTAGTCGCTGGCCAGCCTGCCGTAGTCATGGGCGGTGGACTGAAGATCGCGGAAGCCGCCGATATAGAGGTTGGAAAAGAAGCAGGTGTAATAGGTCCGCGAGGGTTCGATCAGGGTCACGTCGATCTCGCCGTTGGAATCCTTGGCGATATAGCGCGCCGCCGTCGCCCCGCCCGCGCCGCCGCCGACCACCACGACCCGGGGCCTGCCCTGCGCCTGGACCATGGGCGCCGAGAGACCCGCAAGCGCGATCCCCGATCCGATGAAGTGTCTTCTGTTCAAGGCCATGTCCGTTCTCCTCCTGGTTGGACGGGTCGCATGGTCCGGGCTCCTCTTTCCCAGACCAATGGCACAAGGCCCCCGTTCCCTGCGGAACGGAGGCCTTGCTTGTCGTGCAATTTCAACGGGCGTCTCAGACTGGCAGCGCCCCGAAGACCGCCGCCAGCGTCAAGAGCGCGCCCAGAAGCAGAATGCGGGCTGCAAAGCTCATGAGAAAAGGGTCCGGTATGGTATGGTCGGGGCCAAACCCCGTGATCAACTAAGAAAACAGGCGACCAATGTGCCGCCCGGCACCTGCCTACTGTCGCTTGTGATTCCCGGATGGCCAACGGTGGAAAACCTTACCCTTCGTTTACTCAAGATCCTCGAAATAGGCGGCGAGGGCCGCGATTTCCTCATCGCTGAGGCGCCCCGCCATCATCTGCATCACCGGATGCGGACGCAGTTTCTGCTTGTAGGCATGCATGGCCACGACGAAATCCTCGGTGTTCCATGCCACGATCGAGGGGATGCCCTCGTCCGATCCGTCGCGCTTGTGGCAGGTCAGGCATTCCGAGGCGAGATATGCGCCGTATTCCGCGTCACCCACGATGGCCAGCACCTCTGGCGGCAGGTCGAGCTCGCGCAGGATCGCTGTGGGCGCGCTTTCGGGGATGTCCTGCGGACTGGCAGTGAACTGGCGCAGATAGGCCAGCACGTCGTGCCGGTCCTGCCTGTCCTTGATGCCGCGAAAGCTCATCCGCGTGCCAGAGACCAGCGCGCGGGGGTTCTCGATATAGGCGTCGAGACGCGCGTAATCCCATGTCAGGCCGTCGCCATGGGCGCGGTCCATGGCATCGGAATAGTCGAACCCCTCGACGCTGCCCGCGCGGCGCCCGAAGATGCCGTTCAGATGCGGGCCGGTGCGGTTCTCGGCGCCGGGGCCGATCTGGTGGCAGGTCACGCAGCTGCGGTAGATCTGCGCGCCGCGCCCGGCATCGCCGATCAGCTCTGCCGCATCGTCCTGCGCAAACGCCGGCCCCGCGAAGAGGGCCAGCGCCATGGCCGTGGCTGTCTGCCGCAGCAGCACCTACGGCATCCTACTGCGAGATCGACTTGAGGTATTCGGTCACGGCGTCCAGCTCCTCTTGCTTGCGCAGCCCGGCGAAGGCCATCTTCGTACCCTTCACGTAGTCGCGCGGTTTGGCAAGGAAGGCCTGCAGTGCCTCGGCGTCCCAGACGCCGCCCATCTCGGCCATGGTGCCCGAGTACTTGAAGCCCTCGACCGCGCCGATCTCGCGCCCGAAGACGCCGTCCAGATGCGGGCCCGCGGCCTTGCCGCCGTCCGTCTTGTGGCAGGCCTGACACTTGCGGAAGACCCGCTCGCCGGTCTCGACCAGATCCATGTCCAGCGCGGCGGCCTGCGCGGGTGCCGGGTCAGCCTCCTGTGCGGGCTCTGCCGCATCGGCTGCAGGCTCCGCGGCGGCCTGCTCTTCCTCCGGGGCGGCGGGGGCCGCATCGGGCGACTGGGTCGTGCTGGCGGGCGCCTCTTCGGACTCTTCCGGGGTCACGTCCAGCACGGTGGCGCGCATGGTGATCTCGACGCTGTCCTTGCAGTCGGTCATGCAGGGTTCCGCCCGCCACTGCCCGTATTCCGTCTCGGCCCGGTCATCGACGACGAAGCCCTGGGCGTTCGGCAGTTCGAAGGCGGGCAGCGTGTCCTGATCCAGAACGAAATCGTCCTCGATCAGGTCGTTGGAATAGAGGATGTAGGCCACGATGGCATAGGTGTCGTCGACCGACAGGCTCTGCGCATTGCCGAAGGGCATCGAGCGGTGAACGTAGTCCCAGACCGTCGAGGTATAGGGCCAGAAGGAACCCACGGTCTTCAGCGGATCCTCGTCGGCCAGCGTGCCGTCACCGCCCGCCAGCTTGGGCCAGTTGTCGACCCCCTCGGCAAAAGAGCCGTGGCAGACCGCGCAGGCCTCTTCGAACAGCGGCTCGCCGGTCAGCGCGTCGCCCGATCCCTCGGGCAGGCCGGTGCCGTCGGGGCTGACGTCCAGATCCCAGGCCGCGATCTCTTCGGGCAGGGCCGCGCGGCCGATGCCAAAGCGGGTGCCCGCGGCCTCGTCCGCCTGCGCGGCGGCGACAAGCCCGCCCTCGGGGGCTGCGGCGGGCGCCTCTGCGGCGGCCTGGACAACCGGCGCCTCTGCCGGGGCCTCGGCCTTCTGCACCGGGGCCGAGGGTTCGGGGATCGGGGCCGGCAGCGCGGTCATGCTGCGCGGGGTCGATGGCATCCCGGCCACCGTGCGGTCGGCAAAGTTGTAGGCGCCCAGAAGGGTCAGGCCAACGCCCGCCCCCACGCCCAGCATGAGATTAAGAGACTTCGACATTTTCGGCCTCCCCGCTGGCTTTGACGTGCCAGGTCTGGATGCAATTGTTGTGATAGATCGAGTTCAGCCCGCGCACCTCGCGCAGCTGCGCCTTGGTGGGCTGCACGTAGCCGGTTTCGTCCATGGCGCGGGATTGCAGCAGCATCTCTTCGCCGTTCCACGTGGTATCAAGGTAGAAGCGCGTCAGTGCCTTGTCCTCGCCGGGGGCCGCAAGGCGCGCGGTTTCCCAGGTCTTGCCACCGTCCTTCGAGACATCGACACGGGTGATCTTGCCATGCCCGGACCAGGCCATGCCGGTGATAACCAGCGGGCCGTGGCCATGGGTGATCGGCGCCTGCGGGCTGGGCGAGGTGATCACGGATTTGGCATCCATCACCCATGTCCACTTGCGCGCGGTGCCGTCGGCCAGAACATCGGTGTATTTCGAGGTTTCCTCGCGGCTTTCGACGGGGCCGTCCATGACCTCGACCCGGCGCAGCCACTTGACCCACATGTTGCCTTCCCAGCCCGGCACGACGAGGCGCACGGGATAGCCGTGCTCTTTCCGCAGGGCCTCGCCGTTGGCCTTGAATGCCACCAGCACGTCGTCCATGGCCTTTTCCATCGGGATCGAGCGCCCGTTCGAAGAGGCATCCGCGCCCTCGACGTAGACCCATTTGTCCTTGAAGTCCCCGGCGGCATCCAGACCGGCCTCGGCCAGCAGGGTGCGCAGCGGCACGCCGGTGTATTCCATGTTGTGGATCATGCCGTGGGTGAATTGCGCGCCGTTCAGCTGCGCGCCCGCCCACTCCATGCCGGTGTTCGCCGCGCATTCGAGGAAGTAGACGTGCTGCTCGCGCGGGAAGCGTTCGAGGTCGGCGTAGGTGAAGACCAGCGGCTGATCGACCAGCCCGTTGATCATCAGGCGATAGTCCTGCTTGGCCAGTTCGATGGCACCCGAGTGGTGCCGTTCGAAGGCGCAGCCCTGCGGGGTGATGGTGCCGTCCAGCGCGTGGATCGGCGTGAAGTTGATCGAGGAAATCGTGTCGGCGGTCAGCCATTCCACGTTGCGGCGGACCACGTCCTCCTCGAAGCGGATCGGCAGCCCGTAGCGCGTGGCGTCCACCCCGTCGCCAAAGCCCTGGGCCCAGGGCTGGACCTCGGTGATCAGCGGGTCCGGCCCGGCGGCGCGGGCGCCCGTGGCGGCCACGGCCCCCGCCCCCATCGCGGCGGCGCTGGTCAGGAACTGGCGGCGCGAGGGGCCTGTCTTGTCCTTGTTCATCTGGCGTCCTTTCGCATCATGCCATTCATCTATGTGAATGGGATGGTGAAAAAAAATGTGCGGCGGGGGCGCTTACGCGCCCACCACCTCGACGGAGTTGTTCGGGTCCAGGGTCACGGTGCCCTGCTTGCGGATGTGATCCTCGACCACGTCCCAGATCATCGGGCCCTCGGTGCCCTCGTTGACCGAGGCCCAGCCCGCGACGACATAGGATTTCGCCGGGTCGATGGCCTCGCCGGTCTTCAGCAGCGTCATGTCGCTGATGCGCTCGCCCTGCGGCTTGGTCACGTCGATGCGGTAGCCCATGCCACCGACGCGCACCATGTCGCCGCCCTGCTGGTAATAGGGATCGGGGTTGAAGATGTTGTCGGCCACGTCTTCCAGAACGACCTTGAGGAACTCGCCGGTCATCTCGCTGCGATAGGCCTCGCCGTAGGACATCGAGGTGACGCCCCAGATGTCCTCGCGGGTGATCGGATCGCCCGGGATCAGGCTTGGCCCCCAGCGCACGCCGGGGCTGAGCGCGATGTCGGCCTCGCGTTCCGAGATCAGCGCGTTGCAGATCAGGTCGTCCCATGTGCCGTTGAAGTTGCCACGGCGATACAGCAGCTCTTCGGTGGTGCCGATGACCTCGGTCAGCGCGTCCATATGGGGGGCGCGCTGTTCCTCGATCAGCTTGGTCATCACCGGATCGGGGGCGATGACATCCGAGAAGATCGGGATCAGCTTGTGGCGGATGCCCATCATCGCCCCGTCGCGCACGTCCAGATCAACGCGGCTGACGAACTTGCCGTTCGAGCCGGAGGCCACGATGAAGGTCTGCCCCACCTGCACCGGTTCCGGCAGCGCGTCATGGGTGTGGCCCGAGAGGATCACGTCGATGCCGGTCACGACCGAGGCCATCTTCTTGTCCACGTCGAAGCCGTTGTGCGACAGGCAGACGACCAGTTCGGCGCCCGCCGCGCGGACCTCGTCGACCATGGCCTGCATGTTCTCGTCGCGGATGCCAAAGCTGTATTCCGGGAACATCCAGCGCGGGTTGGCGATGGGCATGTAGGGAAAGGCCTGCCCGATCACGGCGATCTTCACGCCGCCGCGCTCGAAGAACTTGTAGGGCTTGAACAGCTCGGCGGGCTCGTCCCACTCGGCATCGAAGATGTTCTGGCCAAGGGCGGCGAAGGGCAGGCCCTGCACCAGTTCCTGAACGCGGTCAGAGCCCAGCGTGAATTCCCAGTGGAAGGTCATGGCGTCGGGCTTCAGCCCGTTCATGGCATTCACCATGTCCTGCCCCTCGCTGTGGTAGCAGGTGTAAGAGCCATGCCATGTGTCGCCGCCGTCCAGCAGCAGCGCGTCGGGGCGGTCGGCGCGGATGGCGTTGACCACCGTGGACACGCGGTCCAGCCCGCCGACGCGGCCATAGGCCTGCGCCAGCGCCGCGAAATCGCCCGAGGACAGGGCGTAGTGCGAGGGCGAGCCGTCCTCGATGCCGTAGAGGCGGCGGAAGTCGGCGCCGGTGACATGCGGCACCTCACCCCGGTTCGGGCCGACGCCGATATTGACCGACGGCTCGCGGAAGCGGATCGGCACAAGCTGGGCGTGGATGTCGGTGACGTGGATCAGGCTGACATTGCCGTAGGTGTCGAATTGCAGAAGCTGGTCCTGCGTCAGCGCCTGCTGGGCGGCCAGACGGGACCAGCGGCCAAAACCGGAAGCGCCGTACAGCGCCGAGGCCGCCATGGACACCTGCAGGAAATCGCGTCTCGAGATCATGGGAGGGAGGCTTTCTATCTCAGGACACACATGCGCATGTGTGCATGGGTTTCTGTCGGGAAACCCCGCGCCAGCGAACCGGCGCGGGGCATTGGGATTACTGGCGGACCGCCGGGGTCTCGACGCTGAGGCCATTGCCGCGCGAGGCGACATACAGTTCCAGCGCGCGGAACTCGTCGGATCCTTCGGCGAAGGTTTCCGCCCGGGTGTCGCGGATGCAGCCCCGGAAGCGGTTGTGCTTCGAGATCAGCTTGGCCTGCTTCAGACGGTAGGTCGGGAAACCGTTGGTCTGGCCCTGCGACAGGTGATCGGCGCGGATGTAGTTGCCGTAGTTCTCTTCGTGGCAATTGGCGCAGGACAGTTCCAGCTGGCCGTACCGCGTGTAATACATCTCTTTGCCCTGCTCCCAGAAGGGGGCTGCGGGGCCGTCGATGGCCACGTTCATCGGCATGCCAAGCGACTGGTGGCCGATCAGCGACACCATGGCCTGCATCTCGCCGCCGGACCATTTCCAGGCTTCGGCCTGCATACGGTCGGTGCGGCAGGTGTTCACGAGATCTTCCATGACCACGAGATTGCCGTCTGCGTCGACCTTCGGCATCTGCGTCGACAGGCCCTTGAAGGTGTCGACATCGCCGTGGCACGAGGCGCAGCTTTCACCGGCCTCGCCCTCGACCGTGCCCCACATGTCGATGGCCTGGTCGACGAAGATCATCGCCGGGTTGTCGAAGGTGTCCATTTCCAGCGCCTGGGTCTCGTCGGTGCGGAAGTGCCAGCCGGACACGACCTCGTCGATCCCGGTCTCGGCCATGTGTTCGGCCGCGGCGGTCTTCGAGACCATCTCCTGCCCGTCGATCGTCAGCACGTCGTCGTCGGCGCCACCGGCCAGGGCCACGGGCGCGGCAAGCAAGGCGGCCACTGCCGTCAATGCCTTGATTTTCATAGGTTATCCCTCCCTTATGGCTGATCTGCCCCGCGCGGATGGCGGGGCAGACGGCTGTTCCTAGACGGAGATCGGCTTCACTTCCTCGTAGACGTCGCCATCGTCGTCGTACCAGGTGAACTTGAACTCGCCGGCCTCGGGAACCGTGGCTTCGAACTCGAAGTAGGGGTTGGTCGAGATCGACGGCGCCATGACCACGTCGACCACGTTCTGCCCGTTGAAGTCACAGGTGAAGCGGTTGATGATCGAGCGCGGGATCAGGTTTCCGTCGCCGTCCTTGCGCTGGCCCGATTCCATCGGGTGAGAGATCAGCGTCTTGATCGTGATCACATCACCGGCAGAGGCCGACGAGGGAACCTTGACGCGGGGTTTAACTCCGGATGCCATATTGTCGTACTCCTCTACTCAGCCGCCGCAGCCGCCGATGGTGACCTTGACCGTTTTCGTGGCCGTGACGTAGCTGCCGTCTTCCATCTTGGCGATGGCCTGCACGTCCTGTGTTCCGGCCAGACGGATGCGGGTCGACGCCGCGCGCGACCCGGCCAGCGGGCCGAAGCGGAAGGTGCCGACGCCGGGCGTCGGGTTGCCAAGCGCGAAGATCCGCACCTCGACCGCGCCGGGCGCGTCGAAGGCGATCGGCACGGTATTGCCGTTCTCGGCGATCTCGGGCGCGGTCAGGGTCAGGTCGCCCTCGCCCGCGCTGGCACCGGCGAGAAACTCGTCCGGCGTTCCCACCGCCTCGGCGTCCGGGTCGGCCTGTGCGAAGGCCCGCAGGGGCAGCAGCGCCGTGACGACGGCGGCGCTCCCCATGGCCAGGGTCTCACGTCTCGTGAAGTCCATTTGGGTTCTCCTATGCGGTGGGTGTCAGCCTTCCTGCAGCGTCAGCAGGAAAGCGACAACGTCTTCGATCTGTTGTGCCGACAGGATCGGCGGAAGGTCACCGGATGCGGCCTTGCCGGTGTAGGCATCGCCCGGGCGGATGAAGCCCGTGGTCTTGTAGAAGGCCGGCATGACCGTGTCGGGGAAGGTCATCTTGGCATTGGCCACGATGCCGCGCAGTTCCTCGGCAGAGCGGTAACCGCCGACGCCCGAAAGCGGCGGGCCGACCTCGCCCTGAAAGGCGATGTCCGGGTACTGCTCGACCACGTGGCAGGCCACGCAGTTGCCCTGCGACCGCTGCGAGAAGACCTGCATCCCGCGTTCCGCATCGCCCGCTTCCGCGGTCAGGGGCGTCGCCACCTCTCCGTATTCGCTGTAGGATACGTCGGTCGGCGCGACGTCCTGCGCCCAGACCGCTCCGGCGGTCAGTGCCAGCGCCGCTGTCAGTGCTGTAAGCTTCATGTTCCCTCCCTAGGCTTGCGGACCCTCGACGGGGGCCTTGGCTCGCATCGGCTGCTGCATACCGTAGAACACCGCCCCCCGGTCACGCAACAACAAATTCACGGATGTGAATTATTGAGACCTTCGGATCGGTCTCAATCGGTCTTCCCGTTGTCCCGCTCCTGGATCCGTCGCGCATGATAGCGCTGGAAATCCTCGTCCCCGTCAAGCTCATAGCGCTTTTCCTGGACCCAGGTGAGCATGTCGATGGTCGTGCCCTTGCCGAAGGCGCCCGGCATCACCGCCACGGCCGCCTGCGGCGCCGTCGCCTCGGCATCCACCTCTTCGGGCAGGAACATCATCGTCGGCGTGAAAAGGATGTTCCACTTGCGCGCCATGTCCTTCTCGGACAGCGATTCCCCGTCGAAGTCGGTCACCTCGATATCCCCATGCAGGTTCAGCTGCACGACGAAGTAGTTTTCGTCGATGTAGTCAGAGACCATCGGGTCGGTGAAGACCTCCTCGTGCATCTGCCGACAGTAGATGCAGCCGCGCTGTTCGAACAGCAGGACAAGCCGCTTGCCCTCGGCATTCGCCTCGTCGAGATCCTCGCGCAGGTCCTTGAAGGTGTCGCGCATCCACGGGCTTTTGAACAGCCCGTCGTCGCCCATCTCTGCCGCCGCCAGCGGCAGGGCGATCACGGCGGCCAGCGCCGCGCCGATCCAGTGTCTCATGCCTTTCCTCCTCTTAACTCAGGGATGACCAAGCCGGGAAGGTCTCAAGCATCCATTGCCCGATCACGTTCACCGTATCCGTCACGATCAGGATGGCAAACACGATGAGCATGGCGCCCATCACCTTCTCGACATATTGCAGCTTGTCGCGGTGGCGCGCCGTCCAGCGCAGGAAGGGGCCGGAGAACAGCGCCGCGACAACGAAGGGCGCGGTCATGCCGATGCCGTAGACCAACAACAGAAGCCCGCCGCGCCAGATGTCGCCCATGCCGCTGGCGATCATCAGGATAGAGGCCAGCGCCGGGCCGACGCAGGGCGTCCAGCCAAAGCCGAAGGCAAGGCCCATCAGATAGGCGCCCAGGGCGGTCGTCGGCTCTGCCTTGCTCTCCAGCTTGGCCTCCCGGTAGAGGAACCCGATGCGGATGACGCCAAGGAAATGCAGGCCGAAGACCGTCAGGATCGCCGCCGCGACCCATTGCAGCTCGTCCATCCAGGTGGCGAAGGCCTGCCCGACCGCCGTCGCGCCCATGCCCAGCAGCACGAAGATCGTCGTCACCCCCGCGGCAAAGAACAGCGCCGAGAGAATCAGCCGCCGCTGCGCGCCCGGCGCGATGCCCTCGTCCGCGCGCAGTTCCGACATCGAGATCCCGGCCATGTAGCACAGGTAAAAGGGCACCATCGGCAGGATGCAGGGCGTAAAAAAGCTGAGAAGTCCGGCAATGGCCGCACCTGCGAAGGAAATATCGAGCAAGGGGGGCGCCTTTCCTTGTAGAATTCACATATTCAGATTAAGTAGTTCGAGGACAGAACGTCAATCGGTGTTGCGATGAAGTTGATCCCGTCCGTCTGCGGTGCCCTCGCGGCTGCCTGGCTGGCCCTGCCCGCCTTGGCTGGTGACCTGCGCCTGGTGATGGTCGAGCAAGCCGGATGCGCCTATTGCGCCGCCTGGGACGACGAGATCGCCCCCGCCTACCCCAAGACCGCCGAGGGCCGCTTTGCGCCGCTGGTCCGGGCCGACCTGCACAGGGGCCCGCCCGAGGGCGTGACCTATGCCCGCCCGGTGCTGTTCACGCCCACCTTCATCCTCGTCGACGACGACGGCACAGAGATCGCGCGGATGGAAGGCTATGTCGGTCAGGATTTCTTCTGGCCCGTCTACTCGAAACTGCTTCAGGACAAGACCGATTATGACCCAGCAACGCATTGACGAGGCCGCTGCGAAGACCTCGCTTCCGGTTCTCGACAAGGACCTGAGCGATGCGGAACTCGACGTGATCGTAGACAAGGCGACCCGCGCCTCGGCCTTCCTGAAGGCCATCAGCCACGAAGGCCGGCTGATGATCCTGTGCCACCTCGTCTCGGGCGAAAAATCGGTGACGGAACTCGAAGAGCTGCTGTCCGCCCGGCAGGCCGCCGTCAGCCAGCAGCTGTCGCGCCTGCGGCTGGAAGGGCTGGTCGTGCCCCGGCGCGAGGGCAAGGCGATCTACTACCGCCTCGCCGACGACAAGCCGCGCAAGATGCTGGAATGCGTCTACGAGTTGTTCTGCAAGGACGATTGATCGCGACGCTTGCTGAAAGCGGAATGCGTCGACATAATCCGGTTGCGGCGTCTGTCAGGAGGAGGGCACGGCGTGCTGGGTCCATGGACCGATTTTCACGACATGGCAGCCATCGGTCTGGCCAGCGGCATTCTGCTGGGGCTGGCCGCGCGGCTGGGCCGCTTCTGCACGCTGGGCGCCATCGAGGACGCGCTCTACGGCGGCTCGACGGTGCGGCTGCGCATGTGGGGCGTGGCCGTCGGGCTGGCGATCATCGGCAGCTTCGGCCTGATGGGCGCGGGGCTGCTGGACGGGGCGAAGACCTATTACCTGTCGATCCGCTGGATGCCCCTTGCTTCGGTCGCGGGCGGGTTGATGTTCGGCTACGGCATGGCGCTGGCGGGCAATTGCGGCTACGGCGCGCTGGCCCGGCTGGGCGGCGGCGACCTGCGCAGCTTTGTCATCGTGCTGGTCATGGGGGTCTCGGCCTTCGTGGTGCTGGCCGGGCCGCTGGCACCGCTGCGCGACATGCTGTTCGAACAGGCCGATGTCACCTCTGATCCGCCGCCGGGCATCGCGCATCGGCTTGGCCTGCTGACCGGGCTGCCCACGGTGCCGATCGGCATGACGCTGGGCGGCCTGCTGCTGCTGTTTTCGCTGGCCTCGCGCCCGCTGTGGCAGAAGCCCTCGGCGATCCTCTGGGGCGCGGTCGTGGGGCTTGGCATCGTGGCGGGCTGGGCCGGAACCTCCTGGGTCGCCGCAAGCTCTTTCGAGGCCCTGCCCGTTGTCTCGCACAGCTTCTCGGCACCGATGGGCGAGACGATCCTGTGGTTCATGACCGGCTCGGCGCGACCGCTCAGCTTTGCCGTCGGCTCGATTGCCGGGGTCTGGACCGGGGCCTGCCTTGGGTCGCTGATCAAGGGGCACTTCCGCTGGGAGGCCTGCGAGGACCCGCGCGAGCTGCGCCGCCAGATCTTCGGCGCGGCGCTGATGGGCGCGGGCGCGGTGACGGCGCTGGGATGTTCCATCGGTCAGGGCCTGTCGGCCTTCTCGGTGCTGGCGCTGTCCGCCCCGGTCACCTTCCTGGCGATCTTCGCGGGCGCGGCCATCGGGCTGCGGCAGCTGATCATGGGCTTCCAGCCCGCCGAGTAGCCGGCGGGCGGCGGCCCTGACACGGACGGACAGGACCGCGCCGGAACAGGGATCGCACCCTTGCACCCGGCGCCCGGGCGGCACATGGTCCGCGCAACCGCGGCGCGAGGCAGCATGTCAGTCAGAACCGGACCCTGGGGCCTTGTGGCTCTTCTCTATGCCGCAGGCCTCGGCGCGGCGGCGCAATTCGCCAAGCTGGCCGCCGGGTTCACCGCGCTGGAACAGGCCTACCCCGAGACTGGCGCGGGGCTGGGCCTTGCGGTCTCGCTGATCTCCTTCCTTGGCGTCGCGCTGGGGCTGGTGGCGGGCATGATCGTGGCGCGGCTGGGTTTCCGCAGGATGCTGCTGGCGGGGCTTCTGCTGGGCGCGGGCATGAGCCTTGTGCAGGCGCTGCTGCCCGCCATGCCGCTGTTCATGGCCTCGCGCCTGATCGAGGGCGCCTCTCACCTTGCCATCGTCGTCGCGGCGCCGACGCTGATCGCCGAGATCACCGACGACCGGCAGCGCCCGGTGGCCATGGCGCTGTGGTCCACCTTCTTCGGCACAGGCTTCGCGCTTTTTGCATGGTTCGGCACGCCGCTGGCCCAGACCCATGGCCCCGCCGCCCCGATCCTCTTGCAGGCCGCATGGATGCTGGCCGTGGCGGCGGGGGTGGCCGCGATGATCCCGCGCCGCATGATCGCGCCGCCGCCCGAGCCCTTCAGCCTCGGCCTGATCCTGCGCCGCCATGCAGAGGTCTACCGCTCGCCGACCATGGCCGCCCCGGCGCTGGGGTGGCTGTGCTACACGCTGACCTTCGTCTCTGCGCTGACGCTGCTGCCGCGGCTGGCGCCGGGCGCGCCATGGCTGGCGACGGTGCTTCCGCTGGCCGGGATCGTTCTGTCGCTGACGCTGGTCGCGCAGCTGCTGCGGTATGTGCCCGGGGTGCAGGTGGTCATGGCCGGTTTCGGCCTGTCCGCCTGCGTGGTCGCCCTGCTGGCCATGGCGCCCGGATCAGCGCTGTTGTGGATCGCGCTCTTCGCCGTGCTCTCGCTGGCACAGGCGGGCAGCTTCGCCGCCATCCCGCAGCTGGTGGACGACCCACGAGAGCGCGCGCTGTCGAACGGGGCGGTGGCGCAGATGGGCAACCTGGGCAACCTCGCCGGCACGCCGATCCTGCTGGCGGTCCTGTCCGCCGGAGGTCAGGGTGCGGGGCTGCTGTTTCTGGGCATCTGCTACGCCGCCGGTCTGGCGCTGCACCTGGGCCTTGCGGCCCTCAGGGCAAGGGCGCCGCGGGCGGACTGATCCGCCAAGGCCGCGCCGAAGTGGATGGGACAGGGGCTGCCACCGCCGCCCCCGCCGCCCGCTCTCAGGACATCTCTGCCAGCCGCGCGACGTAGCGCGCCAGCGTGTCGATTTCCAGGTTCACGCGGTCGCCCACCGCGACCTGCCCCCATGTCGTCACCGCCTTGGTGTGCGGGATGAAGTTGATCCCGAAGGAACAGCCGTCGACCTCGTTCACCGTCAGCGATGTGCCGTTCAGGGCAACCGACCCCTTGGGCGCGATGAAGCGGGCCAGCTCCTTGGGGGCCTCCAGCGTCACGCGGGTGCTGTCGCCTTCCTCGGCCATGGCCGTGACCACCGCGACGCCGTCCACATGCCCCGAGACGATGTGCCCGCCCAGCTCGTCGCCGACCTTCAGCGCCCGTTCAAGGTTGACCCGGCGCCCCGGAACCCAGCTTTCGAGGTTGGTCTTGGACAGGGTTTCGGCGCTGACATCCATGTCGAACCAGTCCGGCCCCAGATCCACGACCGTCAGGCAGACGCCGTCACAGGCAATCGAGGCGCCCATGTCGATCGTCGCGGTATCATAGCCCGTCGCGATCCTTGCCCGGAGATCGCCGCGCTTGTCCAGCGTGCGGATCTCTCCCATGTCGGTTACGATTCCGGTGAACATAGGCCTTGCCCCTCGATTGGCGGTCCGGCCATAGTTTCGCCGATATCGACCGCTAGGATTGATGCGCAGCACAAGGCATTAATTCGACACCATGAGTTACGCAACCGGAGAGAAACGCGTTTTCCTGTTCCTGCAGGGACCGCACGGGCCGTTCTTCAACCGGCTGGGCGCGATGCTGCGCCGCACCGGCGCGCAGATCTGGCGCGTCGGTTTCAACGCCGGTGACCGCGCCTTCTGGTTCCACCCGAAAAGCTACCTGCCCTATCGCGGCACGCAGGCCGAGTGGCGCGCATGGTTCACCGACCTCCTGGCCGAAAAGCAGGTCACCGACATCGTGCTTTACGGCGATGTCCGCCCGATCCACGCGCAGGCGGTGGAAGAGGCGCGCGCCCGGGGCCTGACGGTGCATGTCTTCGAAGAGGGTTACATGCGGCCCTACTGGGTCACCTACGAGCGCGGCGGCTCGAACGGCCATTCGCGCCTGATGGACATGAGCGTCGCCGACATGCGCCGCGCGCTGGAACTGTCGGACATGGAGGCCCCCCTGCCCCCGGGCCACTGGGGCGACATGCGGCAACACATCTTTTACGGCGCGCTCTACCACTGGTTCGTGATGTTCCGGAACGGCGATTACCGCAACTTCCGGCCGCACCGCTCGCTGACCGTGGTGCAGGAATTCGCCCTGTACCTGAAACGACTGCTGCTGATGCCCTGGACATGGGCGGGACGGGTGCTGGCGACCCAGCGCATCCGGCTGGGCGGCTTCCCCTATCACCTTGCGCTGATGCAGCTGGAACACGACTCCTCGTTCCAGAAACATTCCCCCTTCGGCACCATGCCCGAGTTCCTGACCATGGTGATCGAGGGCTTTGCCGAGGGCGCGCCGGGCCACCACCACCTTGTCTTCAAGGCCCACCCGCTGGAGGACGACCGCGCCAATGTGCGCGGCGCGATCCGGGCCGCCGCGCGCAGGCTGGGCGTGGCCGACCGCGTGCATTACGTGCGCGGCGGCAAGCTGGCGCAGCTGCTGAACGACGCCCGCAGCGCGGTGACGGTGAACTCCACCGCCGCGCAGCAGGTGCTTTGGCGCGGCATTCCGCTGAAAGTCTTCGGCAACGCAGTCTATGCCAAGCCAGAGTTCGTCTCGACCCAGCCGCTGCCCGAGTTTTTCGCTCAGCCCACGCGTCCCGACAATAAGGCCTACAAGGACTATCGCCGCTATCTGCTTGAAACCTCTCAACTTCCCGGCGGGTTCTACTCTGCCCGCGGGCGGCGCCAGCTGTTGCGGCAGGTGGTCGACATGATGCTTGTGCCCGACGATCCCTACGATGCACTTTCGCGCGGGACCGCGGCGCCACGGCAACAGTTGCGCGTTGTGCGCTAGGACCGCAGCCCCGCAAGACTGGCTTTTGAACCCGCCCTCTGTCAGGGTCGGGGAAAAATATCGAGGCAGAACAATACAGGTCGAGGAGACCGAGCAGTGAAACACTCCCCCTCCCGGTGGGCGCGGTCCGTCGCCCTGCTGGCCGCGGTGTCGATTCTGGCATCTTGCGGCCTGCCCCGCGTTGGCCCCAACAAGCGCGAAATCTACGCCGGTTCCGTCCAGCGCGAGGGTGACGCCTTCATCATCGCCATCAACGACCGTGTGACCCGCGTCACCGCCCTGACCCCCGCGCTTGGCTTTACCGAGGACTTTCTGAACGCCGGCGTCGTCGGGTCCGACACCATCCGCCCCGGCGACACGCTGGGTCTGACGATCTGGGAAAACGTCGACGACGGCCTGCTGGTGCCCTCGGGCGGCAATGCCACCGCGCTGGAAGAGGTGCAGGTCGACGGCTCGGGCTTCATCTTCGTGCCCTACGCGGGCCGTATCCGCGCCGCGGGCAACACGCCCGAGCGCGTTCGCCAGATCATCACCGAGAAACTGCAGGACCAGACGCCCGACCCGCAGGTGCAGGTGCGCCGGGTGGCGGGCGACGGATCGACCGTCAGCCTTGTCGGTGCCGTCGGCGGTCAGGGCATCTATGCCATCGAACGGCCCACGCGCACGCTGTCGGCCATGCTGGCCCGCGCCGGTGGCGTGACCATCGAGCCCGAGATCGCGCAGATCACCGTGCTGCGCGGCAATGCCAAGAGCAAGATCTGGTTCCAGGACCTCTACGACAACCCGCAGTTCGACATCGCGCTGCGCGGCGGCGACCGCATCCTGGTGGAACAGGACACCCGCGCCTTCACCGCGCTGGGGGCGACCGGCGCCCAGGCCCGCGTGCCCTTCGAGTCCGAGTCGATTTCCGCGATCGAGGCCATTGCGCAGGTCGGTGGCCTGACCGCCACCGCCGCCGACCCGACCGGCGTCTTCGTCTTCCGCAACGAGCCCGCCGAGATCGCCAATCAGGTGCTGGGCCGCGACGACCTGATCGGCGCGCAGCGCATGGTCTACGTGCTGGACCTGACGCAGCCCAACGGCATGTTCATGGCGCGCGACTTCGTCATCCGCGATCAGGACACGCTTTACGTGACAGAGGCGCCCTTTACCCAGTGGAACAAGACGATTGCCGCACTGACCGGCACGCTGGGCGCCGTGACCACCATCACCTCGGCAGCCGAAACATTCGGCGGCGCCGGGGGCAGCTGACGGCCTTGAACAACGATAACGAGGGACAGGCCAGCGCCGGGAGAGAGATCTCCCGGCGTCTTTTCGTCTACAACGCGGGTTTCCGGGACCGGCGCCTGCGCCGCATCCTGGCCCTGGACGGCTGGCGGCTGGCGCTTGGGCGGCCTTCGGCGGAGGATTTCGTCGGCGTCTGGGGCCAGTCGCCCTATGCCCATCGCGGCGAGGCCATGGCCGCCCGCACCGGGGCCGGGCTGGTCCGGGTCGAGGATGCCTTCCTGCGCTCGCTGCACCCCGGGCGGGCCGGCGAACCGCCGATGGGCCTGCTGATCGACCGGACGGGTGTGCATTTCGACGGGCGCGCGCCCTCCGATCTCGAAGACCTCCTGAACACCCATCCCCTTGACGACACCGCGCTTCTGGACCGAGCGCGCGGCGCCATGGCGCGCATGCAAGAGGCGCATCTGAGCAAGTACAGCGCCACCGTCACGGATGCAGAGCCCCCGCCCCCCGGCTACGTGCTGGTCGTCGATCAGACACGCGGCGATGCCTCTGTCACCGCCAGCGGCGCCGACCGCGCGCGCTTTCTGGAAATGCTCTTCGTCGCGCGCGAGGAAAACCCCGGCGCGCGCATCCTTCTGAAAACCCACCCGGAAACCGGGGCGGGCTTTCGCCCCGGCCATTTCGGCCCCGACGATTGCGGCGACAGCGTGCAGCTTTACGACGGGCCGCTGTCGCCCTGGCTACTGCTGGACGGTGCGACGCGCGTCTACACGGTGTCCTCGCAGATGGGCTTCGAGGCGATCCTTGCCGGGCACAGGCCGCGCGTCTTCGGCACGCCCTTCTATGCGGGCTGGGACCTGACCGCCGACGAAGAGACCCTGCCCCGCCGCAGGCGGCGCCTGACCAAGGCGCAGCTCTTTGCCGCCGCCATGATCCTCTATCCGCGCTGGTTCGATCCGCATCGGGATCGCCTCTGCGCGCTGGAGGACGTGCTGGGCGCGCTGGAGGCACAAAGCCGGGCCTGGCGCGAGGACCGGCGCGGCTGGGTCGCCTCCGGGATGCGCCTGTGGAAAAGACCGCATATGCAAAAGATCTTCGGCCAGTCCAGCCGGATACGCTTCGAAGATGATGTGGAGAAGGCGCGCGCCCTTGCCGCCACGACCGGCCGCCGCCACATGGCCTGGGCCTCGAAAGCGGCGGACGACACCCTGCGGGTCGAGGACGGCTTCCTGCGGTCCCGGGGCCTGGGCGCCCGGCTGACGCCGCCGCTTTCACTGGTGCTGGACGAGCGGGGCATTTACTACGATCCCAGCCGCCCCTCGGACCTGGAAAGCCATATCCGGCGACGCAGCAACGCCATCCGACCGGACCAAATCGAACGTATCCACAGGGTTATACAGCGCCTTCTGACCTCTGCCTTGTCCAAATACAACCTTTCCGGCGATCTCCCCACCCTGCCCGTCGGACACCGCATTCTTGTGCCCGGGCAGGTCGAGGACGACGCCTCGATCCTGCGCGGCAGCCCCGATCTGCACCGCAACGCCGACCTTTTGCGCCGCACCCGTGAGGCCAACCCCGACGCGGTCATCCTGTGGAAACCCCACCCCGACGTCGAAGCGGGTTTGCGCAAGGGCGCGGTGCCAAACCCCGGGGAATGGGCCGATGTCCTGTTGGAAAATGTCAATATCGGCGCCCTTCTGCCCGAGGTGCAGGAGGTCTGGACGATGACCTCGCTGACCGGGTTCGAGGCACTGTTGCGCGGCTGTCGGGTGACAACCTTCGGCGCGCCCTTCTACGCGGGCTGGGGCCTGAGCCGCGACCTGGGCCCGGTTCCGGCCCGACGGCTGGGTGGGCCGCGCCCGGATCTTGCCGCGCTGGCGCATGCCGTGCTGATCGACTACCCGCGCTATTTCGATCCGGTCACCGGGCAAGCCTGCGCCATCGAGGTGGTCATCGACCGCCTTCAGGACGGCTCTTTGCCCTCAGCCGGGATCCCCAATCGAAGCCTGTCGAAGCTGCAGGGGCTCTTTGCCAGCTACAGCCATCTGTGGCGCGGCTGAGGTGCTCCGCAAGGCAATCCGTCCATCCGCCTGACGAATAAGTTGTTTTCAGGTTTATCCACAGGCCGGAAAGGCCTTTGAGAACACCTGAACAGGCGCGCCTAACCCACGTTGACCAAAGGGAAACTAGGCAGCCTCGTCCCGCCGCCAGACGTGGTGGATATCGCTGCCTTCCGTTACGACATCCACAAGCTGCAATCGGGGCGCCACGGCCAGCGACGGGATGCCCATGGCGCCGACCCCGGGATGGCCTTCCGCACCCAGCACGAGGCCCGCGGTGAAGACGTGCAGCTCGTCCACCAGATCGGCCGAGAGCAGCGATGCGGCCAGCTGCCCACCGCCCTCGCAGAAGACCCGGGTCAGCCCCTCGCGACCCAGCGCCTGCAACAGCGCCACGGGATCGACGCGCCCGGCCTCGACCGGGCAAGAGATCAGCCGCGCGCCCAGCCCGGTCCAGGTCTGCGCCAGTCCAGCGCGGGTGTCGGGGCCGTGGCACAGCCAGACCGGCACCGCGCGCGCGGTCTGCGCCAGCTGCGACATCAGCGGCAGGTCGATCCGGCGCGAAACCACGACACGCACCGGCTGGCGGCGCTCGCCAAAGCCGCGCACCGTCAGCTGCGGATCGTCGGCCCGTGCCGTTCCGGCGCCCACCATCACCGCATCGTGGCTGGCCCGCAGCCCGTGGACCGCCCGGCGCGCCGAGGGTCCGGTGATCCAGCGGCTTTCGCCCGAGGCGGTGGCAATGCGCCCGTCCAGTGTCAGGGCCAGCTTCAGCGTCACCCAGGGGCGGCCCTGCGCGACGCGCAGGAAAAATCCGGCGTGATCGCGCAGCGCCTCTTCGGTCAGGACGCCGGTCGTCACCGCGATGCCCGCCGCGCGCAGCGCCGCGAAGCCCTTCCCCGAGACGCGCGGATCGGTGTCCGGCACCGCCGCGACAACCCGCGCCGCGCCGGCGGTTATCAGCGCCTGCGTGCAGGGCGGGGTCTGGCCGTGATGCGAACAGGGTTCCAAAGAGACATAGGCGGTGGCGCCGCGCGCGGCCTCTCCGGCCTGGGCCAGGGCCTGCGGTTCGGCATGGGGCCGCCCGCCCGGCGCCGTCCAGCCGCGCCCCACCACGCGGCCCGCCTTGACGATCACGCAGCCGACGGCGGGATTGGGCCAGCACTGCCCCATGCCCCGGCGCCCGAGCGCCAGCGCATGCGCCATATGGCGGGTGTCCGCGACGGTCACTTCTCTGCCTGGCCCTCGGGCCGCAGCTCTGACACGAACTTGTCGAAATCGTCGGCGGCCTGGAAGTTCTTGTAAACACTGGCAAATCGGACGTAGGCGACGGTGTCGATGCGGGCCAGCGTCTCCATCACGATCTCGCCGATCATCTTCGAGGGAATGTCCGTTTCACCCATCGACTCCAGCCGCCGGACGATGCCGGAAATCATCTGGTCGATGCGCTCGGGATCGATGGGGCGCTTTTGCAGTGCGATGCGGATGGAGCGTTCCATCTTGTCGCGGTCGAAATCCTCGCGCCGGCCATTGGTCTTGATCACCACGAGATCGCGCAATTGCACACGTTCATAGGTGGTGAAGCGCCCGCCACAGGCCGGGCAGAACCGGCGCCGACGGATCGAAACGTGATCCTCGGCGGGCCGCGAGTCCTTCACCTGGGTGTCGATATTACCGCAAAACGGGCAGCGCATGGGCCGTCCCCCTCGTTTTTGTCTGCTAGTCTCTGCCTCTGGTCGTGAGGTTTGCCCACTTATCCACAGCCACTATAGGGCCGCTGCCAGACCTTGGGTAGGGGGGAAATGCCGCCGCAAGATGCTGAGGCCGAAATTCCGGGACAGGCAAAGGCGCGGCGCGATCTACTGTCCGCGCGGGTCGGCAGTGTCGGCATAGTCCGGCCCGGCGACGATGCTGGCCTTCAGCGCCCCTTCGCGCTTGCGCATCCATGCCTCGATCTCGTCCGCCGAGGGGTTGTTTTCCGCGATCCAGTCAAGGCACCATTTCATCTCTTCGATCAGGGCGGCCTCGTCCACGCCCTCCAGCGAACGCTCGGGATCGTCCCAGCGCGGCCCGCCCAGATAGACCGCCGCGAACATCAGCTTGGCCTTCTGCGGCGGCGTGCCATTGACGATCAGCGCCTCGTAGAACATGCGGTGGACCTCTTCCCAGGGGCGGGTCTGCCATGTCTCGAGCCCCTCGTTGCCGACGCCGCAATAGGCATCATGCAGGGCTGCGGCCATCAGGTATTCGCGGCTTTGGCGATCCCCGACAAGGGGCGCGAAGATCGGTGGAATGGTCGCGCCGTCGGTCAGCGTCTGCGGCGGCGCGGTCCAGGTCTCGCCCTTCGCGTCGAGAAAGTCGATCTTGGCACTGGTGGGCAGAAAGGCGTGGTGGAAGTTTTCCAGGAACACCGGCGCGCCGGCCATCTGAAGCGGCCCGCCGACAAAGCGGCAGCGGGTTTCGTCCTCGGGCGCGTCAAGGCAGCTTTCGGCAACCTGGATCGCGGTGCGCGCGATGTATTCCGGCAGGCCGATCACGGCCCCCGCCACACCGGCCGCCGCCATCAGCGCGCAGGCACCGAGCGCCCGTCCTGATATGATCCGTGTCTTGGTCATGGGTTTGGCGTTTGTAGCAGCAGACGACATGCGGTCGAGGATAACAGGCCGGGGCGCCCCACCCTATGGCGGAATACCCAACCCGGCGACGCGGGCGACACTGGGCGCTTTGCCGGGTGGCGTCAAGCGAGGTGGGCCAGAACCTCGCGGCGGTGCGCGGCCCGGCGGTGTTCGAACAGGTAGATCCCCTGCCACCTGCCCAGCCCCAGCCGCCCGTCGATCACCGGGATCGACAGGGACACCGGCAGCAGCGCCGCCTTGATATGGGCCGGCATGTCGTCGGGCCCCTCGTAGGTATGGGTCAGGTAGGCCATGTCCGGATCGTCCGAGGGCGGCACCAGACGCTCGAAGAAGGCGCGCAGGTCGGCCTGCACCTCGGGGTCGGCGTTCTCCTGGATCAGCAGGCTGGCCGAGGTGTGGCGGATGAAGAGCGTCAGCAGCCCCGAACCTTCGACCCATTGCGCGACCTGGGGCGTGAACTCGTAGAGGCCCGCGCCGCCTGTCGCGATGGTAAACCGGGTCTGTTTCAAGAATCGTCCTCCTGTCGGGGCAGTGGTGGCATCGCAAGTAGGCCAACGCAAAGAAAAACCCCCGGAAGCCTGCGCTGCCGGGGGTCTTTCGGGTTCGGGGTAGCCGGTCTTACTGATCGAGGAAGCTGCGCAGCTTGCGCGACCGCGAGGGGTGCTTCAGCTTGCGCAGGGCCTTCGCCTCGATCTGGCGGATCCGTTCGCGCGTGACGCTGAACTGCTGACCGACCTCTTCCAGCGTGTGGTCGGTGTTCATGCCGATGCCGAAGCGCATCCGCAGAACCCGTTCCTCGCGCGGGGTCAGCGACGACAGCACGCGGGTCGTGGTTTCCTTCAGGTTTTCCTGAATGGCGGAATCCAGCGGCAGGATCGCGTTCTTGTCCTCGATGAAATCGCCCAGCTGGCTGTCTTCCTCGTCGCCGATGGGCGTTTCGAGAGAGATCGGCTCCTTGGCGATCTTCATCACCTTGCGGACCTTTTCCAGCGGCATCTGCAGCTTTTCCGCCAGCTCTTCCGGGGTCGGCTCGCGGCCGATCTCGTGCAGCATCTGGCGGCCGGTGCGGACCAGCTTGTTGATCGTCTCGATCATGTGCACCGGGATACGGATGGTGCGCGCCTGATCGGCGATCGAGCGGGTGATGGCCTGACGGATCCACCAGGTCGCATAGGTCGAGAACTTGTAGCCGCGGCGGTATTCGAACTTGTCGACGGCCTTCATCAGGCCGATGTTGCCTTCCTGAATGAGGTCGAGGAACTGCAGCCCGCGGTTGGTGTATTTCTTGGCGATGGAGATCACGAGGCGCAGGTTGGCCTCGACCATTTCCTTCTTGGCCTGCCGGGCCTCCTTCTCGCCCTTCTGGACCTGCCCGACGATGCGGCGGAATTCCGAGATGTCGAGCCCGACGTACTGGCCCACCTGCGCCATGTCGGCGCGCAGCTCCTCGACCTTGTCCGAGGAGCGTTCGATGAACATCTGCCAGCCCCGGCCCGGCTTTTCGGCCATACGCTCCAGCCAGTTGGGGTCAAGCTCGTGGTTGCGGTACTCGTCGACGAATTCCTTGCGGTTGATGCGGGCCTGGTCGGCCAGCTTCACCATGGCGGAGTCGATGGACATGATGCGCTTGTTGATGCCGTAAAGCTGGTCGATCAGCGCCTCGATGCGGTTGTTGTGCAGGTGCAGGCCGTTCACCAGCTCGACGATCTCGGACCGCAGCTTCTGGTACATCGCCTCGTCGGTCGCGTCGAAAGAGCCGTCCTCGTTCAGGGTCGCGCTGATGCGCGAATCCTGCATCTCGGCCAGGCCTTCGTAGTCGCGGGCGATGCGGTCGAGCGTTTCCAGCACGCGCGGCTTCAGCGCGGCTTCCATCGCGGCAAGCGACATGTTGGCCTGCTCGTCGTCGTCATCGTCGTCGTCGTTGCGGATCGGGTTGCCGTCGGCGTCCAGTTCCTGCTGGCCCTGTTCGTTGCCCTCGGCGGGCTTGGCGGCGGGTGCGACAGTGCCGGTGGCGACCACCGGCTCGTCAAGCTCGCCGTCCTCGCCCATCTGGTTGCCGAAGGTGGTCTCCAGGTCGATCACGTCGCGAAGAAGAATGTCCTCGGACAGAAGTTCGTCGCGCCAGATCGTGATGGCCTGGAAGGTCAGCGGGCTTTCGCAGAGCCCGAGGATCATGGTGTTGCGACCGGCCTCGATGCGCTTGGCAATGGCGATCTCGCCCTCGCGGCTGAGCAGTTCGACAGAGCCCATCTCGCGCAGGTACATGCGCACCGGGTCGTCGGTGCGGTCCAGCTTTTCGGTCTGGCCGGAACCCAGCGCGACCTCACCCGCCTTCTTCGTCTCGACGAGGTCGGTGGTGCCCTTGTTGTCGTCGTCCTCGGCCTCTTCCTCTTCGGTGACCTGGATGCCCATTTCCGAGAGCATCGACATCACGTCCTCGATCTGGTCGGACGAGACCTGATCCGGCGGAAGCACCTGGTTCAGCTGATCGTAGGTGATGTAGCCGCGTTCCCGCGCCTCTGCGATCATCTTCTTGACTGCCGCCTGGCTCATGTCGAGGCTGACGTCGTCGTCCTGAACATTATCGGGCTTGGCGTCTTCGTTGTCCTTGGCTGCCATGCGGCTCTCCTGATTCGGGATAGCGGGCGATTCGAATTGATTCGACTCAATACCGCGATTGAGTGATTCGCACACCCGTCTAACCCGTTTTTCTTTACCTGTTCGTCACCGTGAAGACGCTATTTGCGCCCTTTCTCGAACTTGATGGACGCGAAAAGCGAATCACGCCGCTTCAGCTCATCCCTATCCAGATGCGCCCCGTTGGGGGCAACCTCGTATTCTCCGCTGCCCTCGTCGTTCAGCTTGCCCGCCCGGGCGCGGGCGATAGAGGCTTCGCGCAGGCGCCAGGTAAGCGCCTCGTCGGCGAGATCCTCCAGATCCTCCTCGGCTTCTTTCAGCTCCGCCTGCCAGCCGCGCCGCGCTTCCAGCTTTGCCAGTTCCTCGGCCACGGTCATACGCGCGGTCTCGGGATTGCCGGGTGCACGAATGCAGGGGATCACAGCCACATGGCGTGCCCCCAGCAGGGTTTCAAGCCCCTCGGGCCCGATTGCCTCCATCGCGGCGTCATTCATGCGGTCGGGATCGGCGGCGGCGCGCAGGATTGCGTCGCGCAGGACAGCATGGTCGGGATCGCTGCAGGGCATGTCCTCGAGCTGATGCTCGAACTCCAGTGCGATGCCCGGCGCGGAAAGCACGGCGGCCAGGATCACCGCCTCGCGCAACCGCTGTTCGGCAGCCTCGTCGCCGGTGGCGAGGAACGACGCCTTGGCGGTCGGGCTGGGCGGTTGCGGTGGCGGCGGCGCGCCCCAGGCCCGTTTCTGGAAGGGACGGCCCTGCCCGCCGCCCTGCTGTTGCTGCGGCCGCCGCGCGCGGAACAGCTGCCAGCGCAGCTCCTTGATTTCCTCGCCGTAGTGGCGCCGCAGGCCCGGATCCTTGATCTGCGCGATGCGGGCGCGCAGCGACTTGTCCAGCGCCGCCTTGCGTTCGGGGCTGTCGAAGACCTTGCCCTCGGTCTCTTGCCGCCAGAGCAGCGCGACCATGGGCATGGCCTCGTCCAGCACCTTGGCCACCGCCTCGGGCCCCTCGGAGCGCAGCAGGTCGTCCGGGTCCTTGCCCTCTGGCATGACGGCGAAGCGCAGGCTCTGGCCCGCCTCCATCAGCGGCAGGGCAAGGTCGATGACCCGGTAGGCGGCGCGCAGGCCCGCCTTGTCGCCGTCCAGCGCAATCACCGGCTCGTCGGACATGCGCCACATCAGGTGCAGCTGCGGCTCGGTCACGGCGGTGCCCAGCGGCGCCACCGAAGAGGCGAAGCCCGCTTCGGACAGCGCGATCACGTCCATGTAGCCCTCGGCCACGATCAGCCGCCCGCCGCGTCCACAGGCCTCGCGCGCGGGTGCCATGTTGTAGAGGTTTCGGGACTTGTCGAACAGCAGGGTTTCCGGCGAGTTCAGGTACTTGGCATGATCGTCCGGGTCCATCGCCCGCCCGCCGAAGGCGATGGCGCGGCGCCGCCCGTCGCGGATCGGGAACATGATGCGGTTGCGGAAGACATCGTAGGGCGCGCGGCCCTTGTCGGATTTCTTGACCAGCCCGGCAGCCAGAAGCAGATCCGGCGACACGCCCTTGCCGACCATGTGCTCGCGCAGGCTTTCCCAGCCCGGCGGGGCAAAACCGATCTCGAAGCGGTCCAGCGCGGCGGCGTCCAGCCCCCGGCGGGCAAGGTAGGCGCGGGCCTCTTCGGCGGCGCGGGTCTTCAGTTGCAGGCGGTAGAACTGCACCGCCTGCTCCATCACCTCGGCCAGCTGGGTCCGTTCGTCGGCCTTTTCCTGCGCCTTGGGATCGCGGGCGGGCATCTCCATCCCCGCCTCCTGGGCGAGGATCTCGACCGCCTCCATGAAGCCGACGTTCTCTGTCTCGCGCACGAAAGAGATGGCGTCGCCCTTGGCGTGGCAGCCGAAGCAATAGTAATAGCCCTTGCGGTCATCCACATGAAAAGACGCGGTTTTCTCGTGGTGAAAGGGACAGGGCGCCCAGAGGTCACCCTTGCCGGGATTGGACTTGCGCTTGTCCCACAACAGCTTGCGCCCGGCCACGTGGGACAGGCTTGTGCGGTTGCGCAATTCATCAAGAAATCCGGGTGGGAGGCTCATGTCTCCTAGTATGGTCCGATGGGGGCCAGTGTCCAGCCGGGGCCGGACCGGGTCAGAGCGCCTCGCACTGCGTCTTCCAGGCCTCGCCGACCGCCGGTGTCAGCTGTTCCGGCGGCAGCGCATAGACCCACGCGGCCAGCTGGTCGCCCACGCCCTCGCCCAGTTCCGCGACAAGGGCCTTGCTGGCCTCTGCTTCGGAAGCACCGGCCACACGCCCCTCGACAGCCTGCATGACCACCGCGGCGGCACGGTCGCAGTCGTAGTCTTCGGCAAGCGCGGGTGTGGCGGCCAGCAGCAGCGCGGCGGCAAGGAATCGGGACATATCGGTACTCCGGCAACAGACCCCGGTGATCTAGTGCCCGGCCTGCCGCGCTGCAACACCCGCAATCGCATCGGCGAATTCATGCACAGCGCCATCCGTCCGCCCCCGGCCCCGAACGCGAAACAGGGCCGGTCAAGCGGCCCTGTCCTGCGGGATCACGGCCCCGAGGCGCCACGCGGCGGCGCGATCGGAAGGCGGCTCAGTCCTGCCACACGATCTTCGGTGCAAAGCGCGGGCGGGTGAAGCCGAAGTTGTAGAACAGCCGCGCCTCGTTCAGCCCTGGTACGGCGAAGGGCGGGTTGTATTCGGTCTCGGTCTCGACGACGATCACGCGCTCGTTGTGCAGCATGTTCGGAAGCTTCTCGTAGAGGTCCTCCAGATCCCGGTTGCCGAGCGCGTCGAAGGCGCCGCGTGTCCTGGACCATTCCGAGACATAGGTGCCATCGGTATCGTTGTAGCGCACCAGTGTCACCCGCAGCGAATAGGGGCCGTCGGAGCGGGTCAGGAACTCCATCACGTCGACCATGCCATCCAGATAGGCGTAATCGATCGGATCGGTCTCGCGCGACAGGGCGTCCGAGATCGTGTAGGCCGCCTTGACGTTCAGGCTCTTGTAGCGGAACGCGTCGTGCAGCGAGAAGGTCGAGGCCAGCACGGTCAGCAGAAGCGGAACCCACAGGACGGTTTCGACGGCGATGGTGCCGTCCTCGCGGCGGGCAAACCGGCCCAGACGGGATGAAATCACTCGCAGCATGGCACGTTACCTCGGTTCCTGGACGAAGGCGGAATTCACGATCAACTGCGAATATCCGTCGTCGTCCTTGGTGAGCGCCTTTCCGAGGGCCGTGGTCGGCAGGATCGGCTTGAACTTCAGGCAGGCGCGGATGAGCATCAGCTCGTTGTCCTGCCCGGCCTCGAACGTGCGCACCGGGCGCGGCGTCTCTTCGGCGTTCTGACAGTCGGCGTCATGCGGCAGGACGTCGAAGTTGCGGGGATCGACCTGACGCATCTCCAGCCGCAAGTTGGCTTCGCAGTCTCCCATCACCGACTGGGCGCAGATCACCGCCTTCACCTCGCTGTAGGCGGGCACATGCCCGGTCGAGAGCCGGATTTCCCGCGTCGCAAGGTCAACGCCGCGCTCCAGCATGGTGTGGCGCAGGTTCAGGATGGCGATCTCGATTCCGGCGGCGAGGATCAGGAAGAAGACCGTGAAGTAGAAGGCGAATTCCACGGTGGCGTTGCCGTCTTCCTCGCGGCGGAACCGCGTGAGGTACGGGGACAGTCGGGACATCATTGGATCAACCTCAGGTTATTGATCTGGCGAGCGACAGTGTCGAATGCGTCTGAAATCTCGGAACCGTTTACCCGGAAGAAATGGCTGTCGGAGGACGCACAGCGGCGCATGTCTTCCGCCCCCGCATCGTTGGTTTCGAAGGCAATGGTGAACACGGTGACACCCCGTTCCTTCGCCAGCGCGCATTGCTTCTGAAGGTTGGAGACATTGGTCGACTTGGGGGACATCAGGTAGTAGCTTCCGCTCCCCTGCGTCTGCAGGGCCACCTCACCGTTGATCGAGGCCTTGGGGTCGTTCGGGCGATACTGCTCGGTGGTTTCGCCGTCCGTCATCAGCACCACGTATTTTTCCGTCTCCTGGTCGTGCCAGTCGATCGGGCGCCCTTCGAAGCTGGGATCGACAAGCCCGTTCGCGATTAGGTGGCTCAGCTCGTCGCGGTTCTCGGGATCGAGCAGCGCGAGGGCGTATTTCATGCCGTACTGAAGCCCGGTGCCATCATGCATGCGCATCTGTCCGATGAAATCGACGAGGTGCTGGCGGTCCGAGGAATAATACTGCACCGCGGTATCCTCTCCGGGGCACCAGCCCCAATCCATGACGTCCTGATCGTAGGGCCAGAAGTTGAAATGCGGGATGTAGTCGTCGGACAAGGGCATCTGGGTCGTGTCGAACTCGTCGGCATAGATTTCGATGCAGGAGGACGGCATGTTGACGTTCTGCTGCTTCTTCTGCTGCCCCTGCGGGACATCGGGATCCTCCGACTGGTAGTCGGGATCGGCGGCATCCTCGGTACCGGGGCTCGGCTCTTCGTAGACGCCGTTCCAGTGCGTGAAATCGACCTGGCCGTAGCTGTAGGTGTTGCCGGGGATCCGGCCCTTGTTCTTGGTCGGACCAAGGTCCGCTTCGGGACCGTTCTGGTCGCCCTTCACCTGAAAGTAGAGGGTCTTCTGCCGGCCACCCTTGATCGAGGCGCCGAGAAACTGGTCCTTGTCGGACAGGTCGCTGTCCCGCGAGATCAGGAAGGGCACGGCGCCAAGGAAGTCGTCCGCGTCGCGCGAGGCGCTGTCCGGGAAATCCTCGATCTTATGTGCGACATCGTAGATGCCGTCATCGTCCGTATCGAAGTACCAGACGATGTTGGAAATCGCCTGCCCCCAGGGCGAGAACTTGCCGCCCGGGATCGGGTCGCTGCCCGGGGTCGCCGTCTCGGTCGAGCCATCCGTGCACGACGGATCGGCCTGCCCCTCGTCGTAGTTCTCGGCGTTGTTGTTGCACAGGGAACCGCCGGGCGCGTCCTGATCGCCGTTGCCCCAGCCGTTGTTCTCGTTGATCTTCGGGCGCTCGCCGCGGAAGTAGTCGAACAGGATGTCGCCCGGGTTCACCGAACCCGCGAAAGGCACCAGGTTCAACGTCGTGACGCCGTTGCTTTCTTCCGACATCACCTTTTCGACAAAGGCCTGCGCTGCGGGGCGCATGTTGTCCATGCGCCCGTTGTTGCGCATCGAGCCCGAGATATCGAGCACCAGAGAAATCTCGACGTTGGCGATCTTCTCTTCCGCAACCGCGAAGGCGGGGGCCGTCAGAACGTCGATGCCCGACAACTTAAGGAACAGGGTGCTCATGTCGACTTTGCCCGAGGCCTCGACCGTCCGGAAGTTCAACCCGCTGTCCGTCGAGATGCTGGCAACCACATCGCCGAGGCCCGCCTTGGTCATGTAATCGGTCACGACGTCTTCGGGGGGCTGCTGCTGATCGAGGTCGGCCGCCGCAAGAACGGCACGGTCCATGGTCGTCTGCATGGTGGCCCTGATCGCCTCGGATCGCATGAGATCCACCGAAGCCCCGGTGATCCCGAGGATCAGAACCAGCATGAAAACCGAGAAGACGGTGATGTTCCCCGCTTCGTCGCGAATGAACCCCCGCTGCTCTCTGCATTCATATGTATTGGCCATGTCATGCCCTCCGAAACGCGACACTTCCGCCGCCCACCGGAAAAGGGTTAATGCAGCAATTGGGCAGGATTGAGCGGAAATCCGCGGATAAATAAGGCGATTTGAAGAAGCGGGCGCGCGCGCCGCACGCGTTGAGAAGGACGGCTGCCCGGGACCTTGGATGAGCCTCAGGTTTTTGATCTGGCGGGAAATCGGGTCGAGGGCGTCGATACTCTCCGCCCTCGACCCAGAAGAAGTGGCTGTCGGACGAGGCACAAAGGCGCATCCGATCCGCCGCCGCGTCACCGGTTTCGAAGGCCATGGTTAAGACGGTCAGGTCGTCGGCCAGCCCGGCCTTGGCGACGCAATCCGCGACCACATCGGCGGGCTGCTGCCCGTGATCCAGATCCGCCGCCGCCGGAACGGCGCGATCCAGCGTTGCCTGAAGACGCACCCGCGACGCCTCGTGCCGCATGAAATCGACCGAGGCCCCGGCCAGCATCAGCGTCAGCACGGTCATGAAGGTCGGGAAGATCGTGATAGTGCCGTCTTCTGCCCCGATGAAGGGCAAGGGCCGGGCGTAGGGCCTGTTCATGGCGTCTCTCCTGTCTGGCCGCGCCCCCTGCAGCATCTCTGCGTGTCGAATGCCTTTTTCGGGTAGGATTCGGTCTGCAGGCCGGGAAGGATCGTGGCGAAACCGGGGCGAAAACCCCTGCTTTTCCGAAAATTCCCGATGTCTTGTGCGGGCTGTCGGGCGACGACGCGCCCTTGCCCCACCCGGCGCGGCTGGGGGATGCGGCCTGTCCGGACGGGCCGGGCGGGCGATCAGGCCCCACCGGCGGGGGCGCCTGTCGACCCCGACAAGGCTGTGTGATCAGAGGAGAACCGGCCTGCGGCGCAAGACCCGCGCCGCGCAAGAGAACGCAGGCCCGACGGCGCAGGGGAGACAGGGTAGCCCCGCCCGGCGTCAGGCCGGGCAGCGCCACCCAAGGGGCTGCCCGGCTGGAAAGGCCGGAAGGCCCCGCGGGGCAGGCAGGGCAAACCAGCCCCCCTGCCCGGCCTTCCTGAAAGCGCTACAGACCCTTGGCGCGGTAGCTGGCCGCGACCCGGTCGATCGCCACGATATAGGCGGCGGTCCGCAGGTCGGTCACGTCCTCGCGGCCATGCCAGACCGCGCGCATCGACTGGTAGGCGATGCGCATGGTATCATCGAGGCCCGAGCGCACCAGCTCCAGCTCGTCCGCGCCCTTCAGGTATTGCGCCTTGAAGTCCGGCGTCATCGACCATGCGTCGCCAAGATGCCGGTCCAGCCGTTCCAGCTCGTTCACGATCAGCTGGTGGCGCGCCTCTTCCTGACGGCGCTGCATCCGGCCAAAGCGGATGTGGCTGAGGTTCTTGACCCACTCGAAGTAGGACACCGTCACACCGCCCGCGTTGGCATACATGTCGGGGATGATCACGACGCCCTTCTGGCGCAGGATGTCATCGGCCCCGGCGGTGACGGGGCCGTTGGCGGCCTCGACGATCAGCCTGGCCTTGATGTTATGCGCATTGGTCAGGTTGATGACCCCTTCCAGCGCGGCGGGGATGAGGATGTCGCAATCCTCTTCCAGCACCTTGGCGCCCTCGGCGATGCAATTGGCCGCCGGATAGCCGGTCACGCCGCCGTGCTTCACGATCCAGTCGCGCACCGCCTCGATGTCCAGCCCGGTCGGGCAGAACAGCGCGCCGTCGCGCTCGATGATGCCGGTGATCACGCAGCCGTCCTGCTCTGACAGGAACTTCGCCGCGTGGTAGCCGACGTTGCCGAGGCCCTGCACGATCACCCGCTTGCCCTCGAGCGAGCCGCTCAGGTTCGCCGCGGCGATGTCCTCGGGGTGGCGGAAGAACTCGCGCAGGGCGTATTGCACGCCGCGCCCCGTCGCCTCGACCCGTCCGGCGATGCCCCCGGCGTTCAGCGGCTTGCCGGTCACGCAGGCGCGCGCGTTGATATCGGTGGTGTTCATCCGCGCGAACTGGTCCGCGATCCACGCCATCTCGCGTTCGCCGGTGCCCATGTCGGGCGCGGGCACGTTCTGCGACGGGTTGATCAGGTCGCGCTTGATCAGCTCGTAGGCGAAGCGCCGGGTGATCTGTTCCATCTCGTGCTCGTCCCAGGCCCGGGGATCGACGCACAGCCCGCCCTTCGACCCGCCGAAGGGCGTTTCGACCAGCGCGCACTTGTAGGTCATCAGCGCCGCCAGCGCCTCGACCTCGTCCTGGTTGACCTCCAGCGCGAAGCGGATGCCGCCCTTGACCGGCTCCATGTGTTCGGAATGGACGGACCGGTAGCCCGTGAAGGTGTGGATCTGGCCGCGCAGCCGCACGCCGAAGCGCACCGTATAGGTGGCGTTGCAGACGCGGATCTTGTTCTCCAGCCCCGGCGGCAGATCCATCAGCGCCACCGCGCGATTGTACATCAGATCGACGGACTGGCGGAATGTCGGTTCGTTCGACGGCAACACGGACATGGTGATCCTCCTTTGGAACACGTCGCCATGCTTATGGACAACTGCTGCGTCAGTTTGGCGACGTCCCGGTCAGCCTAACGTGAAACCGCGCCACGCCCCAACCCGGTTTTCGCCCGAATTCGCCGCACAACCTATGCGAAAGTGTCAAGAATTGTCCGGCCAGACGGGACAATCCCCGCCCAACACCCCGGATCGTTCAAAAATTCATGAGCAATTTTAAGACATTACAGATCAAAGCGCCCAAATTAGGCCACGTTGGAGGGCCATCTATCGGGCTCTGAAAGGCAAGCCCCCGCCCTGTTTCGAACTCGGGGGACCGCTTGTGAGAAAGGTGCCTGATATGGCCAGAAAACAATTTATTTCATCCGCCCTGCGGAGCAGCGCGCTTGGCGGTATCGCTGCGACTGCAGGGAACCGCATCCGGCATTTCGCCGCCGACCCGTCCGGCAACATGTCCTATGTCGCCATCGCGGGCTCTCTGGTCATGCTGGTCTTCGGCGGCATCGGCGTTGACATGATGCATGCCGAGCTGAAACGGAACAAGGTACAGAACACACTGGACCGGGCGGTGCTCGCGGCGGCGAACATCGACAACGAAATGGACCCGACCTTCGTTGTCGGCGACTATTTCCGCGCGATGAACATGGCCGACACCCTGTCCTCTGTCGAGGTGCAGCAGGGCATCAACTCGAAGCGCGTGACCGCCAGCGGCGAAACCACGATTTCCTCGAACTTCATGTCCCTGATCGGTGTCGACACGCTGGCGGCGGCGGGCCGTGCCCGGGCCGAAAACGCCGGCGCGCTCATGGAAATCTCGCTTGTGCTGGACATCTCCGGCTCCATGTCGGGGCAGAAGATCGAACAGCTCAAGACAGCCGCGAAAAGCTTTGTGGACATGGTGCTGGGCGAAGGCGGCGCCGAGTCGAACGTCACCATCTCGATCGTGCCCTACAACGCGACCGTGAACCTTGGCGACAGTTTCTCGCAGTATTTCCGCCTGGAAGGGCGGCACGACTATTCCCATTGCGCCTGGTTCAACGCGGCGGATTTCGACACCACAGAGATCGACCCGGATGCGACGCTTGGGCAGATTTCGCACTTCGACCTCTATGGCAACGGCCAGGGCGCGCCGGAGCTGTCCTCTCCGTGGTGCTACACGGGCGAGACGGCGGCGATCGTTGCGCACAGCAGCGACCCGGATGTTCTGAAGGCGCGTATCGATGCCTTCCAGGCCCGGGGCAACACCGCCATCGACCTCGGGATGAAATGGGGCCTTGCCCTGCTTGACCCGACGATGCGCCCGGTGATGGAGGACATGAACCGCGACGGGCTGGTATCGGACGTGGCGGCGATCCGCCCCGCTGCCCATGACGACAACCAGACGATGAAATTCGTGATCGTCATGACGGACGGCGAGAACACCCAGCAATACGACCTGAAGGAGCACAACAAGTCCGGCCTGTCCGACGTCTGGATCGACGACCGTGGCACGCCGGATCCCGGCGATGATCGCTACTCGATCCGGCTGAACAGCAGCACCTTCTTCTGGCCACATCTGAGCAGCTACCAGAACCCCTATCGCAGCGGCCCCTACAGCCATGTCACCGGCGGCGCTGTCAGCGTCCTGGGCGAAGTGGTGACCGATCCGGGCCTTGCGACGGCCCTTGGCCGACCGCTGGCAAGCCTTGCCCCACCCGCGCCGGGCAACGCCAGCTGGGACGACGGCATCTGCGGCGACGACGCCGACGATTACAACGGCGGTGTCTGCCGCGAGCCGATCCCGCGCCGCCTGTCCAACGCCGAACTGAACGGCCGGATCAAGACCACCGCACGCGCGAACAACTGGTACTGGCGCCTGTATCAGGACGGCCGGGTCAGCTACAGCACCTACCAGAACGCCTATTACGCATGGGAAACCAGAGTGAACGCGACCCAGGCCGACAACCGCCTCTCGACCGTCTGCGGCGCGGCCCGCAGCAACGGCGTGGTGATCTATTCCATCGGTGTCGAAGCGCCCTCGCGCGGCCTGCGGGCCATGAGCGACTGCGCGTCTTCGCCCTCTCATTACTTCGACGTCAGCGGGGACGAGCTTGAAGAGACCTTCAATTCAATCGCGACCATCCTGACCCAACTGAGGCTGACCCTATGATGCGTTTCGCCCCCACCCCGCTGCGCCGTTTCTGCCAGAGCGAAGAGGGCACCATGCTGATCCCCTTCGCCATCTGGATACCGGTTTTTGTCATGCTGATCGTCTCGTCGATCGAGCTTGGCACCGTCACCATCCGTCACACGGTGCTGGAACGGTCGCTGGACATGGCGGTGCGCGATCTGCGCATCGGCACCGGCGCCGACACCCATGACGCCCTCAGGGAAGACATCTGCGAACGCGCCTCCGTCCTGCCCGGCTGCATGACCTCCCTGCAACTGGAGATGATCCCGCTGAACATGGCGGCCTGGACCGACCCGCCCGCACGCGCGGACTGCGTCGACAAGTCCGAACCCTTCACCCCGCAGCGCAATTTCATCCATGGCGGCGGCGGCGCGGTGATGATGGTGCGGGCCTGCTACAAGTTCCGCCCGGTCACGCCGATTTCCGGCTTCAACGCCCAGGTGGCCAAGGATGACGACGGCTATACCGGCATCGTGTCGACCGCGGCCTTCGTCACAGAACCGAGCTGAGGAGAGCCCCCATGTTCAAGCGCCTGCTTCCCCTGCTTCCCCGCGCGCGGCTGCGTGCCTTCGGCAAGGACACCCGCGGTTACGTGACCGTCGAGGCGATGATCGTCCTGCCCGCCCTGCTCTGGCTGTTTGGCGTCGGCTGGGTCTACTTCGACGTCTTCCGCCAGCAAAGCGTCAACCAGAAGGCCAATTACACCATCGGCGACATGCTCTCGCGCCAGACCGACCCGGTCGACGACAGCTACATCGACAGCGCGTTCAACCTGCTCAAGCTGCTGAACAAGGCCGCGGAGCCGGATACCTCGATGCGGGTGAGCGTGGTGCAATACCGCGCGGACAGCGACAGCTGGCGGGTTCAATGGTCCGAGGCACGCGGCGGCGGTTCGGCATTGGGCACGGCAGACCTGACCGGTTACGCCGAGCGCCTGCCGGTCGTCAGCGATGCGGCCCAGCTGATCCTCGTGGAAACATGGGACGCATATGTGCCCGTCTTCCAGGTCGGCCTTGGGGACTTCACGATCAAGACCTATTCCTTCACCGCGCCGCGCTATGCGCCCCAGCTGGTCTGGGCAAGCGGCGCGGAGGAAAGCGCCTGAGGCAAGGGGTTCGGAACGCCCCCGGCGCGGTCACTCCGACGCCCGCCGGCAGGGCGACAGGCCCCGTCCCGCAAGCGCGGCGGGGGCTTCGCGGCCCCGCGACCGGGACCGGCGGTTCAGCGCGGCGCCTTGCCGTCGCGCTCCAGCACCTTCATCGTCAGGATATCGGCCAGCGGCTTGGTCTGCGAGGCGGCGGTGACGCCGCCGATTGCCACGCGGCGCCCCAGCCGCCACCACAGCCCCGGGCGCCAGACCCGCCGCCCCGGCGTCTTGAGCAGGATCACGAAGCCGTTCGACGGCTTCAGGGCAAAGGTGCCGCGATCGACCTTGTCGATATCCGCGATCAGCGCGACCTCGGTGCCGTCGCTGTCGATCAGCCCCTTCTCCGTCAGGATCAGCGCATGGGCCGTGCTTTTCCACATCAGATGCCCCAGCGCCAGGCTGGCCACGCCACAGCCGACAAGGAAAGCCTGCCAGAGGAGGTCCGCGGGCGGCATGGCGAAGGCCATGTACAGAAACAGCCCGCTCAGCCCGGCCAGCGCCCCCACCCCGATCACGCGCCGCGAGGGCGAGGTCGTCAGGCGGGTCAGTTCTTCGGTATCCATGCGTGGGGGCCCTCTGGTCGGAATACTCGCCGGTGCATAGCCCGAGGCCGCGGGCGGTTGCAAAAGATTTCCCGCATGACACCGGTTGCGGAGCCTGCCGAAAGGCCGGACACTGACCGCCGCCCGCCCTGCCATCGGTCACCCCCGCTTTCGCCCGGCCCGTCTCTCTGGCCCCTGCCCCCCGCCCGCGCAGCAAGTCCTGACCGCGCCCGCGACAAGGCCCCGCCCGCTGTGGCACAGTAGGGTGGGCCGGGGCGACGACCGGAGGATCGGGGCGCCCGGCCCCAGCGTCCACAGGAGGATCTCATGCCCGCCCGCACCATCGACACGCCCACCGGGCCCTTCGAGATCGTCGAGGAAGATGGCGCCATCACGCGGGCGACATGGCAGGGGGGCGACGCGCGCGCGGAAAGCCCCCTGCTGGCCGAGGCCGAGGCACAGATCACCGCGTACTTCGAGGGCGCGCGGACCCGCTTCGACCTGCCGCTGCGGGTGGTGGCGGGGCCGTTTCAGCGCCGCGTCTGCGCCGAGATCGCGGCGATTCCCCATGGCGAGACGCGGACCTACGGCGAGATTGCCGCGCGGCTCGGCAAACCGGCGCAGGCGGTGGGACGCGGCTGCGGCGGAAACCCGATCCCGCTTCTGATTCCCTGTCACCGCGTCCTTGGCGCAACCGGGCTGGGCGGATTCTCGGGCGGTATGGGGGTGGAGACGAAAGTCTGGCTGTTGCGGCACGAAGGCGCCGCCGGGCTTCTGATCTAGGCGCGGAGGGGGCTCTGCCCCCGCCTTCGGCCCCCCGAGGGTATTTGGTGGACCAGAGAAGAGCGGGAGGGGTCTGACCCTGGCCGGTCGCGCCGCCCGCTGGCGCAGGCAGGCCCGATGCGGTCGGGCCGTGCCATCAGGCGCCGCCGGGCGCCTTGGGGGGCGGGATCAGTCCCGGCGCGGGTCGCGCGGGTAGACGCCGAGGATGTCCAGCATGTCGGTGAAGTAGTCGAGTTCTTCCAGCGCGCGGGCCACGGCGGGGTCCTCGGGGTGGCCCTCGATGTCGGCGTAGAACTGCGTGGCGGTGAAGGACCCGCCGACCATGTAGCTTTCGAGCTTGGTCATGTTGACGCCATTGGTGGCGAAACCGCCCATCGCCTTGTAGAGCGCCGCCGGAATGTTGCGCACCTGAAAGACGAAGGTCGTCATCATGCCGTGGTCGCCGCGCTTTGCGAAGTTCGGCTCTGGCGCCATCAGCAGGAAGCGCGTGGTGTTGTGGGCGTGGTCCTCGATGTGGCGGGCCAGCAGGTGCAGCCCGTGGATCTCTGCCGCGAGGTCGGACGCCAGCACGCCCTGATCGCGGGCGCCCGAGGCGGCGAGTTCCGCGGCGGCCCCGGCGCTGTCGGCGGCGGCCTCGCCCCGGATGCCGTATTGGTCGAGGAAGGCCCGGGCCTGCGGAATCAGCACCGGGTGGGCGCGCACCTTGCGCAGTTCCTCGATCTGCACCCCGGGCAGCGCCATCAGGCTGATATGCACGCGCACGAAGGCCTCGCCCACGATCCGCAAGCCGCTTTCCGGCAGCAGGCGGTGAATATCCGCGACGCGCCCGTAGGTGGTGTTTTCCACCGGCAGCATGGCAAGGTCGGCCCGGCCCTCGCGCACCGCGCGGATCCCGTCCTCGAAGGAGCGGCAGGGCAGCACATCCGAGCCGGGGCGGGATTCCACGCAGGCCTGATGCGAATAGGAGCCCAGCTCTCCCTGGAAGGCGATCCTCTCGGCCATGGCGTCTTTCCTGTCGTTCCGGCCCGGTCGGGCGATTGGTCGCGGCTTCTATACCTTGCGACAGGCGAAGGAAAGCCGTAGATACCCGCCCGACAGTAGCTATACAGCGAACAGGGCCCCTTCATGTTTGACACCATGACCACCACCAAGATCGTAGGCGGCGTCTGCGGCACCTTCCTGATCTACCTCATGAGCAAGTGGGCGGCCGAAGAGCTGTATCACGTGGGCTCGGACGGTCACGGCGAAGAGCATGCCTCTGCCTATGTCATCGAGGTGGCCGAGGGCGGTGCAGAGCCCGAGGAAGAAGTTCCCTTCGAAGAGATCTTCGCCGCCGCCGATGCCGGCGCGGGCGAACGCGTCTTCGGCAAGTGCAAGGCCTGCCACAAGCTGGACGGCACCAATGCCACCGGCCCGCATCTCGACGGCGTCGTGAACCGCGCCATCGGCTCGGTCGACGGCTTCGGCTATTCGGGCGCGCTTCAGCAGGTCGGCGACAGCTGGTCGCCGGAGAACCTGAACGCCTTCCTCGCCGATCCGCGCGGCACCGCCTCTGGCACCACCATGAGCTTCAACGGCCTGCCCAAGGTCGAGGATCGCGCCAACGTCATCGCCTATATCCAGAGCATCGGCGGCTGAGACCGGCGCAGGTCAGGAAACAGGGGCCGCTCCCATTCGGGGGCGGCCCTTTTTGCTTTATGCGGGGCGCGATCACGCTCATTTCATAGGGCCGTGCTCGCAATCTCACCTTGAATGTGGTCAAGGGCTGCACTTAGCTTAAAATCAACCAAAAATACGTGACATGGACGTGGCGCCACGCGCCGTTCGCCCAAAAGGGAGACGCCGATGACCATCCGACAGAGCAGCCCCCCGGCCCGCCCGACCGCACGCGCGCAGACCCTGGCCCGGCAGCGGCCCGACCTGCGCCCCTGGATGGGCGGGGCGCTGCTGATCGGGGCGGCCCTGCTGGCGGGCGCGGCCTTCGCGCAGGACGAAGAGGTCACCCAGGCGCATGGCTATTCCTACTTCGGCGAGCTGAAATATCCGGCGGATTACCAGCATTTCGACTTCGTGAACCCGGATGCGCCGAAGGGCGGCGCGCTGGTCGTGGCGGGCACGGGCACCTTCGACAGCCTCAACCCCTATACGGTCAAGGGGCGCGCCGGCGCGCTGACCACGGTGCAATACGACAGCCTGATCGAGTCAACCGAGGACGCGGTGGGCGAGTATTACTGCATCCTCTGCACCTCGCTGGAGTATCCCGAAAGCCGCGACTGGGTGATCTTTCACCTGCGCGAGGACGCGACCTTCTGGACCGGCGAGCCGGTGACCGCGCATGACGTGGTCTACAGCCACAAGCTGTTCATCACCGAGGGCCTGCCCTCTTACGCCGCCGCGGTGTCAGAGATGGTCACCGGCGCCGAGGCGCTGGACGATTACACCGTCAAGTTCACCTTCAATCCCGAGATGTCCAAGCGGTCGCGGATCGAGACTGTCGGCGCGGCGCCGGTGTTCAGCAAGGTCTGGTTCGAGGAAGACCGCGAGAACCGGCGGCTGGACGCGCCCCGGCTTGAGGTTGCGGTGGGCTCCGGCCCCTACAAGCTGGACAGCTACGAGATCAACCGGCGCATCACCTATGTGCGGCGCGACGACTACTGGGGCAAGGACCTGCCCTTCAACAGGGGCCGCTACAACTACGACCAGATCCGGATCGAGTATTTCTCGGACCAGACCGCCGCCTTCGAGGCCTTCAAGGCGGGTGAATACTATTTCACCGTAGAAGGCGACCCGAAGCAATGGGCCACCGCCTACAGCTTTCCGAAGATCGACCAGGGCGTTGTCGTCAAAGAGGAAATCCCGGACGGCAGCCCGCCGAACCCGACCGGCTTCGTCTTCAACCTGGGCAAGGAAAAGCTGCAGGACAAGCGTGTGCGCGAGGCGATCGCGCTGGCCTTCAACTTCGAATGGACAAACGAGTCGCTGCTGTTCGGACTGTACACGCAGCGGTCTTCCTTCGTGGAAGGCACGCATATCACCGCCGAGGGTGTCCCCGAGGGCGAGGAACTGGCCTTCCTGCAGGGCCTCGGTGAGGTTGTCCCCGACGAAATCTTTTCGGAGCCGGCCCGCCAGAGCCACAGCTCGGACGCCGCGCGGCTGGGGGACCGGGGCAACCTGCGCAAGGCCTCGCGGTTGCTCAGCGATGCAGGCTGGGACGTGGGCGCGGACGGCATCCGCCGCAACGCGGCCGGGCAAAGACTGACGCTGACCTTCCTGATCCCGTCGAACATCGAATCCTCTGTCGAGGGCATGCATGAGACCTTCGTGCAGAACCTCCAGCAGATCGGTGTCGCGGCCTCGGTCGAAAAGGTCGATCCGGCGCAATACACCAACCGCCGCCGCGACCGCGATTACGACATGCTCTATTCCACCCGCTACTCGACCTTCCTGTCGACGGGCGGCGGTCTCAGCCAGATGTACGGCTCGAAAGAGGCTGCCTTCAGCCTCTTCAACCCCGCCGGTCTTGCCAGCCCGCTGGTGGATGCGATCATCGCCGCCTCTTTCGAGGCGCAAAGCCAGGACGAGACGGATGTGGCCCTCAAGGCGCTGGACCGGGCCATGCGGCACGAGTTCTTCGTGATCCCCACCGGCTATATCGCGGACTACTGGGTGGCCTATTACGACATGTACGAATACCCCGAGACCCTGCCGCCCTACGACCTTGGCTACCTGTCGTTCTGGTGGGTCAACCCCGAGAAGGAACAGGCACTGCGGGACGCGGGTCAGATCGACTGACATGGGCGCCTACATCCTTCGCAGACTGCTGCTGATCATCCCCACGCTGCTGGGGATCATGATCGTCAACTTCACGCTGGTGCAATTCGTGCCCGGCGGCCCCATCGAACAGATCATCGCCCAGGTCGAAGGCCAGGGCGATGTCACCGGCGGGTTCACCGGCGGTGGCGGCGGGGCCGAGCTGCCCGGCGACAGCGACTCCGGCTATGCCGGGGCGCGCGGCCTGCCGCCGGAGTTCATCGAAGAGCTCGAGAAAGAATTCGGCTTCGACAAGCCGCCGCTCGAACGCTTTCTGAACATGATGTGGAAATACATGCGCTTCGACTTCGGCGAGAGCTACTTCCGCTCGATCTCGGTGGTCGATCTGGTGCTGGAGAAGATGCCGGTCTCGATCTCGCTTGGGCTGTGGTCGACGCTGATCGCCTACATGGTCTCGATCCCGCTGGGCATCCGCAAGGCGGTCAAGGACGGTTCGGCCTTCGACTCGTGGACCTCGGGACTGATCATCGCCGCCTATTCGATCCCCGGCTTCCTCTTTGCCATCCTGCTGCTGGTGCTCTTCGCGGGCGGCAGCTACTGGCAGATCTTCCCGCTTCGGGGGCTGACCTCGGACAACTGGCATCAACTGGGCTTCTTCGCCAAGATCGCCGACTACTTCTGGCACATCGCGCTGCCGGTCCTGGCCTCGACCATCGCGGCCTTTGCCACGCTGACGCTGCTGACCAAGAACAGCTTCCTCGACGAGATCAAGAAGCAATACGTGATGACCGCCCGCGCCAAGGGCCTGTCGGAGCGCGGCGTGCTGTATGGCCACGTCTTCCGCAACGCCATGCTGATCGTGATCGCGGGCCTGCCGGGCGTCTTCATCGGCGTCTTCTTCGGCGGCTCGATCATCATCGAGACGATCTTCTCGCTCGACGGGCTGGGCCGGCTCGGGTTCGAGGCGGCGGTGGCGCGGGATTATCCGGTGATCTTCGGCACGCTCTTCGCCTTCGGCCTGATCGGCCTGCTGATGGGGATCATCTCGGACCTGATGTACGTGCTGGTCGACCCCCGGATCGACTTCGAAAAGCGGGAGGGATGACATGAGCACCGATCCCAACCTGCCGACCCCCGAGGACCACCCCACAGCGGCGGAGCCCCTGCCCGGCACCACCGTGGCGCCCAAGCCGCCGCGCGGGCGCTTTGGCCTGTCGCCGCTGAACCAGCGGCGCTGGCGGAACTTCAAGAAGAACCGCCGCGCGCTGTGGTCGCTGTGGATCTTCTCGTTCCTCTTCGGGCTGTCGCTCTTCGCCGAGTTCATTGCCAACGACAAACCCATCGTCGTCAGCTATCGCGGCGAAACCTACATGCCGATCTTCAACTTCTACCCCGAGACGACCTTCGGCGGCGACTTCCGCACCGAGGCGCAGTACCGCGACCCAGAGGTGCAGTGCCTGATCGTCACCGGCGGACTAGAGGACTGTTTCGACGACCCCGAGGGGCTGATCGTGCAGGCCGATCAGGGCACCGTCGTCAGCGACGATTTCCAGAAGGGCTGGATGCTCTGGCCGCTGATCCCCTACAGCTACAAGACGCCGGTCGAACGCCCCGGCGCGGCGCCGCTGCCGCCCAACGTGGTATCCTTCGGCGCGCATGAGGGCGGCTTTCACTACGGCCTGCTGCCCGCGGCACAGCGCGGCGACAACCTGCTGGGCACCGACGACACCAAGCGCGACGTGATGGCGCGGATCATCTACGGCTTCCGCCTGTCGATCCTCTACACGCTGATCGTGACCACCGCCGCCTCGGTACTGGGCATCATCGCGGGCGCGCTGCAGGGCTATTTCGGCGGCTGGCTGGACCTGATCTTCCAGCGCTTCATCGAGATCTGGAGCGCGACGCCCGGCCTTTACATCATCATCATCATGTTCGCGATCTTCGGGCGAAGTTTCTGGCTTCTGGTCATATTGGCCGTGGTCTTCGGCTGGACCGGCCTTGTCGGCGTGGTCCGCGCGGAATTCCTGCGCGCACGCAACCTTGAATACGTCCGCGCGGCAAAAGCGCTTGGCGTGTCGAACTGGACAATCATGTTCCGCCACATGCTGCCCAACGCCATGGTGGCCACGCTGACCTTCCTGCCCTTCATCATCACCGGCACCATCGGCGGGCTGGCGACGCTGGACTACCTCGGCTACGGCCTGCCCTCCGACGCGCCCTCGCTGGGGGAACTGACGCTTCAGGCGAAACAGAACCTGCAGGCGCCCTGGCTGGCCTTCACCTCTTTCACGGTCTTCGCCGTGATGCTGTCCCTGCTCGTCTTCATCTTCGAAGGTGTTCGGGATGCCTTCGACCCCAGAAAGACCTTCTCATGAGCGCCGTCCTTCAGGTGAACAACCTGCGTGTCAGCTTCACGCAGGACGGCGCAACCACGCAGGCGGTCAAGGGCGTCAGCTTTGACGTGGGCCGGGGCGAGACCGTGGCGCTTGTCGGCGAAAGCGGTTCTGGCAAGTCGGTCACGGCGCTGTCGACGGTATCGCTGCTGGGCGAGTCGGCGCATGTCGAGGGCTCGGTGCTCTACGAGGGGCAAGAGATGATCGGCGCCGATGACGCGCGCCTGCGCGCCGTGCGCGGCAACGACATCAGCTTCATCTTCCAGGAACCGATGACCTCGCTGAACCCGCTGCACACGCTGGAAAAGCAGATCGCCGAAAGCCTCGAACTGCACCGGGGGCTGAAGGGCGACGAAGCGCGCAAGCGGATCGTCGAACTGCTGACCCGCGTCGGCATCCGCGACCCGGAAAGCCGCCTGTCGGCCTATCCGCACCAGTTGTCGGGCGGGCAGCGGCAGCGGGTGATGATCGCCATGGCGCTGGCCAATGGCCCGGACCTGCTGATCGCGGACGAACCCACGACGGCCTTGGACGTGACGATCCAGGCGCAGATCCTCGAACTGCTGGCGGAACTGAAACAGTCCGAGAACCTTTCCCTGCTGTTCATCACCCACGACCTTGGCATCGTCCGGCGGATCGCCGACCGGGTCTGCGTGATGAAGGATGGCGAGATCGTCGAGCAGGGCCCGACGAAAGAGATCTTCGACAACCCGCAGCACCCCTACACCATCAAGCTGCTCTCCGCCGAAAGCACCGGCACCCCCGACCCGGTCGAACCGGACGCCGAGGAAATCGCCCGCACCGACAAGCTGAAGATCTGGTTCCCGATCCAGCGCGGGCTGATGAAGCGCACGGTGGGCTACGTCAAGGCGGTCAACGAGGCCTCTATCGCCGTCCGCGCGGGCGAGACGGTGGGCATCGTCGGCGAAAGCGGGTCCGGCAAGACCACGCTGGCGCTGGCGATCATGCGGCTGATCGGATCGGAGGGCGGCATCACCTATCGCGGCGAGGATGTCCGCAAGTGGTCCACCCGCGAATTGCGGCGCCTGCGCTCCGAGATGCAGATCGTCTTTCAGGACCCCTACGGCTCGCTCAGCCCGCGCATGACCTGCGAGCAGATCATCGCCGAAGGGATGCAGGTGCACGGCGCGCCGGACAACCGCCCGCACCGCGAACATGTGGCCGAGGTCATGACAGAGGTCGGGCTGAACCCCGCCACCATGCACCGCTACCCGCATGAATTCAGCGGCGGGCAGCGCCAGCGCATCGCCATCGCGCGCGCCATGGTGCTGCGGCCCCGGCTGGTGGTGCTGGACGAACCGACCAGCGCGCTGGACATGACGGTGCAGGTGCAGATCGTGGAGCTTCTGCGCGACCTTCAGCGCAAGTACGACCTTGCCTACCTCTTCATCAGCCACGACCTGAAGGTCGTGCGCGCCATGTCCCACAAGGTCATCGTGATGAAGCAGGGCGACGTGGTTGAATACGGCGCGGCCGCCGAGGTCTTCGATACGCCACGCACCGAGTATACGCAGACGCTGCTGGCCGCCGCGCTGGACAAGGCGCGCTGAGAGAGGGCGGCCCACCCGCCCCCTCTCAACCCCCTCGCTCCCTCCCCGGGATCAGGTTGCGATATCAGATGGCCGAGGAATGCCCGGCCTTGCTGAGATCGTAGGCGTCGAAACTGCGCGCGATCATCCGTGTCAGGGGCCGCGCCTTCACGGGAACGAAAAGCCCCTCCCCGGTGACCTGCACCTGTCCCTTGAAGGCCGCCTCTGCCTGATGAAGCATGGCAAAGAGCGCATCCCGCGACAGGCTGAAATCGCGCAGGATCTCGGCCGCGTCGATGCGGAAATCGCACATCAGCGCCTCGATCAGGCGGCCGCGCAGGCGGTCCTCGTCGGTGAAGACATGGCCCCGCGCGGTCGAGAAACGCCCCTCGCGGATCGCCGCGACATGGGCCGAGGTCGCCGATGCGTTCTGTGCGAAACCCTGCGGAAAGCGCGAGATCGACGAGGCGCCGAGGCCGATCAGCGCGGCGGCGGTGTCGTCGGTATAACCCTGGAAGTTGCGCCGCAGCTTGCCGGTCTTCTGCGCCACGGCCAGCCCGTCCCCGGGCGCGGCAAAGTGGTCGATGCCAATCTCGGCGTAGCCGTCCCAGACAAACAGCCGCCGCGCCGTTTCGAAGAGGTCGAGCCGTTCCTCCGGCGTGGGCAGCGCATCCGAGGGGATCATCTGCTGGCGCTTGGCCATCCACGGCACATGGGCGTAGCCGTAAAGCGCCACGCGGTCGGGCGCGAAGGACAGAAGCTTCTGCACGGTCTCGGTGATGCGCGCCCGGGTCTGGTGCGGCAGGCCGAAGAGGATATCGGCGTTCAGGCTGTGAACGCCGCGCGCGCGGATCATGTCGACCGCGCGCCGGGTGATCTCGAAGCTCTGCTCGCGCCCGATCGTCGCCTGGATGTCCGGGTCGAAATCCTGCACCCCGATGGAGGCCCGGTTCATGCCGCCCTCGGCCAGCACGTCCAGCCGCGCCTCGTCGATCTCGTTCGGGTCGATCTCGACCGAGAACTCGGCATCGGGCGCAAAATCCGCCACCTCGGCGATGGCCGCGATCAGCCGCCGCATCAGCTCGGGTGTCAGCAGCGTCGGCGTGCCGCCGCCCCAGTGCAGACGCGACAGGCGGATGCCCTTCGGCAGGTGCCGCTTCAGCAGCGCCAGCTCGGCCTCCAGCGTGGCGACGTAGCTTTCCACGGGCGACAGTGTCGCAGTCCCCTGCGTGCGGCAGGCGCAGAACCAGCACAGCCTGCGGCAGAACGGCACATGGATATACAGCGAAATCTCACCGCCCTCTGGAAGCGCCTGAATCCATTGACAAAATCGGCCCGGATCAACGTTTCCGGCAAAATGAGGGGCAGTCGGATAAGAGGTATAGCGCGGCACTTTGGCATCGAAGAGACCAAGGCGCCCGAGTTGTGTTCGTGTATCCATACGGGTAGGGTTACAGGACATCCCGGACGGGTTGCCTTGACGCAGATCAAACGGGGGTTTGAGCCATGCTGAACGAACGAGATCTTGCCGCGCACCAGGATTGCGAAAGCTGCCCGATCCGGCATCGCGCCGTTTGTGCGCGCTGCGAGACCAACGAGCTCGAGCGCCTGGAAGAGATTAAGTATTACCGCAAGTTCGAGGCCGGGCAGACGGTGATCTGGTCCGGCGACCGGATGGAGTTCGTGGGGTCGGTGGTGTCCGGCATCGCCACCCTGACCCAGACGATGGAGGACGGGCGCAGGCAGATGGTGGGCCTCTTGCTGCCCTCGGATTTCGTCGGACGCCCGGGCCGCGGGACCGCCGCCTATGATGTCGTCGCGACCACCGATCTGGTGATGTGCTGTTTCCGCAAGACGCCCTTCGAAGACATGATGCAGAAGACGCCGCACATCGCGCAGCGCCTGCTGGAGATGACGCTGGACGAACTGGATGCGGCGCGGGAATGGATGCTGGTGCTGGGCCGCAAGACCGCGCGCGAGAAGATCGCCTCGTTGCTGTCGATCATCGCGCGGCGCGATGCCACGCTGAACCAGCGCGGCACCGAGGGGCCGCTGGCCTTCGACCTGCCGCTGACGCGCGAAGCCATGGCCGATTACCTCGGCCTGACACTGGAGACCGTCAGCCGTCAGATCTCGGCGCTGAAGCGGGACGGCGTGATCGTGTTGCAGGGAAAGCGCCACGTCACGGTGCCGGACATGTCCCTGCTGCTGGAAGAGGCCGGCGACGACGCGGACGGCGGTGTCTTTGCCTGACCGCCTGCCCTTCCAGACATGGGACGTCTTCACCGACACGCGCTTCGCGGGCAATCCGCTGGCCATCGTCGATCAGGCGGACGGGCTGGACCCGGCGCGGATGCAGGTGCTGGCACGCGAGTTCAACCTGTCCGAGACCATCTTCGTGCAGCCCCCGGACGACCCGGGCCATAGCGCCAAGGTGCGCATCTTCTTTCCCACGGCCGAAATCCCCTTTGCCGGGCATCCGACCATCGGCTGCGCCATCTTCCTTGCCACCCGTGCCGCGCCCGAGGGCGATTTCGAAACCGAGGTGACGCTGGAAGAGCAGGCCGGGCTGGTGCCGGTGCGGGTCTGGCGCCGGGATGGATCGGTGCAGGCGGAATTTGTCGCACCCGTGCTGCCCCATGCCCCGGCGGCGGGCGCGGTTCCCGAACCGGCGGCGCTTGCGCGCGCCTGCGGTCTGACGCCGGAACAGGTCGGCTTTGGCGACCATGTGCCGGGGCTGTGGCAGGGCGGCCCCGCCTTCCTGTACATCCCCGTCGCCGATCCGGACGCGCTGGCCATGGCCCGCCCGCAGGAACCGGCATGGTCCGACGCCCTGCAGGCCGCCGGTGTGGACAGCGCCTATCTTTATACCCCGCAGGGGGAGGGCTACCGGGCGCGCATGTTCTCTCCGACCGCGGGCATCCCCGAAGACCCGGCGACCGGCTCTGCCTCGGCCATCCTCGCGGCGCAGCTTCTGGCCAGCGGCGCCCTGCCCGAGGGCGAAACGCGCATCGCCTTGCAGCAGGGCGTCGAGATGGGGCGCCCCTCGCGCATCGGCCTGACCGTGGTGGTCACGGCGGGCGCGATTGCGCAGGTGCGCGTCGCGGGCAGCGCCGTTCCGGTCAGCGAAGGCCGGATCGCCCTGCCCGATCGGCCCTGAGCGCGCCCCGCCGGGCGGCCCTGCCCCGGTGCAGGCCCCTGCCCCCAGCGGCGCCCCGTCATGCTGTTCTCGATGCCGCGGTGGCAGGGAGGGGCATCCCCTGCCCCGCAGATCTCAGGATTCCGCCATGAAGACCGGAGAGAACCCGCCAAAGATCATGCGCTTGCCGTCGAAGGGCATCGACAGCCTCTCCCACCGTTTGTCCGTCGACATGCTGGCATGGCAGGCATCGACCGCCGCCTTGTCCCGCCAGACCACCCAGGCAAAGACGATCTTCTCACCGGGCTCGCGCTTGACCGCCATCGGGAAAGAGGTCACCTCGCCCTCGGGCACATCCTCTTCCCAGCACTCCCAATGGGCCAGCGCGCCGTATTCCTCGAACAGCGGCCAGGCCGCTTCGGCGCTGTCGATATAGGCCTGCTTGTTGGCCTCTGGCACGGCAGCGACGAAACCCTGTACGTAGGACATGATGACACACTCCCTTTCCCATGTGTTGCCCCGAGCCTGCATCGGAAATAAGTTGATATCAACATGAATCCCGACATGCACCCCGACCTGCCGATTTCCGCCACCCTCGAGGTGCGCGACCGCTGCCTGTGTTTCCGGGCGCAACGCGCGGCGCGGGCCCTGGCGCGGCGCTTCGATGCGGCGCTGAAGCCCTTTGGCCTGTCGAACGGGCAGTTCTCTATCCTGATGGCGATAAACCGGCCAGAGGCGCCGCGCATCTCGGAGCTTGCGCCCTTCCTAGCCATGGACCGCACGACGCTGACCGCGGCGCTGAAGGTGCTGGAGCGGCGCGGACTGGCCGAGACCAGCCCCGACCCCGACGACAGGCGCGGGCGGCGGCTGCATCTGACCCGCGCGGGGCAGGAGCTGCTGATCGCGGCCCTGCCGGTCTGGCGCGACACCCATAATGCGCTTGACGCCGATCTTGCGGGGAACGGGATCGACGCCGAGACGCTGGCGAGGGCTCTGCTCTCCCTCGCCTGAGGGCCGGATCCCTGGCACCCGGCCTGTCGCGCGCCCTGCCCGGCGACAGGGCCGTTTCGCAGCTACCCGGGCCGCGGCAGGATGCCCCGCCCTGCGCCCGGGGTCCGGGCGCGTCAGTGCGCCATCAGCACCGACACCTGCGTCTGCTCCAGCATCGAGCGGGTGGCGCCGCCAAGGATCGCCTCGCGGAACCGCGAATGGCCATAGGCCCCCATGACCACCAGATCCGCATCGACATCCGTGACATGGCGCAGCAGCACATCCGCGACGCTCGGCATGGTCTTGGACAGCACGTCGACCTTGGGCCGAACCCCGTGCCGGGCAAGGAACTGCGACAGCAGGCCACCGGGGTCGGAGCGGGTCGGCCCGTGCTGCGGCGGGTCGATGACGACCACATGCACCGCCTTGGCCTGCGTCAGCAGCGGCAGCGCGGCGCGCACCGCGCGCATCGCCTCGCGGCTTTCGTTCCACGCGATCACCACGCGCTCGGGCTGCGGCTTCACCGTGACGCCATCGGGCACGATCATCACCGGCACCTGCCCCTCGAACAGCGCGCCCTCCGTCACCGGCTCCAGCTCTATGCCGCGCTCCTTGCCGTAGGGCTGCGGCAGCACCACGAGGTCGGCGAACCGCGCATGCGCGGCGATTTGGCGCCCGATATCGGCAAGCTGCGCAACGCGGTGATCCACCGCCCAGCGCAGTTCCTCGCGCTGCAACCGCTCCTTTGCAAGGCCCGCCAGTTCTTCCGCCTCGGCATTCGCGCGGCTCAGGGTTTCCTGAAGCACCATGGCGTTGGCACCGGCATAATAATAGCCGGTCTGGGTCCGGTCGACGCCGAGGCAGATTACCTCGAGATGCGCGTCGTGGCCTTGGGCAAAAGCTGCGGACTGGGCTAGGGTGCTGTTCAGCAGACTGGTGTCGGTCAGCGCGGTCAGTACGGTCTTGTATGTCATGACACACCTCCAGGTTGTCGATACAGATAGGCTATCCGCCCGGCGCGGATGCCACCTTGACGCGTGTCAAAACGCAGGGCCCCATTGCTTGATGCAGATCAAGGCTTTGTTGATGCCGACAGCGCAGTAACGGCACCAGTCAAAGATTGCCTGTGCGGCAGCGATTCCGTGTGGGACAGACGAAGGGACGAAACATGTTGAATTATCTCAAGCTCATCGTGCTTGGCCTGATCGCGATATTCGCGATGATCGCGGCCAACTATGCACGCGATGTTGCTTACATGGTCCATGCGATCATCATCCTGCTGATCTCCGCAGGGATGTTCGTCTGGGTCCTGCGCAACACGGATGAACCGGCGCCCCTGCCGGCCAATCAGAACGAATACATGGACGGGGTGATCCGCTACGGCGTCATCGCCACCGCCTTCTGGGGCGTGGTGGGTTTTCTCGCCGGTACGTTCATCGCCGCCCAGCTGGCCTTTCCGGCGCTCAATTTCGACTGGGCCGAGGGCTATGCCAACTTCGGGCGCCTGCGGCCGCTGCACACCTCGGCGGTGATCTTCGCCTTTGGTGGCAACGCGCTGATCTGTACCTCGTTCTACGTGGTCCAGCGCACCAGCGCGGCGCGGCTCTGGGGCGGCAACCTCGCGTGGTTCGTCTTCTGGGGCTACCAGATCTTCATCGTGCTGGCGGCAACCGGCTACCTGCTGGGCTCGACCCACGCCAAGGAATACGCCGAGCCGGAATGGTACGTCGACTGGTGGCTGACCATCATCTGGGTCGCCTATCTCGCCGTCTTCGTCGGCACCATCGTGAAGCGCAAAGAGCCGCATATCTACGTGGCCAACTGGTTCTACCTCGCCTTCATCCTGACCGTCGCCATGCTGCACGTGTTCAACAACCTCGCCATTCCGGTCTCGATCTGGGGGTCGAAATCCGTGCAGGTCTTCTCGGGCGTGCAGGACGCCATGGTGCAGTGGTGGTACGGCCATAACGCCGTGGGCTTCTTCCTGACCGCCGGCTTCCTGGGCATGATGTACTACTTCATCCCGAAACAGGCCGGTCGTCCGGTGTACAGCTACAAGCTGTCGATCATCCACTTCTGGGCGCTGATCTTCCTGTATATCTGGGCCGGTCCGCACCACCTGCACTATACCGCCCTGCCCGACTGGGCCGCGACACTGGGCATGGTGTTCTCGATCATCCTGTGGATGCCGTCCTGGGGTGGCATGATCAACGGCCTGATGACGCTGTCCGGCGCATGGGACAAGCTGCGTACCGACCCGGTGCTGCGGATGTTCGTGATCTCGCTCGGCTTCTACGGCATGTCGACCTTCGAAGGCCCGATGATGTCGATCCGCGCGGTCAACTCGCTGTCGCATTACACCGACTGGACGATCGGCCACGTGCATTCCGGCGCGCTTGGCTGGAACGGCATGATCACCTTTGCCTGCCTCTACTTCCTGACGCCCAAGCTGTGGAACCGTCAGGGCCTCTACTCGCAGGCCATGGTGTCCTGGCACTTCTGGCTCGCCACCATCGGCATCATCTTCTACGCGGCATCCATGTGGGTGACCGGCATCATGGAAGGCCTGATGTGGCGCGAGGTGGATGCCAATGGCTTCCTCGTGAACAGCTTCGCCGACACGGTCAGCGCCAAGTTCCCGATGTATGTGGTGCGCGCCCTGGGCGGGGTGCTCTACGTCGCCGGCGGCCTGATCATGTGCTACAACCTGTGGATGACGGTGAAACGCGCCCCGGCCCTCGAGGCCGGCGCCGCGACCGCCCATGCCACCCCGGCCGAATAAGGAGGACCGGACATGGCTGATAACCCGAAAATCACCGATCCCGCCAAGGACCCCAAGGTCGACCAGCTGGGCGACGGCGTCCCCAACGAGCTGCCGCACCAGTCGTGGGTCTTCAAGCACCACTCGAAGCTGGAGCGGAACGTCACGCTTCTGGCGGTTCTGGCCTTCCTGACCGTGACCATCGGCGGGCTGGTGCAGATCGTGCCGCTCTTCTACCTCGAGAACACCATCGAGGACGTCGAGGGCATGCGCCCCTACACGCCGCTGGAACTGGCGGGCCGCGAGATCTACCTGCGCGAGGGCTGCTACGTCTGCCACAGCCAGATGATCCGTCCGATGCGCGACGAGGTCGAACGCTACGGTCACTACTCGCTGGCGGTCGAATCCAAGTACGACCACCCGTTCCAGTGGGGATCGAAGCGGACCGGGCCGGACCTGGCCCGCGTGGGCGGCCGCTACTCGGACGAGTGGCACGTCGACCACCTGCGCGACCCGCAGTCGGTGGTGCCTGAATCGGTGATGCCCAAATACGGCTTCCTCGAGGAAACGCTGCTCGACGGGCGCTACATGGACGACCTGCTGCGCACCAACGCCATGGTCGGCGTGCCCTACACCGACGAGATGATCGCCGAGGCGCAGCGGGACTTTGTCGCGCAGGCCGACCCGGACAGCGATTACTACGACGGGCTGGTGGACCGCTACGGAGAGGTCAACATCCGCAACTTCGACGGGGCACCCGGTGTCTCGGAGGCGGATGCGCTGATCGCCTACCTGCAAATGCTGGGCACGCTGGTCGATTTCTCGACCTTCACGCCCGACGCCAGCCGGTAAGGGGCCAGGATGGAGAACTACAGCTTTCTGAGACAGCTGGCGGACAGCTGGGGCTTGCTGGTCATGTTCCTGATCTTCGTGGGCATCATCTTCTGGGCCTTCCGGCCCGGAAGCCGAAAGACCTACGAGGACACGGCCAACATCCCTTTCCGCCACGAAGATCGACCCGCCACACGTGAGGAGGACGGGAAATGAGCGACAAGAAACAGGACGACCTTGACTACGAGACCACCGGACACGAGTGGGACGGCATCAGGGAATACAACAAGCCGCTGCCCAAGTGGTGGCTCTGGACCTTCTACGCGACCATCGTCTGGGGCGTGGGCTACACCATCGCCTACCCGGCCTGGCCCATGGTCACCGGGGCGACCGCCGGTGTGCTGGGCTATTCCACCCGCGCCGAGGTCGCCGAGGAGATCGCCCGCGTCGAAGAGGCCAACGGCCCGATCAACGAAAAGCTCGCCTCTGTCGACCTGGCCGCGATCCAGGACGATCCCGAGCTTCTGAGCTATGCGGGCAACGCCGGGGGCGCCGTGTACCGGTCGTGGTGCGCGCAATGCCACGGCTCTGGCGCGGCGGGGTCCAGCCAGGCCGGATGGGCGGCGGGCTACCCGAACCTGCTGGACGACGACTGGCTCTGGGGCGGCTCGATCGAGGCGATCCACGAGACCATCAGCCACGGCATCCGCAACGAGACCGACCCGGACGCGCGGTTCTCGCAGATGCCCGCCTTTGGCCGGGACGAGCTGCTGTCCGGCGAAGAGGTCGATCAGGTCGTGAACCACGTCATGATCCTGTCCGGGCAGGAACCCTTCGACCCCGCCGGGGCCGAAGCCGGGGCAGAGGTCTACGCGATCAACTGTGCCTCGTGCCATGGCGACGACGGCACCGGTGACCGCGATCAGGGCGCCCCGAACCTGACCGACGCGATCTGGCTGTACGGCGGAGACTTCGCGTCCATCCGCGAGTCGGTCTGGAATGCGCGGTACGGCGTGATGCCCGCGTGGTCGGATCGCCTGTCCGAGGCAGAGGTCCGCGCCGTGGCGACCTATGTCCACAGCCTTGGCGGCGGCGAGGCTTCCGAAGCGGAATGACCCGGCAGGCCTGACCGGCCCCGCAGTCCCCATGACGCCCCCGCCGCAAGGCGGGGGCGTCTTTGCATGTGCGCCCCCGGGGACCGCTTGCCCGGTCAAAGCAGGATTTTACCCCGGGTTTTCGATTGCGCGGAAAATTTTACGAAATCTCAAGATTGTTGGCCGATCACCGATGGACCACAGGATGAGAGCGCGCCATGACCTCTTCGGATTACGGATTGCCCGACCAGCCAGACGCCATGGAAAGGCTGTGCGCGGGCCTTTGCAACCATGCCAACGACGCGGTGGTTCTGACCGACTCCGACCGCCGGATCCTGTGGTGCAACCGGGCCTTCGAAGAGCTGGCCGGCTACACGCTGGCAGAGCTTGCGGGGCGCGACAAGGATGCGCTTTACGACGCCGCGGGCGACACCGCCCTGACCGGGCCGCGCTACGGCGGGCCCTCGGGCAACGGCCTGTTCCCGATGCGTCTGCGGCGCAAGGACGGCGCCTCCATCGCGACGGAAATGGCAAGCTGGCCCTGGGCGGGGTCCGGCGGGCGGCTTGCCGGTCACTTCGCCATCTGCCGCGACACCACCGAGGAAGACCGCCAGCACCTGGCCCGCGACAGCTTTGTCGCGATCCTCACCGACCAGCGGCTGGACGAGCGGACAAAGATCGAGGCGATCCTCGCGCTGGCCTGCGACCATTTCAAGATGCCCGTGGCGCTGGTCTGCGCGCTGGAAGGCCAGACGATGAGCGTCGTGCACGCCAAGTCCTCGCTGATGACGGTCTCTCCCGGCACCCGTTTCGACCTTGGCCAGAGCATCTGCAGCACCACGCTGGCGGTGGACGGGCCGCATAACTTCGCCAATACCGTCGAGATCGGCGAGAACCCGACCTTCCTATCCTACGGGCTGCGGTCCTACATCGGCAAGAAGCTGTCGGTCGGCGGCCATACCTTCGGCACGCTCAGCCTGTGCAGCCCGCTGGACCGTCCGCATTTCACGCGACAGGATTCGGCGATGATCACGCTCCTGGCCTCGGGGATCGAGCAGCTGCTGGCGACGGAGATGCGGGTTCAGGCGCTGGAATCCGCCGCCACGCTGGACTGGCTGACCGGCGCCAGCACCAGCCGCCAGTTCCGCCAGCATCTGGAAGACACCTTTGCGCAGGTCCGGCGCAACGCCGCGACCGCCAGCCTGATCCTTTTCGACGTGGATCACTTCAAGTCGATCAACGACCAGTTCGGCCACGACATGGGCGACCGCGCCCTGACGGAAATCGCCCGCCGCGCCCGCCGCGTCATAGGCCCCAACCGCAAGCTCTACCGCGTCGGCGGAGAGGAGTTTGCCGTGATCCTCGCGGGCTCTGGCGCCGACAGTGCCGCGATCATGGCCGAACGCCTGCGCAAGAAGGTCTCCGAACAGCAATTCCACGACGACCTGCCGCTGATCACCGCAAGTTTCGGCGTCGCCGAGCTGGACGAGGATCTGGGCGGCGCCGATGCCTGGCTGAAATGCGCGGACATCTCGCTGTATGCCTCCAAGAACAACGGGCGCAACCGGGTGACCAGCAACCGGTCGATCTCTGGCATCGACCTGCCGGACGAGGTGTCGCAGGCGCTTGGGCCCCGGCAGGCGACCGGGCCGAAACGACGCCTGCGGGTTTGACACAGGTCAAGGCAGGCCGGGCCCGAAACGGGCAATCTGTAAGGGCAAGACCGGGCTCCTTCCTCCCGGTCGCGATACACCCCGCCGCAAGGACCGGGGCGTGATGCGCCGATGCCCTGTCCTGTTCGCGCGTTTCCTGGGGCGTCGGCGCAGTTCCCTTCCCCGCAGTCTCCTGTCCCGGACGGACAGCGCAAAGGGCGCCGCATCGCGACGCCCCTTCACGGTTTTCCATCAACCCTGACGGCAGGCGCCTCCCCGACCGGGATCGCCCCCGGGGGACGGGTGCCTGTGGCCCGTGACAGTGGCGCGGCACAACGGCCGCGGGATCAATCGTCGTAGCCCCGGCGCCCCGCCGCCGAATGCCGGACCGGCAGGTCCTCTTCCAGCCAGCCGAGCTTTGGCAGATCGCGCCGCGTGGGCCAGTCGGCGCGGTCTTCGGTCCGGGTCGCCGTCATGAAGCTTCTTGCGAAAATGCCGAACATCTCGGTCTCCTTTCCTCTTCGCCGTGATGCCTGCATCTTGACGCGACGCGCCGTGCCATGCGACTCAGCAATATAACCGTCATGTAAGTCAGGCTCACACATGGATTGGACCACCCTGCCCTCCCTTTCCGCCCTGCGCGCCTTTGCTGCCTACGCCCAAAGCCGATCCGTGGCCAAGGCCGGGGCTGCCCTGAATGTCAGTCACGCTGCCATCAGCCAGCACCTTCGGGCGCTGGAAAGCGATCTTGGCGTGGCGCTGCTGGACCGCAGCGGGCGCCGCATGGAACTGACCGCAGAGGGCGAAACACTGGCGCGCGCCCTGCTGGACGGCTTTGGCCAGATCGCCACCACCGTCGAGGCGCTGACCGGCGCCGATGCGACACGGCCTTTGCAGATCTCGACCACGCCGACCTTTGCCTCGGCCTGGCTGATGCCGCGCCTCAGCCAGTTCCGAGAGAAACACCCCGAGATCAGCCTGACCATCGACCCCTCGGCCACCGTCCAGACACTGGAACCCGGCGGCATCGACGTGGCGCTCCGCTACGGCCGGGGCGACTGGCCGGGGCTGGAAGCCGAGCTGCTGGTGCGTTCTCCGATCGTGGTGGTCGCGGCGCCGACGCTCGTCGGCACCCGCGAGATCTCCAGCCCCGCCGACCTGCGCGAGTATCACTGGCTGCAGGAGCTGGGCACCAACGAGGCCACGGACTGGTTTGCCCTGCACGGCGTCGACCGCGATGCCGGGCACGGCTATGCCTCGCTGCCCGGCAACCTGATGCTGGAGGCCGCCCGCGCCGGCCAGGGAATCGCCATCACCGCGGGGATTTTCGTGGCGCAGGACGTCGAGGCCGGGCGGCTGAGGATTCTCTTTGAAGACACGAGGAAGACAGGCTATTTTCTCGTCACCCGTCCCGGCATCCTGCGCCCGCCCCTGAAGGCCTTCACCACCTGGCTGCGGCGCGAGGCCCGCCGGTGACGGAACCGTGACCGAAAACCTGCCTCACAGAGTCAGAATTTGATACAGGTCAAGGCTGAGTGCGGGCCATGGCGCGACAAGGGCCCGAACGACCGACGTCAACGGAGCGAACCACCGTGTCCGACAGCAATACCCCCGCCCCCTCCCTTTATGCTGCGCGAGAGCCGATTTTCCCGCGCCGCGTGTCCGGAAATTTCCGCACCCTGAAGTGGGTGCTGATGATCGTCACGCTGGGCATCTACTATATTACCCCATGGCTGCGCTGGGACCGGGGGCCGCAACTGCCGGACCAGGCGGTTCTGATCGACCTCGCCAACCGGCGGTTCTTCTTCTTCTGGATCGAGATCTGGCCGCACGAGTTCTACTTTGTCGCGGGCCTGCTGATCATGGCGGGGCTGGGGCTCTTCCTCTTCACCTCGGCGCTGGGACGGGTCTGGTGCGGCTATGCCTGCCCGCAGACCGTCTGGACCGACCTCTTCATCCTCGTCGAACGCTGGATCGAGGGCGACCGCAACGCCCGCCTGCGCCTGCACCGGCAGAAGAAGATGGACCTGCACAAGGCCCGTCTGCGGGTCACCAAATGGACCGCGTGGTTCCTGATCGGGCTGGCCACCGGCGGCGCCTGGGTCTTCTACTTCGCCGACGCCCCGACGCTGCTGCGCGACCTCGTGACGCTGAACGCCCACCCGGTCGCCTATACGACCATGCTGATCCTGACCGCGACGACCTTCTTCTTCGGCGGCTTCGCGCGCGAACAGATCTGCATCTACGCCTGCCCCTGGCCGCGCATCCAGGCGGCGATGATGGACGAGGACACGCTGACCGTGGGCTATCGCGTCTGGCGTGGCGAGCCGCGCGGCAAGGGCAACGTCCGCCGCAAGAAACAGTCCGAGGCCATGGCGGCGGAACAGGCCGCGCAGGCCACCGGACAGGGGCCGGATCTGGCGCAATACGCCGCGACGCCCTACCCCGGCCTTTCGGACGCGGCTGCCGCCGCCCCGGTGGACACCGCCGCCTTTCAGGACGGACCGGGCGATTGCATCGACTGCATGGCCTGTGTCAACGTCTGCCCCATGGGGATCGACATCCGCGACGGCCAGCAGATGGAGTGCATCACCTGCGCGCTGTGCATCGACGCCTGCGACGACGTCATGGCCAAACTGGGCAAGCCGCGCGGGCTGATCGACTACCTCGCCCTGTCCGACGAGCCGCGAGAGCGCGCCGGCCAAGCGCCACGCCCGGTCTGGAAGCACATCTTCCGGCCGCGCACAGTGTTGTATACCGCGCTCTGGTCGCTGGTGGGCATCGGTCTGGTATTCGCGCTGTTCATCCGCCCCGAGATCGAGATGTCCGTGGCCCCGGTGCGCAACCCGACCTTCGTGACCCTGTCCGACGGCACCATCCGCAACACCTACGACGTGCGCCTGCTGAACAAGCACGGGGACGACCGGCCCTTCCGCATCTCGCTGGCCGGGGACGAATTCCTGCGCGTCCAGCTGGAGGGCACGCCCTACGAGACGGTGACCGTGCCGGCCAATGAAACCTACCTGCAAAAGGTCTATGTGCTGGCCCCGCGCGGCTCTGACCCGGCAGAATCCGAACGGACAGAGTTCCGCTTCTGGGTCGAGGATCTGACCAGCGGCGACCGCGCCCACAGCGACACCATCTTCAACGGAAGCGCCAACTGACATGACGACACAAGCAAAACGCGAATTCCGCCTGACCGGCTGGCACGTACTGGGGATCTTCGGCGGCGCCTTCGCCGTCATCATCGGCGTCAACATCGCGCTGGCGGTGAATGCGGTCCGCACCTTTCCCGGGGTCGAGACCAAGAACTCCTACATCGCCAGCCAGACCTTCGACGACCGCCGCGCCGCGCAGGAGGCACTGGGATGGACCGTCCGCGCCGATGCCACGGGCGACCGGGTGGAGCTGGCCATCACAGACGCCGAGGGCAAGCCGGTGCAGGCCGGCCAGCTGACGGCCACGCTGGGCCGGGCCACCCATGTCCAGGACGACCGCACGCCCGATTTCACCTTCGACGGCCGGGCCTATGTGGCGCAAGAGGCGCTGGCGCCCGGCAACTGGAACATCCGCATGACCGCCACCGCACTCGACGGCACGCCCTTCGAACAGCGGGTCGTGCTGCATATCCGTCCCTGACCACCGGGTGGGTCCGCGACCCACCGCCCCAAGGTTGCACATCCATGACCGCCACGCTTCGCGCCCCCGTTTCCGCCTGCCCCGCCTGCTCTGCCGCGCCCGCCGCAGAGGCGCTGGCAGAGCGTCCGCCGGTGGACGCCCGCCTGACGCTGTCGCTGCCCACGATCCACTGCGCCGCCTGCATGTCCACGGTGGAACGCGCGCTGACCGCGCACCCGCAGGTGCGCGCGGCACGGGTCAACCTGACGCTGAAGCGCGCAACCGTGGATGCCGCGCCCGGCGTGACCGCCGCGGACCTGATCCCGCTGGTCGAGGGCGCGGGCTACGAGGCGCATGAGCTTGACGGCACGGCGCTGAAGGCCACCGCCACCGACCGCGCGGGCCGCGAGTTGCTGATGCGCCTCGCCGTGGCGGGGTTTGCCGCGATGAACGTGATGCTGCTGTCGGTCGCGGTCTGGTCCGGGGCGGATGGGCCGACCCGCGACCTGTTCCACTGGATCTCAGCCGCCATCGTCCTGCCCGCCGTGGGCTTTTCCGCACAGCCCTTCTTTCGCAACGCCCTGACGGCGCTGCGGGCACGGGCGCTGAACATGGACGTGCCGATCTCGCTGGCGATCCTGCTGGCGGTGGGCACCTCGCTCTGGGAAACCGCGCTGTCCGGCGAACACGCCTATTTCGACGCCGCCATCACGCTGACCTTCTTCCTGCTGACGGGCCGCTATCTGGATCACCGCACCCGCGCCACCGCCCGCTCTGCCGCCGAGGAACTGGCCGCGCTGGAAGTGCCGCGCGCGCTGCGGGTCGGCCCGGCGGGCGACGAGACCGTGGCCGTGGCCGACCTGCGCGTGGGCGACGTGATCCGCCTGCGACCCGGCGGGCGGATGCCCGTGGACGGGGTGATCGAGGATGGCACGTCGGAACTGGACCGCTCGCTTTTGACCGGTGAGACCCTGCCGGTGCTGGCCGAGCCGGGCCGCGCCATCAGCGCCGGAGAGGTCAACCTGACCGGCCCGCTGCTGGTGCGGGCGACGGCGGTGGGCCGCGACACTTCGCTGGCGCGGATGGCCGACCTTGTGGCGGTGGCCGAGTCGGGGCGCTCGCGCTACACCTCGCTCGCCGACCGCGCGGCCAAGCTCTATGCGCCGGGGGTGCATATCCTCTCGGCCCTCGCCTTCCTCGGCTGGCTGATCGGGACGGGCGACCTGCGGGTGGCGCTGAACATCGCCGCCGCGGTGCTGATCATCACCTGCCCCTGCGCGCTGGGTCTGGCCGTGCCCGCCGTGACCACCGCCGCCTCGGGGCGGCTGTTCCGGCGCGGGCTGCTGATCAAGGACGCCACCGCGCTGGAGCGGCTGGCGCAGGTGGACACGGTGGTCTTCGACAAGACCGGCACGCTGACCACCGGCACGCCGGAGCTGACCAACTTGGGCGACCTGCCCGAAGAGACGCTGCGCGTGGCCATGGCGCTGGCGATGGGGTCGGCGCATCCGCTGTCACGCGCCATCACCACCGCCGCACAGGCCGCCGGGCTGCGCCCCGACAGCGTGAGCGACATCACCGAGGTGCCGGGCCATGGCACCGAAGGCCTGTGGCAGGGCCGCCGCGTGCGCCTTGGCCGCGCCGCCTGGACCGGGGGGCAGCCCACCGAACAGACCGCCGCATGGCTGGCGGTAGAGGGCGAGGCACCGCGCGCCTTCCTGTTCTCGGACCGGCTGCGCGAGGGCGCCGCCGAGGCGGTTGCCGCCCTGCGCGCCTCGGGCATGACGGTGCTGCTGATGTCCGGCGACACGCCCGCCGCCGTCGAAAGCCTGGCCCGCAGGCTGGAGATCCCGCAATGGGTGGCCGAGGCCCTGCCGCAGGACAAAGCCGCCCGGGTCGAGGCGCTGAGCCACGCGGGCGCCCATGTGCTGATGGTGGGCGACGGGTTGAACGACACCCCCGCGCTGACCGCCGCGCATGTCTCGATCTCGCCGGCCTCGGCGCTGGACGCGGCGCGGGTCGCCTCGGAAATCGTGCTTCTGGGCCAGAGCCTCGCGCCGATCCCCGAGGCCCTGGGCACGGCACAAAAGGCGGTGAAACGCATCCGCGAGAACTTCTCCGTGGCGACCTGGTACAATATCATCGCCGTGCCGCTGGCGGCGGCGGGCTTCTGCTCTCCGCTGATCGCGGCGCTGGCGATGTCCGTCAGCTCGATCACCGTGTCGCTGAACGCGCTCAGGCTCCGATAGGAGGGTTCATGAACATCCTCACCTACCTCATCCCGATCTCGCTGGTGCTGGGCGGCGCCGGGCTGGGGTTCTTCATCTACACGCTGCGGTCGAACCAATACGACGACCCCGAAGGCGACGCCCGCCGCATCCTGTCCGGCGAATACGACGACCGGCCCAAGCAGGATTGAGGGGGCGCAGGGGTCTGCCGCCGGTTCCGGGGCGGGCCTTCCAGGGGGCTCTGCCCCCGCGCTGCGCGCCCCCCCGGGATATTTCCGGACAGAAGAAGCGGGCTGGGGCGCCTTATGTGCGCTCGAGGATCATGTCAGAGGCCTTTTCGGCGATCATGATGGTGGGCGCGTTGGTATTGCCGCTGCAAATGCGCGGCATGACGCTGGCATCCGCCACGCGCAGGTTGTCCAGTCCGCGAAAGCGCAATGCGGCATCCAGCGGCGCCTCCGCGCCGCCCATGCGCACGGTCGAGACCGGGTGGAAGATCGTGGTGCCGATCTCTCCGGCGGCCCTTGCGAGGTCTTCCTCGGTCTCGAAGGACAGGCCCGGCTTGACCTCTTCGGGCGCGTAGCGGGCCATGGCGGACTGCGCCATGATCCGGCGGGTCAGGCGGATGGCATTGGCCGCCGTACGGCGGTCGCCCTCGGTCGAGAGGTAATTGGGCGCGATCCGGGGCGCCGCGCGGAAGTCCGGTGAGGTCAGCTGCACCGTCCCCCGGCTTTCGGGGCGCAGGTTGCAGACGCTGGCGGTCAGCGCCGGATAGCTGTGCAGGGGTTCCCCGAAGGCCCCCAGGGACAGGGGCTGGACGTGGTATTCCAGGTCCGCCGTGGCCACATCGGGGCGCGATTTCGCGAAGGCGCCCAGCTGCGAGGGCGCCATGGACATCGGGCCGCTGCGGCGCAGCGCGTATTCGGCGCCGATCATGGCCTTGCCCCAGAGCGAATTGGCCAGCGTGTTCAGCGTCTTCGCCCCGGTCAGCCGCCAGGAGCAGCGCAGTTGCAGGTGGTCCTGCAGCTCGGCCCCGACGCCGGGGGCATCGAGGCGCAGCGCAACGCCGTTGTCGCGCAGCAGCTCCGCCGGGCCCACGCCCGAGAGTTGCAGGATATGCGGCGAGCCGATGGCCCCCGCCGCCAGCACGACCTCGCCGCCGCTGCGCGCCTCGTGGCGCTGACCGTCCTTGTGGTAGGCCACGCCGGTCACCCGCCTGCCCTCGAAGAGCAGCCCCGCCACATGGGCGCCGGTCACCACCTGCACGCGATCCTTGGGCGCGCTGCGCAGGAAGGCCTTGGCGGTGTTCATGCGCCAGCCATTGCGCTGGTTGACGCGGAAATAGCCCACGCCCTCGTTGTCGCCGGTGTTGAAGTCGGTGACCTTGGGCAGGCCTTCGGCGGCGGCGGCCTCCATCCAGTCGTCGAGCACCTGCCAGCGCAGGCGCTGGTTCTCGACCCGCCACTCGCCCCCCGATCCGTGGAAGTCGGACGCACCGTCGACGTAATCCTCGGACTTCAGGAAATAGGGCAGCACGTCGTCCCAGCCCCAGCCCGCCAGCCCCATCTGCCGCCAGCCGTCGTAATCCGCCGCCTGCCCGCGCAGGTAGAGCATGCCGTTGATCGAGGAGCAGCCGCCCAGCACCTTGCCGCGCGGATAGAGCAGCGACCGCCCGTTCAGCCCCGGTTCCTCGGCGGTGCGGAAGCACCAGTCGGTGCGCGGGTTGCCGATGCAGTAGAGATACCCCATCGGGATGTGGATCCAGTGGTAATTGTCGCGCCCCCCGGCCTCGAGCAGCAGGACGCGGCGCCCGCCCTCGGCCAGCCGCTTGGCCAGCACGCACCCGGCGCTGCCCGCGCCCACCACGATGTGATCCCAGTCTCCTTGCATGCCCGGCCTCCGCTCGCTTGCCACGATACCTTGGCCCAGCCCCGCGCCGAGGTCCATGTCACTCCGGCGCCCGGTGACGATCCGGCGGGCGGCGGCACGGAACGACAGAGCGGCGCTTGCGGGGGCAGGCAGGCGGAGACGGGGGCATCCGCCGTCCGAGGGGGCCGTTGCGAAGACCGTCCGCCGTCACGCCGCCCGGACAACCGCCCCCGGCACCACGGTGCGGCGGAAGCCCCCTGTCACACCGGCAGGGCGGTGGTCTTGAAGACGGTCCGAAGCGCGAAAGAGGATTGCATCTGCGCCACCCCCGGCAGCCGGGTCAGATACTGGCGGTGGATGCGGGCGAAATCCTCCGTGTCGGCGGCCACGACCTTCAGGATGTAATCCGCCGTCCCCGCCATCAGGTGGCATTCCAGCACGTCCGGAACCCGGGCGACGGCGGTCTCGAAGGCCTCCAGCACCTCGTCGGCCTGCGCATTGAGCGTGATCTCGACAAAGACCGTGGTCGGCATCCCCAGCCGCCGGGCGTCCAGAAGCGCGACGTAGTCGCACACGTAGCCCTCGGCCTCAAGCCGCTGCACGCGGCGGTGGCAGGAGGAGGCCGACAGGTTCACCGCGCCCGAAAGGTCGGCATTTGAATGCGTCCGCGCCTCTGAAGCACGCGCAGGATTCGCCGATCCGTCTCGTCGAGGCTCATGCTGCGAAGGGTCCTTCCGTCACACCCGAATACAGGCGAAGATTCCACCGCCTCGCCGCGCGACACTGCACAATTCCAGCATCCATTTGCAAGCGATCCGTGCCATAAGACGCCCCATCAACAGGAAGGACATTTACATGATCATCGGATGCCCGAAGGAAATCAAACCGCAGGAATTTCGCGTCGGACTTACGCCCAACACCGCGCGCGAGGCTGTCTCTCATGGCCACAAGGTCGTGGTCCAGACCGGTGCGGGGGCGGGGTCCGGCTTTCCCGATGCGGATTACATCGCCGCCGGTGCGCGCATCGCCGATACGGCGGAAGAGATCTTTGCCACCGCCGACATGATCGTCAAGGTCAAGGAACCGCAGGCCGCCGAGCGCAGGATGCTGCGCGAGGGTCAGCTGCTGTTCACCTATCTGCACCTTGCCCCCGATCCCGAGCAGACCAAGGACCTGCTGGCCTCTGGCTGTACCGCCATCGCCTACGAGACGGTGACCGACGCGCGCGGCGGCCTGCCGCTGCTGGCGCCGATGTCCGAGGTCGCGGGCCGTCTGGCGCCGCAGGTCGGCGCATGGTCGCTGCAGAAGGCCAATGGCGGGCGCGGCGTGCTGATGGGCGGCGTGCCGGGCGTGGGCCCGGCCACCGTCGCGGTGATCGGCGGCGGCGTTGTCGGCACCCATGCGGCCCGCATCGCGGCGGGCATGGGCGCGGATGTCACCGTGCTGGACCGTTCGCTGCCGCGGATGCGCTACCTGGACGACCTTTACGGCGGCACCTTCAAGACCCGCTACGCCAGCGCCGGGAACACCGCCGAGCTGGTGGAACAGGCCGATATGGTGATCGGCGCGGTGCTGATCCCCGGCGCCGCCGCGCCCAAGCTGGTGTCGCGCGCGCAGCTCTCGGACATGCGCCCCGGCGCGGTGATCGTCGACGTCGCCATCGACCAGGGCGGCTGCTTCGAGACCTCGCGGGCCACCACCCATCAGGACCCGATCTACGAGGTCGACGGCATCGTGCATTACTGCGTCGCCAACATGCCCGGCGCCGTGGCGCGCACCTCGACCATCGCGCTGACCAACGCGACGATGCCCTTCCTGCTGGACCTCGCCGACAAGGGCTGGCGGCAGGCCTGCGCGGACGATCCGCACCTGCTGGAGGGCCTGAACGTCCACGCCGGCAAGCTGACCTATTACGCCGTGGGCAAGGCGCTTGGGATCGACGTCATGTCGCCGCAGCTTGTCCTGAAGGGCTGAGACCGCCCCCCGCGCGGGGTGCCGGGCGGGGGTGACAGGCCAGAACCCGACGGCCTTCCCGGAAGACCCCCGGGGGGGGGGCGCCGGGTTTTCCCGAGGGGCTTGGCCCCGCGTGCAATCAGGCTAGGGTGCCGACCGTCTGAGAAGAGGAAGGGAATCGCCATGGGACTGACAGTCTACCTGTCCGGAGAGATCCACACCGACTGGCGCGAGCGCGTCATCGAGGGCGCCGAGGGGCTGGATGTGACATTCACCGCGCCGGTCACCGACCACGCGGCCAGCGACGATTGCGGCGTGACGATCCTTGGCGCCGAGCCGGACAAGTTCTGGCACGACCGCAAGGGCGCGCTGGTGAACGCCATCCGCACCCGCAAGGGGCTGGAGGACGCCGATGTGGTCGTGGTGCGCTTCGGCACGCAGTACAAGCAGTGGAACGCAGCCTTCGACGCGGGCTTTGCCGCCGCGCTGGGGAAGTCGCTGATCGTCCTGCAACCGCCGGAACACGACCACGCCCTGAAAGAGGTCAACGCCGCCGCCATGGCGGTTGCGCGCGAACCCGAAGAGGTGGTGCAGATCCTGCGCTACGTCCTGACGGGCACGCTGCCGGGCTGAGCCCTGCGGGCCGGGTGCGAAGGGGCAAGCACGCCCGCCCCTTCGCGCCGGTTCAAGAGCCTTCTGCCGGGATCTTCATGCCACGCTGCACGGCGGGCCGCGCCATAAAGCGGTCCACATAGGCCACAGCGCGCGGGTGATCACCCCAGCCCACCGCCTCTTTCACGCCGTAGAAATCCAGCGCGTTCAGCCAGGGCGCCAGCGCCATATCGGCAATGGAGTAATCCCCGGCGATCCAGTCGCGCCCCTCCAGCCGCGTCTCGATCACGTTCAGCAGGCGCCTGGCCTCGGTGACATAGCGCTCTCGCGGGCGCGGGTCCTCGATGTCCTTCCCGGCGAACTTGCTGAAGTAGCCAAGCTGCCCGAACATCGGCCCGACGCCACCCATCTGGAACATCAGCCATTGCGTGACCTGGTGACGCGCCGCCGCCGTCGCGCCGCCGAACTGCCCGGTCTTCTCGGCGAGATACAGCAGGATGGCGCCGGATTCGAACAGTGCAAGCGGCGCGCCATCCGGCCCGTCCGGGTCGATGATCGCCGGGATCTTGTTGTTCGGGTTGAGGCTCAGGAACTCGGGGCTTCGGACGTCCGCGTCCGACAGCCCGACGCGGTGCGGCTCGTAGGGCAGGCCCGTCTCTTCGAGCATGATGGCGATCTTCACGCCATTGGGCGTGGGGAAGGAATAGAGCTGCAACCGGTCGGGATGCTGCGCGGGCCAGCGGGCGTTGATGGGATGCGAGGTAACGTCTAGCATGATGGGGGTCCTTTCGGGAGGCATTCGACGGGAAATCTAGGCCCCCTGTCCGGTTTTTGCACTTGCCGGATTGTGCGAAGGCGCAGGCCACGTGTTAATGAAACCGTGCGCGGCGTCAAAAGGACGGCGCAGGGGACTTTGGGAAAACCGACATGATACAGGAATTCAAGGACTTCATCGCCAAGGGCAATGTCATGGACATGGCCGTCGGCATCATCATCGGCGCGGCCTTTACCGCGATCGTGACGTCTTTGGTCGGGGATATCATCAACCCGATCATCGCGCTGTTCACCGGCGGGATCGACTTCTCGGGCTGGTTCTACCCGCTCGACGGCAACGAATACGCCTCGCTCGAAGCGGCGTCCGAGGCCGGGGCGCCGGTCTTTGCCGTCGGCAGCTTCATCATGGCGGTGATCAACTTCTTCATCATCGCCTTTGTCGTCTTCATGCTGGTGAAGATGGTGAACCGTGTGAAGGCCGCGGCGGAAAAACCCGACGAGGTCGCACCCGAGGTCAAGACCGGCCCGTCGGAGCTGGATGTGCTGCTGGAAATCCGCGACGCGCTGAAACGCTGAGCTTCGGGCATCTTGCACGACCCCAAGGCCCCGCCCCTTCGGCGGGGCTTTTTTGGGAACGGGCTGGCCTGCTCCGGCTCACGCAAAACCCCGGCGCGTGCCGTCCCGGGCCTGCCCCGCACCGGCCCTGGCTGCAAGGCCGCCAAGTCCGGCAGGCGAAGCCCAGCCCGCATGGCGGCAATGCGCGGTATCGGCGCCCTGCGCGGGTTGCGGGCCTGTGTCCGGGGCGCTATCACCCGCGCACGTCAACGCCTGCCGGGGGATCGAATGCCCAAAGCCCTGAAACTGGCCACCGGAAGCCTTGCCGTGGGCCTTCTTGTCCTCCTGATCAAAACGCTGGCCTGGTGGCTGACCGGCTCTGTCGCGCTGCTGTCGGACGCGCTGGAAAGCATCGTCAACGTGGCGACCGCCGTGGCCGCGCTGGTCGCACTGCGCATCGCCGCGGCGCCCGCCGATGCCGACCACCCCTTCGGCCACCACAAGGCGGAGTATTTCAGCGCCGTCATGGAAGGCGTGCTGATCGTCATCGCCGCCATCCTGATCCTGCGCGAGGCCTGGGGCGCATGGCAGGCGCCGCAACCGATGACGGAACCGGGGCTGGGACTGGCGCTGGTGGCGGTGGCAAGCGTGATCAACGGCGCATGGGCCTTCGTGCTGGTCCGGCGCGGGCGGGCGCTGCGCTCTCCGGCGCTGGTCGCGGATGGCCAGCATCTCTGGGCGGACGTGGTCACCTCTGCCGGGGTCTCGGTGGGGCTTCTGGGGGCGCTGGTCACCGGCTGGCACTGGCTGGACCCGCTGATGGCGGCGGCGGTCGCGGTGCATATCCTCTGGTCGGGCTGGCAAGTGGTGCGCGGGTCGGTCGGCGGGCTGATGGACGAAAGCGTGCCTGATACGGACCTGGAACAGATGCGCACGGTGATCTCGGAGCATGCCGAGGGCGCGGTCGAGGCCCACGACCTGCGGGCAAGGCACGCCGGCCAGGCGACCTTCGTGGAGTTCCACCTGGTGGTGCCGGGCGAGATGTCGGTCGACAGCGCCCATGACATCTGCGACCGGGTCGAGGCGGCGCTGAAGGCGGCCTTCGAGGGCTGCCGGATCACCATCCACGTCGAGCCCGAGCACAAGGCAAAGCACAGCGGCATCGTGGTGCTCTGAAGCGCCCGCCATGCCCCGCAGCCTGCCGCCGAATGGCTGGCGCGATGCGGGACGTCGATGTTCCGGGACGCCGCAGGCCTGTCAGGGTGCGATGTCACGGGTTGGTGACGCGACATTGCAGGAGCCTGCGCAGCGCCGTTTCGCCAGGGTGACGACCGGGCGCCACTGGCGAGGATGGAGGGGGCGCTGCCCCCGCTGCGCTCCCCCGAGGGTATTTGGACCAAGAAGAAACAAAGGGGTGGCAGCAGGTCGGGGCCGCGCGACGGGCGGCGGCGGCCGAAGACCCTTGCCGGCATATGGGCTGCGCCGGGGGGCTCCGGGGCCGTGGGTTCGGCGCGGGTGAGAGGGCCCGTGCCGGACAGGTGGCTGTGTCCGGTGTCATCGATGATCTGCGCGGGCCGGGGCACCGGCCCTGAGCATCCGGGCAGAGCGCGGGGCGGCCCCGCGCGGGACCGCCCCGGTTCGTTCAGCCGTCCTTGCGGATGGTTTCGTTCTTCGGATCGTAGGGGCTGTCCTCGGTGATCTCGGCATCCCAGAGCGCGTCGAGGATCTTCACCTTCAGCCTGGTGCCGACGACGGCCTGCTCGGGCTTGACGTAGCCCATGCCGATGGACTTGCCGAAGGCCACCGAGTAGCCGCCCGAAGTCAGGCGACCGACGCGCTCGCCCTCGGGGGTATACAGCACCTCGCGGCCCCAGGGATCGGCGTCCTCCGGGCCGTCGATCAGCAGGGTGACGCATTTGGAGCGGATGCCCATGGCCTCCATCGCCTCTTTGCCGTGGAAATCCTTGGACAGGTCGACGAAGCGCGGCAGATCGGCCTCCAGCGGGGTGGCGTCGCGGCCAAGCTCGTTGCCGAAGGCGCGGTAGCTCTTTTCCTGCCGCAGCCAGTTCTGCGCGCGGGCACCGACCGGCCTGATGCCGTGCTTCTCGCCCGCCGACATGAGCTGATCCCAGAGGTAGGCGCCCATCTCGACAGGGAAGTGCAGTTCCCAGCCAAGCTCGCCGGTATAGGCCACGCGGATCGCATTGACCGGGCACATGCCCAGTTCGATCCGACGCGCCGAGAGCCAGGGGAAGCGCTTGTTCGACAGGGCGGTTTCCGGCTCCGCGTCGCGGATAAGCTCTGCCAGAACGGCGCGCGACTTCGGCCCGGCGATCGCGTAGACGCCCCACTGCGTGGTCACGTCCTGCACGATGACCAGCTTGCCGGTCTCGGCCATGAAGTCCTCGACCGCCTTTTGCAGGAAGTCGCTGTCATAGGCAGCCCAGGCGCCCGCCGAGACGAGGTAATAGTCGTTCTCGCCGTTGCGGACGATGGTGTATTCCGTGCGCGTCGTGCCCTTGGACGTCAGCGCGTAGGTCAGGTTGATGCGGCCCACCTTGGGCAGCCTGTTGCAGGTGAAGAGGTCGAGGAACTCGGTCGCGCCGGGGCCCTTCACCGTGTGCTTGGTGAAGGCGGTGGCGTCGATCAGGCCGACGCCCTCGCGGATCGCCCTGGCCTCTTCGACGGCATACGGCCACCAGCCGCCACGGCGGAAGGACCGCGCGTCGTGGTCGAAGTTCTCATCCGCATCCAGCGGGCCGTAGTAGTTCGGACGCTCCCAGCCGTTCACGCAGCCGAACTGCGCGCCAAGCGCCTTCTGCCGGTCGTAGGCGGGGGCGGTGCGCAGCGGGCGGGCCGCGGGGCGCTCTTCGTCCGGGTGGTGCAGGACATAGACGTGGTCGTAAGCCTCTTCGTTCTTCTTCACCGCCCATTCGGTCGTCTGCCAGGCGCCGAAGCGCTTGGGGTCCAGCGACGCCATGTCGATCTCGGCCTCGCCGTCCACCATCATCTGGGCAAGGTAGTAGCCCGCACCACCGGCGGCGGTGATCCCGAAGGAGAAGCCCTCGGCCAGCCACATGTTGCGCAGGCCCGGCGCCGGGCCGATCAGCGGGTTGCCGTCGGGCGTGTAGCAGATCGGGCCGTTGAAGTCGTCCTTGAGGCCGACCTCTTCGGACGAGGGGATGCGGTGGATGAAGGACATGTACTCCTCTTCGATCCGCTCCAGATCGAGCGGGAAGAGGTCGGCCCGGAAGCTGTCCGGCACGCCGTACTGGAAGCGCGCGGGGGCATTGCGCTCATAGGGCCCGAGGATCCAGCCGCCGCGCTCTTCTCGGACGTACCACTTGGCGTCGGCGTCGCGGATCACCGGGTGCTGTTCGTTGCTCTTGCGGTACTCGACCAGCGCCGGGTCGGGCTCGGTCACGATGAACTGGTGCTCGACCGGGATGGCCGGCGTGCGAATGCCCAGAAGCTTCGCGGTCTTCTGCGCATGGTTGCCGGTGGCGGTGACCACATGCTCTGCGGTGATGGTGATCTGTTCCTCGGAGGGCACGAGGTTGCCGCCCTTCTCGACCATCTTGGTGCAGGTCACCTGCCATTCCGAGCCGGTCCATTCGTAGCCGTCCACCTGCCACTTGCGCTCGATCGTGACGCCGCGCTGCCGGGCGCCCTTGGCCATGGCCATCGTCACGTCCGCCGGGTTGATGTAGCCGTCGGTCGGGTGGTAGAGCGCGCCCTTCAGATCCTCGGTGTTGATCAGCGGCCAGCGCTGCTTGATCTCGTCGGGGGTCATCCACTCGTAGGGCACGCCGCAGGTCTCTGCGGTTGTGGCATAGACGCGGTACTCGTCCATGCGCGCATCGGTCTGCGCCATGCGCAGGTTGCCCACCACGAAGAAGCCCGCGTCCAGCCCGGTCTCTTCCTCCAGCGTCTTGTAGAACTTGATCGAGTAGTCGTGGATGTGGGTCGTGGCATAGGACATGTTGAAATAGGGCAAGAGGCCCGCGGCGTGCCAGGTGCTGCCGCTTGTCAGCTCGTCACGCTCCAGCAGCATGACATCCTGCCACCCGGCCTTGGCGAGGTGGTAGGCGATAGAGGTGCCGACGGCGCCACCACCGACAACAAGGGCTTTGACATGGGTCTTCATCGGGCAGGACTCCGGCGCTTGCGTTTCAACTCTTCCCTTTTAGCGAATCCATGGCCGCGCGCAGAGCGCACCCGACGCCTGACCGCATGAAACCGACAGAGCCTGCGCCGCCCGGGGTTATCTGCGCCGCAGGGCTGTCCGGCCCGGCCATCGGCGGATCGGGGCCGCGCGGCACCGGCAGGCCCTGCAGCCTGGCCACCCGGTCCCCGGTTGCCAGGCCGCGCCGCCGCCGCGGCCCCGCGGAGGCCGGTAGCCTGCCCTCGCCCGCCCCCCGCGCCATCATCGCACGGGACCCGCCTCCGGCAAATCCTTGCTGATTTGCCATGTGCGGGGCCTTTCGCATCGCCGGACCCGGGCCTATAAGGACGACTGGCCCCGGCTGTCAGAGTCGCGGGCCCCTGAGGCAATGGGGCAGGACACTATGTTTGGACTGGACGGACTCATGGGCATGTTCTCTTCGGACATGGCCATCGACCTTGGCACGGCGAATACCCTCGTCTACGTGAAGGGCAAGGGTGTCGTCCTGTCGGAACCTTCCGTGGTGGCTTACCACATCAAGGACGGCCAGAAGAAGGTTCTGGCGGTCGGTGAGGATGCCAAGCTGATGCTGGGCCGGACCCCGGGCAGCATCGAGGCGATCCGCCCGATGCGCGAAGGCGTGATCGCGGATTTCGACACCGCCGAGGCGATGATCAAGGAATTCATCCGCAAGGTGCACCGTCGCTCGACCTTCTCGAAGCCCAAGATCATCGTCTGCGTGCCGCATGGCGCCACCCCGGTCGAAAAACGCGCCATCCGCCAGTCGGTGCTCTCGGCGGGCGCCCGCAAGGCCGGGCTGATCGCCGAGCCCATCGCGGCGGCCATCGGCGCGGGCATGCCGATCACCGATCCGACCGGCAATATGGTCGTGGATATCGGCGGCGGCACCACCGAGGTGGCGGTCCTGTCGCTGGGCGACATCGTCTATGCGCGCTCTGTGCGGGTCGGCGGCGACCGCATGGACGAGGCCATCGTCAACTACCTGCGCCGCCAGCAGAACCTCCTGGTGGGCGATTCCACCGCCGAGCGCATCAAGACCTCGATCGGCACCGCGCGCATGCCCGACGACGGACGCGGCAGCAGCATGCAGATCCGGGGCCGCGACCTGCTGAACGGCGTGCCCAAGGAAACCGAAATCAGCCAGGCGCAGGTCGCCGAGGCGCTCTCGGAACCGGTGCAGCAGATCTGCGAGGCGGTGATGACCGCGCTCGAAGCCACGCCGCCGGACCTTGCCGCCGACATCGTCGACCGGGGTGTCATGCTGACCGGCGGAGGCGCCCTTCTCGGCGACCTCGACCTCGCCCTGCGCGAACAGACCGGGCTTGCCGTCTCCATCGCCGACGAGTCGCTGAACTGCGTGGCTCTGGGCACCGGAAAGGCACTGGAATACGAAAAGCAGCTGCGCCACGCCATCGACTACGACAGCTGAGCGCCATCCGCGCGTCGACCAGCGGCGCGCCCTCTGCACCGGCGCCAGGGCGCGGCGCCGCTTCTCTTCTTCTGTCCGGAAATATCCCGGAGGGGTCCGGGGAGGCAGCGCCTCCCCGGCCGGGCGCCTGCGCAGCGCGCAGGCGAAACCCCGGAATGCGCAACTCTCCACCGATCCGGCCCAAGGCGCGCTTTGGCGCATTGCACCGGCCTGTAAACTGTACCAACTGCCCCGAACGCGGTAAAACGCGCGAATCCAGCACCGGAGCCCGATGGCCAGCGACCGCAGCAACCCGGACGATTTCACCGCCCCGCTGAAGCGTCTGCTTCTGGCGATCCTCGTGCTGTGTCTCGGCGGCATCTTCCTGGTCTGGCGCATCGACAGCCCGCGGGTCGAACGGTTCCGCGCCCATGTGATCGACGCCGTCGTGCCGCGCATGGACTGGGCCATGGCACCGGTCACCGGCACGGTGCGGCTGTTCCGCGACTTCCAGTCCTACCAGCGCCTGCACGAGCAGAACCAGGAGCTGCGCCGCGAGTTGCGCCAGATGACCGCCTGGAAAGAGGCCGCGCTGCAGCTGGAGCAGGAAAACGCCCGGCTGCGCGACCTCAACAACGTCCAGCTGGACCCGCGCCTGACCTATATCACCGCCGTTGTCCTGGCCGACTCCGGCTCGCCCTTCCGGCAGTCGGCGCTGATCAATGTCGGCTCGCGCGACGGCATCGTCGATGGCTGGGCAACGATGGACGGCATCGGTCTCGTCGGCCGGATTTCTGGCGTCGGCAACAACACCAGCCGGGTGATCCTGCTGACCGATGCCAGCAGCCGCATCCCGGCGGAAATCCAGCCCTCGGGGCAGCGTGCGCTGGTGGTCGGCGACAATACCGCCGCGCCCCCCATCGACTTTCTGGAAAACCCCGACCTCGTGCGCCCCGGCGACCGCATCGTCACCTCGGGCGACGGCGAGGTCTTCCCCCCCGGCCTGCTGATCGGACAGGTGGCGCAGGATCCGGGCGGGCGTCTGCGCGTGCGGCTGTCGGCGGATTACGAGCGGCTGGAATTCCTGCGCGTGCTGCGCGACCACGGCGCTCATCGCGTCTCCGGCCCCTCGTCGCTGATCCTGCCGGAGGTGCCCCCCGGCGCCCTGTCCGAGGCGGAAGAAAGCCCCGCCCCCCGCGGAGGCCGCTAGCGCCATGGCAGAGAACAGCCCCGCCCGGCTCTGGTCCATGCGCCTTGTCTATCTCGCGCTGGCGCTGCTGATCGCCTTTGTCCACCTGCTGCCGATGCAGACCCTGCCCGGCCGCCTCGCCGGGCCGGACCTGCTGACAACGCTGACCTTCGCATGGGCCCTGCGGCGCCCCGCCTACGTTCCCGCGCTGCTGATTGCGCTGGTGATGCTGCTGGCGGATTTCCTGTTCCAGCGGCCGCCGGGGCTTTGGGCGCTGCTGGTCCTGCTGGCGACCGAGTGGCTGAAGAACCGCGCCCGCACCGTGCGCGAGAACACCTTCGTGGCCGAATGGCTGACCGCCGCCGGGGCGCTCTTGTGCATCACCCTGATCTACCGGCTGACTCTCGGGATCTTGATCGTGGCGCCGGGAATGTTCTCCCTCGCGCTCATGCAGTATGGTATGACCGTTCTCGCCTATCCGCTGGTGGCCGCCGCCAGCTACGTCGTCTTCGGGGTGCGCCGCACGACCCCGGGCGAATTCGACCACACGGGACGCACGCTATGAGACGAAGCCCCCGCGAGACCGCCGAAAGCGCCCGCCGCATCAGCCGCCGCGCGCTGATCCTCGGCGGCAGCCAGATCGCCTTTGCCTCCGTGCTGGGCCTGCGGATGCGCCACATGCAGGTCGACCAGGCCGACGAGTTCCGCCTGCTGGCCGAGGAGAACCGCATCAACATGCGGCTGATCCCGCCCGCGCGGGGCCGGATCTTCGACCGCAACGGGCGGGTGATCGCCGAGAACGAACCGACCTACCGCATCACCATCGTGCGCGAGGACGCGGGCGACGTCGACGACGTCATCGACCGGCTGTCCAAGCTGGTGGCGCTGGACCCAGACGACGTGCAGGGCGCACGCGACGAGATGAAGCGCACGCCGCCCTTCATCCCCGTCACGATCGCCGACCGCGTGTCATGGGCCGACATCAGCCGCGTCGCGGTGAACGCCCCCGCCCTGCCCGGCGTGGTGACAGAGGTCGGCCTGTCGCGCTACTATCCGCAGCGCGAGCTTTACGCCCATGTCGCGGGCTACGTCGGTCCGGTCTCCGAACGCGACCTCAAGCGCTACGAGGATCCGCCGCCGGTGCTGCGCATCCCGCGCTTCCAGATCGGCAAGGTCGGCGTCGAATCCAACCACGAGGAAATCCTGCGCGGCAGCGCCGGTGCCAAGCGGGTCGAGGTCAATGCCGTGGGCCGCGTCATGCGCGAGCTCGACCGCCGCGAAGGCGAGGCCGGCTCTGACCTGCAACTGACCGTGGACAACCGGCTTCAGGACTACGTGCAGGCGCGGCTGGGCACGGAAAGCGCCTCTGTCGTCGTGATGGACGTGGAAAAGGGCGACCTGCTGGCCATCGCCTCGGCGCCCTCCTACGATCCCAACAAGTTCGTGCGGGGCATCTCGACCGGCGACTACGGAGAGCTGCGCGACAACGACCACCGCCCCTTGGCCTCGAAGACCGTGCAGGACGCCTATCCGCCCGGGTCGACCTTCAAGATGGTCGTGGTGCTGGCGGCGCTGGAATCCGGCATGGTCTCGCCCGACGACACGGTCTGGTGCCCCGGCCACCTCGAAGTCGGCGGGCGCCGCTTCCACTGCTGGAAGCGCCGCGGCCACGGCTACGCCGACCTCGAAAAGTCGCTGCGCGAAAGCTGCGACGTCTACTACTACGAGATGGCGATGAAGATCGGCATCGAGCGCATCGCCGAGATGGCGCGGAAGCTGGGACTGGGGGTGTCGCATGATATCCCGATGTCCGCGGTCACCGCCGGGCTGATGCCCGACAAGGGCTGGAAGCTGCGCGAGCGCAACGCCGAATGGGTCATCGGCGATTCCGTGAACGCCTCTATCGGGCAGGGCTTCGTGCTGTCCTCGCCGCTGCAGCTGGCGGTGATGACCGCGCGCATCGCGACCGGGCGCGAGATCATGCCGCGCCTGCTGAAAAGCATCGACGGGGTCGAAACCCCGATCGTCGGCGGCGAAAGCCTTGGCCTGAACGAGAACAACCTGCGGCACGTCCGGCGCGGCATGTATGCCGTGTCCAACGACCGGCGCGGCACCGGCTACCGCTCGCGCGTCATCGCCGACGGCCTGCGCATGGCGGGAAAATCCGGCACCAGCCAGGTCCGCAATATCACCGCGGCAGAGCGCGCGCGGGGCGTGATCTCCAACGCCGACCTGCCCTGGAACCGGCGCGACCACGCGCTCTGGGTCAACTACGCCCCCTTCGACGCGCCGAAGGTCGCGGTGGCGGTCGTGGTGGAACACGGCGGCGGCGGGTCGACCGTGGCGGCCCCGATCGCGCGGGACGTCACGCTGCAGGCCCTCTACGGCGAGGACCCGCCGCTGGACGCCTATCCGACATCCGACCGCTCTCGCATCGAGGCGCAGCAGGACCGTATCTCGCGTGAGCGCGAGGAACGCGAGGCACAGCGGAGCAGCCGCGCGTGACCTACCTTGAATACAACGTCAAGACGGTCCCCTCGGGCTGGCGCAAGGTTCTGTACCTGAACTGGCCGCTGGTGATCCTGCTGTCGACGGTGGCGGCGGTGGGGTTCCTGATGCTCTATTCCGTCGCGGGCGGGTCCTGGAGCCCCTGGGCCGAACCGCAGATGAAACGCTATGCGCTGGGGCTGACCGCGATGTTCGTGGTCGCCATGGTGCCGATCTGGTTCTGGCGCGGCATGTCGCTGATCGTCTATGCCGTCGCGCTGGGTTTGCTGGTCATGGTCGAGTTCTTCGGCGCCGTGGGCATGGGCGCGCAGCGCTGGATCGACCTCGGCTTCATGCGGCTTCAGCCCTCGGAGCTGATGAAGCTGGCCATGGTGGTGCTGCTCGCGGCCTATTACGACTGGCTGCCGATAAACCGGACCTCGCGGCCCTTCTGGGTGCTGCTGCCGATCCTGATCATCATCACGCCCACCATGCTGGTGCTGACCCAGCCCGACCTCGGCACCGCGATCCTCCTGCTGACGGCAGGCGCCCTGATGATGTTCCTTGCCGGCGTGCACTGGCTGTATTTCGCCACGGTGGGCGCGGCGGCGGCGGGCGGCATCTGGGCGGTGTTCCAGAGCCGCGGCACCGACTGGCAGATGCTGAAGGACTACCAGTTCCGGCGCATCGACACCTTCCTCGATCCTTCCACCGATCCGCTGGGCGCGGGCTACCACATCACGCAGGCCAAGATCGCCATGGGGTCCGGCGGCTGGACCGGTCGGGGCTTCATGCAGGGCACCCAGTCGCGGCTGAACTTCCTGCCGGAAAAGCACACCGACTTCATCTTCAACACGCTGGCGGAAGAGTTCGGCTTTGTCGGCGGCGTGTCGCTTTTGCTGCTCTACGTGCTGATCCTGATCTTCTGCGTGATCGCCGCCATGCAGAACCGCGACCGCTTTTCCTCGCTGGTGATCCTTGGCGTCGGGCTGACCTTCTTCCTGTTCTTCGCGGTCAACATGTCGATGGTCATGGGGCTGGCGCCCGTCGTGGGGGTGCCCCTGCCGCTGGTCAGCTACGGCGGGTCGGCGATGCTGGTGCTGATGATCGGCTTTGGCCTCGTGCAAAGCGCGCATATCCACCGCCCGCGTTGAAGCGCGGGCGGGTTGGGGCTAGACCAACGCCCGACGAGTGCAGACGACCGGGACAGACGCCATGCCGACGAACATCCTCTTTGCCGCCACGACAGACCGCTGGGCGGACTACGAGACACCGCTGACCGCCGCGCTGGATGCCTCCGGCCTGGACTACCGGCTGGCGACCGACATGCCGCCCGAGACGGTGGATTACATCGTCTACGCGCCCAATTCCGCCGTGCAGGACTTTACCCCCTACACCCGGCTGAAGGCGGTGCTGAACCTCTGGGCCGGGGTCGAGAACGTCACCGGAAACGAGACGCTGACCGTGCCGCTGGCGCGCATGGTCGACGACGAGGGTCTGGGCCAGGGCATGGTGGAATGGGTGACGGGGCATGTGCTGCGCCATCACCTGGGGATGGACGCGCATATCGTGAACCCCGGGCGGACATGGGACGACACCGCCCCGCCGCTGTCGAAGGACCGGCCCGTGACGATCCTCGGACTGGGAACGCTAGGGCAGGCCTGCGCCTCGGCGCTGAGGGGTCTGGGGTTCCCGGTCACCGGCTGGAGCCGCTCTGCCAAGCAGGTGCCCGGGGTGCGCTGCCTGAACGGCGCAGAGGGGCTGGGCGCGGCGCTGGACGGCGCCCGGATCGTGGTGCTGCTGCTGCCCGACACCGCCGCGACAGAGAGCACGCTGGATGCCGGGGCGCTGGCGCGGCTGGCGCCGGGGGCCGTGGTGCTGAACCCGGGCCGCGGGCCGCTGATCGACGACGCGGCCCTGCTGGCGGCCCTGGACTCCGGTCAGGTCGGCCATGCCACGCTGGACGTCTTCCGGGTGGAGCCCCTGCCCGAGGATCACCCCTACTGGGCGCATCCGAAGGTCACCGTGACGCCGCATATCGCCTCGGCCACCCGGCCCGAGAGCGCGGCGCGGGTCATCGCCGAGAACATCCGGCGCGGCGAGGCCGGGGAGCCGCTGTTGCATCTGGTCGACCGCGCCGCCGGATACTGAGGGCGAAAGCGCCCCGGCCTGATCGTTGCCCGGGTGCCCCCGGTGCGGGGCGCGGCTGTCTGCCCGGACAGCGCCTGGTTTGTCGGCAAGCGGCGCAATCGGAAGCGGCGGAGGGGGCTCTGCCCCCGCGCTGCGCGCCCCCCGAGGGTATTTGGAAGACCAGAGAAGAGCGGGGCAGTGGCCGGGCGCCGTGCCCGGCGTGACAACGGGCTCAACCGGGACCGGGGCGCTCAGTCCGTCGCGCCGCCCTCCGCCACGCGGCCCGGGCGGCACCAGTAGCGGCGGTCGTTTTCCGGCTGCGCCTCGAGCAGCCCCGCCACGGTCAGGCAGGTTTCCGAGTTCGCCCCGGCGCCCTGACGGGTGTCGAAGGTCGCCACATGTTCCGCCGCCAGCCGGTCGACGGGGTCGGAGCGATAGAGCGTGTAGACCCCGACCTCTTGCGCCATGACGGGCGCGGCGAGGCCGGTCAGGGCCGCAAGGATCGCCACCGCCCTCATGACAGGAAGACCCGGGTGATCCAGCTGGCCACCAGCGCCGGTTTCTCCTGCCCCTCGACCTCGACCTCTACGTCCCAATGCACGCCCAGCCATCCCTCTCCCTCGTCCACATGGGCCACCGAGAAGCGTCCGCGCACCCGGCTGCCGACCCGCACCGGAGACACGAAGCGCACCCTGTCGAAGCCGTAGTTCACCGAGGCCTCCATCCCCGAGATCGCCGCCGTCACCTGGTAGGACATGGCCGAGAGCATCGAGAGCGTCAGGAAGCCATGCGCGATGGTCCCGCCGAAGCGGGTCTGCGCGGCGCGATCCTCGTCGAGGTGGATGAACTGGCGGTCCTCGGTCGCCTCGGCGAAGGCGCGGACGCGGGCGGCGTCCAGCGCGAACCAGTCGGTGGTGTGCGGGGCCATGCCCCGGATGTCGTCAGCCAGCATCGGGCAGCGTGTATCCTTCGAACTGTCGTCTCAGGGTCAGTTTCGAGACCTTGCCGGTGGCGGTCAATGGCAGGGCCTCGACGAATTCCATCGCGTCGGGCAATTGCCACTTCGCCATGTGTTCCAGCATCATATCGTGCATCTCGTCCAGCGTCGGGCGGGCGTCGCCCCTGGGCACCACCACCAGCAGCGGGCGTTCCTCCCACTTTGGATGGGGAATCGCAATGACCGCGCAATTGGCGACGGCGGGATGGCCCATGGCGATGTTCTCGAGGTCGATCGAGCTGATCCACTCGCCGCCGGACTTGATCAGATCCTTGCTGCGGTCCTGCACCGACAGGAAGCCCCTGGGGTCGATGGTGGCCACGTCGCCGGTGCCGAACCAGCCCTCGGCGTCGAAGGCGCTGCTGTCGTCATTGGCGAAATATCCCGAGATCACCGCATTGCCGCGCACGTACAACTCGCCCGTGGCCCTGCCGTCATGGGGCAGCGGCGCGCCGTCCTCGCCGACGATCTTCAGGTCGACCCCGAAGACGCGCCGCCCCTGTTTGGCCTTCAGGCCCAGGGCCGTATCGGAATCGACCCGCATCCCCTTCGACAGCTGCGCATGGGTGCCCACCGGGCTCATCTCTGTCATGCCCCAGGCGTGGCAGACATCGACCCCCTGCCCTTCGAAGAAGGCGATCATCGAGCGCGGCGCCGCCGATCCGCCGATCACCAGCTGGTCGAGCGTGGCGGGGGTGCGGCCGCGGGTCTCGATCTCGGCCCGGAGGCCCAGCCAGACCGTCGGCACGCCCCAGGAGGCGGTCACGACCTCGGACTCCATCAGGTCGTGCAGCGCGGCGCCGTCCAGCTTCGGCCCCGGCATGACCAGCGAGGCGCCCACCAGCGGCGCGGCATAGGGCAGGCCCCAGGCATTGACGTGGAACATCGGCACCACCGGCAGGATGCGTGCACCCTCGTGCAGCGACCGGGCGATGGTGATCGAGAGGAACAGCGCGTGCAGCACCGTCGAGCGATGCGAGTAGAGCGCGCCTTTCGGGTGGCCCGTGGTGCCCGAGGTGTAGCACAGGCTCGCGGCGGCGTTTTCGTCCATCCCGGGCCAGTCGAAGGTTTCCGGCTGGCCCGCCAGCAGGTCTTCGTAGCACAGCAGGTCCAGCGCCGAGTCGGGCATATGGGCGCGGTCGGTCATGACCACCAGCCGCAGCCCCTCGGGCAGTTGGGCGCCCAGGGCCTCGACCAGCGGCACGAAGGTCAGGTCGAGGAAAAGCAGCCGGTCCTCGGCATGGGTCAGGATATACAGCATCTGTTCCGCCGAGAGGCGCGGGTTGATGGTGTGGCAGACCGCCCCCATCCCCGAGATGCCGTAGTAGAGTTCGACATGCCGATAGCCGTTCCATGCCAGCGTCGCGACGCGGTCCCCGGCACCGATCCCCAGACCCGCCAGCCCATGCGCCAGTTGCGCCGCGCGGGCGTAGGCCTGCGCATAACTCTCGCGGTGGATGTCGCCTTCGCAGCGCACCGACACGATCCCGGCACCCTCGTGCGTTTCTGCCGCGTAGCGGAGGATCTCAATGATCCTCAGCGGCATGTGCATCATCTGTCCCTGCATCCGGCCCTCCCTTGCCCTCTGCCTTGTCCCCCCAGACTGACCGAGGCGCCCCGCAGGGCGCAACCGCAATCGAAGAAACCGGCCATGTGCCGTGCATCCACCCGCGCCGGTGCCCGAGGGGCGGCGGGGTCGAAACGGTCGGGCGGCCCGCATCCACCGAGGGCGCGGCGCGGCGCGCGGTCCGCGTCTGTCGCTGGCCCGCTACATAGGTGGTCGGATGGCGGCGCCAGTCGGTTCCGGAGCTGGTCAGGGTGTCGGGCGCATGGTGGAAAGCGGCGCCGAGGGCGGGCACCGGGCGCCCTTTGGGCCGATAAGACCCGAGATGCCGGGCCGAAGGGGCGCAATTCCGGCAAACAGCCCTTCCCGGCTGCCCATGCACAGGACGCAAATGCAGCCGGACCTGTCCCGCCCGTCAGCCTGCCAACCGCCCCAGAACGCTCTCAGAGGTCGAGGCCGGGCTCGCTTTCGAGGGCCAGAGGCGCGGGCGCCCCGCGAAGATCGTCCACGGTCAGCGCCCCCGAGGGTTTCGCCAGCCGGTTGCGCACCACCCAGTACAGCCGTTCCGAGGCGCGGGTGATCGCCACATAGGCAAGGCGCTTCCACAGGGGCTGGCCCGCTTCGGTCCGGCCCATGCGGGCGGCGGCGTAGAGATCGGGCGCAAAGACCTGCACGTTCTCCCATTGCGACCCCTGCGCCTTGTGGATCGTCACCGCGGCACCGTGCAGGAAGGTCGCCCCCATGCGGGCGGCGTAGGGGATGAAGGGTTCTTCCTCGTCGGGCTTCTCGATCTTCACGATCGAGGCGGCAGAGACCTGCGGCTCTATGGCGCCGACGACGTGCAGCTTGGAAAACCCCGGCTTGCGCCCGGGGCCGAGGTAGATCACCTGCGCGCCCTTGATCAATCCGCGCGCCTCCAGGTCCAGCCGCTTCTTGCGGTGCTTCAGCGGCAGTTCCAGCCCGTCGCAGATCAGCGGCTCGCCGGGCAGCAGCGCGGTTTCGGGCGCGCCATGCACGGCGCGGAAGGCATTGATCAGCCGGATGCGCGTGGCATTGCGCCAGACCAGCACCGGAGAGCGCGCCATCAGGTCGACCTCGACCCGCTGCGCATAGACCACGCGGTCGTCGCGCCGGGCCGCCTGTTCGACCAGCCGCTCGAAGTCCTCGAAGCCCACGTCCGGGTCGGACAGGGCATGCGCGAGGTCCAGAATGGGGTTGTCCGCTTCCTGCCGGTGGATGCGGCTGAGTTCCAGCTTCTGGCCCTCGGCCAGCCCGTCGAAGACCATCTTGCCGGACTGGTTCACCGGTGCCAGCTGGGCCGGGTCGCCGAACAGCATCAGGTTCGGAAAGATCTCGCGCAGGTCCTCGAACTGGCGGTCGTCCAGCATCGAGGCCTCGTCGACCAGTCCGATGTCCAGCGGCTCTTCGCGGCGCTTCCATCCGGTGATGAAATCCGAGCCGCGCAGGCCCGCGGCGGCCAGCGCGGCAGGCACCGAGCCATGCTGCTGATAGCTGGTCTGGGCGCGGGTCAGCGCCTCTTCGGACAGCTCCTCGATCTCGGGGCGGTCGCCGTTGCCCATCAGCCATTCGGCGATGCGCTCGTATTGGGGGTCGTAGACCGGCGTGTAGATGATGCGGTGGATCGTGGTGGCGGGCACGCCACGCATGCGCAGCACGCTGGCCGCCTTGTTGGTCGGCGCAAGGATGGCCAGCGTGCGGCGGTCCTTGCGCGGGCGGCCCTCGTAATCGCCGGACACGGTTTCCACGCCCGCCGCTTCCAGCGCCTTCACCAGTTCCGCCAGCAGCAGGGTCTTGCCGCTGCCGGCCTTGCCCATCACCGCAAGGACCTTTGTCTTGCCCTCCTTGGCGGGCAGGCAGAAGCCATCGTGCAGGTCTACGCCCGCCTCGCTCAGAAGATCGGCGACACGGTCATAGGCAAGCGCCTGATCGTCGGAGAATTTGAGGGCCGGCACGGTCATGCGCGCACCCTATCGCGGCCCCCGCGCGGGGACCAGCAGCCTTGCGCAGGGACGCGTCGTTTTTGCATCGGCCGGGGCCCGCGCCTTGCCCTGCGCCCCCGTCGCCGGATGGCATCGCGCACCCGTGCCCTGTGCCCCCGGTGCTGCCCCCTGCCCCGACTCCTGCCGCACCCGTCCCGAAGCGCAAAACCGGGGCGAGGCGGGGTGGACAGCCCGGCCCCGAGCGGCTTCAGTGCCCCGAAAGGCGCGCCCAAAGGCCCGCCACACCGAGAGGAGACCGCCATGCCCCCGCCCCCCGACGCCGAAGCCCGCCGCGCCGTCCGCCCGGTGATCTGCTACCCGACCGACACGCTGCCCGCGCCGGACATGGCGCTTTACGGCGCGGCGCTGGAGACCGCCGAGGTTACCGCGACGCATATCGCCGCCCCGCGCGAGGCCTGCTGCTTCGAGGTGCCCGCCGGGCAGTTCTTTCGCATCACCTGCACCGGAGGACCGCAGGTCGGGGACCTGAACCTGTGGAACGCCACCGATCTGTCCGAACGCTTCTACTCCGGCAAGACGCGCGCCCTGCACGGCAGTCATGTCAGCACCGGCGACCGGCTGTGGAGCAGCTTTCCCGCCCTGCGTCCGCTGGCGACGGTGGTGCGCGACGACCTCGACTGGTACGGCATCGATGCCTTCGGCGGCTCTGTCCATGACGTGATCGGCACGCGCTGCGATCCCTACACGGGCCGCCTGTTGTCGGGCAGCGATTACCACCACTGCTGCCACTCGAACCTGACCCGCGCGCTGGCCGACCACCTTGGCCTGCCGCTGGCCGAGGCCGAGCCGCATGTGCACGACGTCCTGAACGTCTTCATGTGCACGGGCTTCACCCGCGACACCGGCCAGTATTTCATGAAATCCAGCCCGGTGCGGCCCGGCGATGCGCTGACGTTCCTTGCAGAGATCGACCTGCTGGGCGCGCTCAGCGCCTGTCCGGGCGGGGATTGCGGCGCCGAGCATACCTCGGACAGCGCGCCCTGCTTTCCGCTGAAGGTGGAGATCCTGCGCCCCGCCCCCGATGCGCTGCAGGGCTGGGTGTCGCCGTCGCGGAATGCCTACGACCGCAGTCACGGGCGGTAAGGGTGGGTTTGCACCCACCCCGTGCCGTCAGGCGAAGGCCGCCTCCAGCGCGATTTCTACCATGTCGCCGAAGGACCGCTCTCGCTGGTCCGACGGCAGGGCCTCGTGGGTCAGCAGGTGGTCCGAAACGGTGAGGACCGCCAGCGCCCGGGCGCCGTGCCGGGCGGCGAGGATATAAAGCTCTGCCGCTTCCATCTCGACCCCCAGAATGCCGTGGCGAACCATCTGGTCATTCAGGTCCGGACGCTCGTCATAGAAAACATCCGAGGAATAGATGCCGCCGACATGGACTCCGACATCGCGGGTACGCGCGGCGGCCACTGCCGCCTCCAGCAGGGCGTAATCCGCGCAGGGCGCGTAATTCAATTCGCGAAAGATACCCCGCGACGGAGTCGACAGGGTCGTGGCCGTCATGGCGACGATCACATCGCGAATGGCAATCCTTTCCTGCATCGCCCCGCAAGAGCCAATACGGATCAGCGTCTTCGCCCCGTAATCCCGAAGCAATTCGTTGGCATAGATCGAAAGGCTGGGCATCCCCATTCCCGACCCCTGGATCGTCACCCTGTGACCCTTCCAGGTGCCGGTATATCCCAGCATGCCCCTTACCCGGTTCACGCAGACCGCATCGTCGAGAAAGGTCTGCGCCGCCCATTCCGCCCGAAGGGGATCGCCCGGCATAAGAACCGTTTCGGCAATCTCCCCCGGCTTGGCACCGATATGAACCGTCACGTCAGAGCGCCAGATCGTCCATGGACTTGCCCTGTTCGAGCGCCTCGATCACCCAATTGGGCTTTCGGCCCCGGCCGGTCCATGTCTGCGAGGGATCTGCGGGATTGGCAAAGCGCGGCGCGCCCTTGCTGCCTTTCGGTCCGGCCTCCATCACCTCGTCGAGCGAGAAGCCGAATTCCTTCGCCGCGTTTTCCGCAGCGCGTTTGGCCTCTGCCCTGCGGCGTTGGTCCACGGATTTCAGAGCTTTCTGCGCATCCGCAATCAGCTTTTTCAACTCGTCGGGGGTCATTCCGTCAAGGTCGATATTCATTCGCGTTCTCCAGTTATTTTTTACCAATCTGCCAAAATAAAAGATCTTACAAGGCGTCGCTTTGGGTCACACGAGGAATTGTCCCGGAAAACGGGGTATTCCGAGGCCGATCGGCGGAAAGCCGACACTTTGACGGGCATAAGCGGGGGGATCGCAGCATTGCCGGCAATCCCCCTGTCCGGGTGGGACGAATCAGGAAAACCGCCCTATCCAGCGGATCGGACGGTCGAAACGCCGGTGAAGCGGCGCGCAAGCTGGCCCGGCGGAGCACCGGAGTTTCCTGCGATCCGGCACCACAGGCGCCGGTCGCAGGGGCTGGCCGCTACTCCGCCGCGACGGATTTGGGATCGGCCAGCGTCACGATATCGCGCATGATGGTATTCAGTTCGAAATCCTTCGGCGTATAGACCCGCGCCACGCCCATCGCCAGAAGGCGGCGGGCGTCCTCCTCGGGAATGATCCCGCCGACGATCAGCGAAACCTCCGTCAGCCCCGCCTCGCGCATCCGCGCCACGACCTCCTCGACCAGCGGGATATGTGAGCCCGAGAGGATCGAAAGCCCGACCACATGCGCGCCCTCCTTCGCGGCCTCGACGATCTGTTCGGGGGTCAGGCGGATGCCCTCGTAGTCGATCTCCATCCCGCAATCGCGGGCGCGGAAGGCGATCTGCTCGGCGCCGTTGGAATGGCCGTCGAGACCCGGCTTGCCCACGAGGAAGCGCAGGCGGCGGCCCAGCCGGTCGCTGACCGCATCGACGGCCTCGCGGATGTCCTCCAGCCCCTCGGTCTTGTTCGAGACGGATCTGGAAACGCCGGTCGGGCCGCGATACTCGCCATGGGCGGCGCGCATCTCTCCGGCCCATTCGCCGGTCGTCACCCCCGCCTTCGCACAGGCGACAGAGGCCGGCATGACGTTCTCGCCTGCCGCGGCGGCGGCGCGCAGGGCGCTCAGGGCCTCGGCGACGGCGGCGCTGTCACGCTCTGCCTTCCAGGCGGTCAGGCGCGCCACCTGATCGGCCTCGACGCCCGGATCGACCGTCATGATGCCGCCGTCCTCGCCCACCAGCGGCGAGCGTTCGCTTTCGGTCCAGCGGTTCACCCCGACGACCACCGTCTCGCCGCGTTCGACCTTGTTGACACGGTCGGCGTTGGATTCCACCAGGCGGCCCTTCATGTAGTCGATCGCCCCGATGGCACCGCCCATGCCCTCGATATTGGCCAGTTCCGCCCGTGCGCCCTCTTTCAGCGCCGCGACCTTGCGGTCCACCGCCGGGTTGCCGTCGAAGAGGTCGTCGTATTCCAGAAGGTCGGTTTCGTAGGCCAGGATCTGCTGCATGCGCATCGACCATTGCTGGTCCCAGGGGCGCGGCAGGCCAAGCGCCTCGTTCCATGCGGGCAACTGGACGGCGCGAGCGCGGGCATTCTTGGACAGGGTGACCGCCAGCGCCTCGATCAGGATCCGGTAGACGTTGTTCTCGGGCTGCTGTTCCGTCAGGCCGAGAGAGTTCACCTGCACGCCATAGCGGAAGCGCCGGAACCTGGCCTCTTCGACGCCGTAGCGCTCCAGCAGGATCTCGTCCCAGAGATCGACGAAGGCGCGCATCTTGCACAGCTCGGTGACAAAGCGGATGCCCGCGTTGACGAAGAACGAGATGCGTCCGCAAAGCGCCGGGAAATCCTCTGCCGCGACGCGCGGCTTCAGCTCGTCCAGCACCGCGACGGCGGTGGCCAGGGCAAAGGCCAGTTCCTGCTCGGGCGTCGCGCCCGCCTCTTGCAGGTGGTAGGAACAGACGTTCATCGGGTTCCACTTGGGAACGTGGTGATAGCAATATTCGGCCACGTCCCCGATCATCTTCAGCGAGGGCTTCGGCGGGCAGATATAGGTGCCGCGCGACAGGTATTCCTTGATCAGGTCGTTCTGCACCGTGCCGTTCAGCTTGGTGATATCGGCGCCCTGCTCTTCCGCCACCGCGATATAAAGCGACAGCAGCCAGGGCGCCGTGGCGTTGATCGTCATCGAGGTGTTCATCTGCTCCAGCGGAATATCCTGAAACAGCGCGCGCATGTCGCCCAGGTGGCAGACCGGGACGCCGACCTTGCCGACCTCGCCCCGGGCCAGAATGTGGTCGCTGTCATAGCCGGTCTGCGTGGGCAGGTCGAAGGCGACAGAGAGGCCGGTCTGACCCTTGGCAAGGTTAGAGCGGTACAGCGCATTGGACTTTTCGGCCGTGGAATGCCCCGCATAGGTGCGGATGAGCCAGGGTTTGTCTCGGGAAGGGGTCTCGGTCATTCGGGCCTCCAACGGCGGGATTCTCGCCAGCAACCTTATTGCGTTTGAAATGGCATATTCGAAACAATATGACCCTGTCAATCCGCCGCAATGCAGCGAGTGCAGGCGCAGCATAGGCCCGTCGCGACGCGTTGCACAGCGGCTCTTTGGTCCCGCCGGGGCCGACGCGCCTGACGGGCCCGCGTTTGCAGCGGGCGCGCACCGCCAAGCGCGGACCGGGGCGCAGGGCGGTCGCACCGGATGTGCCGCCGCGTCGCAAGCGGTCTGGTACGGGCGGCACGCCCGGGACGCGCAGCCCTGTCTTGCGCGGCCCCGGCCAGCCTGCCACGGTCCGCGCCATGGTCACCGTCACGCTCCCGCTCTGGCTTTTGCTGCTGATCCTGCTTTTCGCAGCGATCAGCTTTGTCACGCATTTCTTCTTTCCCTCTGTCCGCTGGTTCTTTCGCCGCCGGGCAGAGCGTCTGGTGCGACGCCTGAACAGCCGCCTCCAGCGCCCCATCGAACCCTTCAAGCTGCTCAGGCGCTACGACCTGATCCAGCGCGTCCTCTACCACCCGGACGTCACCCGGGCGATCCTTGACCATGCCGGGCAGGAAGGCGTCCGCGAGGACGTGGCCTTTGAACGCGCCCGGCGCTACGCGCAGGAAATCGTGCCGTCCTTCTCGGCCTTCGCCTATTTCGGCTGGGGTGTGCGCGGCGCGCGCTGGCTGTCGAACGCGCTGTACCGGGTGCGGCTGGGCCATCACGACCCGCAGGATCTGGCCGGGATCGACCCCGAGGCGACGCTGGTCTTCGTCATCAACCACCGGTCCAACATGGATTACGTGCTGGTCACGCATCTGGTCGCGGACCGCTCTGCGCTGTCCTACGCGGTGGGCGAATGGGCCCAGGTCTGGCCGCTGTCGCGGCTGATCCGCTCCATGGGGGCCTATTTCATCCGGCGGCGGTCGCGCGACGACCTCTATCGGCGGGTGTTGCGGCGCTACGTCCAGATGTCCACCAGCGGCGGCGTCACGCAGGCGATCTTTCCCGAGGGCGGGCTGTCGCTGGACGGCGGCCTTCAGCCCCCGAAGCTGGGGCTGCTGCGCTACATCACCGACGATCTCGACCTTGCCGCGCGGGACGTGGTCTTTGTGCCGGTGGCGCTGAACTACGACCGGGTTCTGGAAGACACCGTTCTGATCGGCGCCGGGGAAAGCGGCACGCGGCGGTTCGAGGCCTCGATCACCCATGTCACGCTGGCCACGCTGAAGCAGCTCTGGCTGCGGGTGACGGGACGGTTTCACCGCTTCGGCTATGCGGCGGTCAGCTTTGGCCGCCCGCTGTCGCTGCGCGCGGACCCGGCGCTGGCGGCGGATGCCGCTGCCCTCGCAGAGCGCCTGCTGGCAGAGATCGCCCGCAATGTGCCGGTGCTTCCGGTGCCGCTGGTGGCGCATCTGCTGCTGGAAAAGCCGCGCCGGGCCGAGGATCTGCCCGGCGCCTTCGCCGCGGCCTGCACCCTGCTGGAGGGCTGCCACATCCATCTGCCGCGCGCCGACAGCGCCTATGCCGCACAGGTCGGCCTGCGGATGCTGACAGAGCGCGGCATCGTCGTGGAAAACGGCGGCCTGCTGGCGGTCGCCCCTGAAAAACAGGCGCTTGCGGGCTTCTACGCCCGCTCCATCGCGCATCTCTTCCCGGCCCGGCGGTCGCCTGAAGCGTAAACTCTGCTGCGCACGCAAAGGATTTTCTGCATCCGCTCGGTCATAAAATTACAAACTAGACGTTCGGATGGTTGCAATGTTGCGCAAGCCCGCGTATTCGATGGGTCAACCCGCGAATCCGCGCTGCGGAGCCGCATCACATTCAAAGGTTGGTTCAAGCAGGAGGCCGCCATGGCACTGGACACGCAAACGGGCATCGCCCAGTACGACGCGCCGGAAAAAGACCTCTACGAGATCGGTGAAATGCCGCCGATGGGCTACGTCCCCAAGAAGATGTACGCTTGGGCGATCCGCCGCGAGCGCCACGGCGACCCCGAAACCTCGTTCCAGCAGGAAGTTGTCGATACATGGACCATCGACAGCCACGAGGTCCTTGTTCTGGTGATGGCCGCCGGCGTGAACTACAACGGCGTCTGGGCCGGCAAGGGGGTGCCGATCAGCCCCTTCGACGTGCACGGGCAGGATTTCCACATCGCCGGTTCCGATGCCTCGGGCATCGTCTGGGCCGTCGGTGACAAGGTCAAGAACTGGAAGGTGGGCGACGAGGTCGTGATCCACTGCAACCAGGACGACGGCGACGACGAGCACTGCAACGGCGGCGACCCGATGTTCTCGCCCAGCCAGCGGATCTGGGGCTACGAGACCGGCGACGGCTCTTTCGCGCAGTTCACCAAGGTGCAGGCGCAGCAGCTGATGCCGCGTCCCAAGCACCTGACCTGGGAAGAGGCCGCCTGCTATACGCTGACGCTGGCCACCGCCTACCGGATGCTCTTCGGCCACCAGCCGCACGAACTGCGCCCCGGCCAGAACGTGCTGGTCTGGGGTGCCTCGGGTGGCCTTGGCTCTTACGCGATCCAGCTGGCGAACACGGCGGGCGCCAACGCCATCGGCGTGATCTCGGACGAGAGCAAGCGCCAGTTCGTGATGGATCAGGGCGCCAAGGGTGTCATCAACCGCAAGGACTTCAACTGCTGGGGTCAGCTGCCCACGGTGAATTCGCCGGAATACAACGCGTGGCTGAAAGAGGCGCGCAAGTTCGGCAAGGCGATCTGGGACATCACCGGCAAGGGCAACAACGTCGACATGGTCTTCGAACACCCGGGCGAAGCGACCTTCCCGGTCTCTGCCCTCGTGGTGAAGAAGGGCGGCATGGTCGTGATCTGCGCGGGCACCAGCGGCTTCAACTGCACCTTCGACGTGCGCTACATGTGGATGCACCAGAAGCGCCTGCAGGGCTCGCACTTCGCCAACCTGCAACAGGCGGCCTCGGCCAACCGGCTGATGATCGAGCGGCGCCTCGACCCCTGCATGTCCGAGGTCTTCCCCTGGGCAGAGATCCCGGCGGCGCATACCAAGATGCTGAACAACGAGCACAAGCCCGGCAACATGGCGGTGCTGGTGCAGGCCCCGAAGACCGGCCTGCGCACGCTGGAAGATGCGCTGGACGCGAAGAAGTAAGACGCGAAGACGTAAACTGTCGCGACACTCATGGACGCCCGCGAATCGCCCCCGGCGACGCGGGCGTCTTCGTGTCCGGGGGATGGCCGAAGCCGCATCAGGGGCTTGCCGGATCGTCCCCCCGCCATTTTGGGGGAGTAAGATTCCGCGAATACGACCCGGAAGCGCGGCATGCTATAGTTGAGTTAATCGTTCGTTAACCATCTGTAGACGAGGCTTGCCATGGGACATGACTGGATACTGGACGTATTGGCGGATCTGAAAACCTTCGCGCGGTCCAACGGACTGCCGTCCCTGGCGGCACAACTGGACGATGCGGGCTTGGTCGCTCAGGCAGAGCTTGCGTCTCTGGCGGAGGGTAAGCGGCTTGGGTTTGTTGGGGACGACAGTTCGCCTGGACGGGCTGATCGAGCGGCTGGAGTCCGCTGAAAGCCTGAGCGACCTGCAAGGCGCCATCGAGGACCTGCGCGACCGGCTGGGGGCCGACAATATCGTCTACCACTGGGTCAATGCCAATGGGCAGCAATACGGCTGCGGCACCTATGACATCGAATGGGTCAATCGCTACGTCGAAAAGGGCTATCTGCGCGTCGATCCGGTGGTGATCGGCTGCTACCAGCGCTTTCACCCGGTCGACTGGAAACGGCTGGACTGGTCAAGCCGCGCCGCCCGGGCCTTTATACAGGACGCCATCGCGCACGGTGTCGGCAATCAGGGGTATTCCATTCCGATCCGGGGGCCGAACGGACAATTCGCGATCTTCTCGCTCAACCACTCCTGCGGCGACGACGACTGGCAGAGCTTCACAGAGGGGAACCGCCGCGACCTGATCCTGCTGGCGCATTTCTTCAACCAGAAGGCGCTGGAGTTCGAACCGGGCCGCCGGCCAGAGGCCGCGCAGCCGCTGTCGCCGCGAGAGATCGAGGCGATGACGCTGCTGGCGGTGGGCTACAGCCGGGCGCAGGCGGCGGACACGCTGTCGATTTCCGAACATACGCTGCGGGTCTACGTCGAAAGCGCGCGGCACAAGCTGGGGGCCTTGAACACGACACATGCCGTCGCGCGGGCGCTCAGCCGGGGTGTGATCATGGTCTGAACCCCGCAGGGTAAACCCGCGGTAGGACCAGCGCGCGCCCCGGTTCGCTTCCGTTAACCGTCGAGGCGAAAATCTGGACCCGTCACATATCCACTGACGGGAGCCCCCCATGATCCGCTACATCTACGGACACGACCTGCCCCTCTTCCCGCATCTCCGCGACGGCATGTTCCGCGACCGCGCCGACCAGTTCAAGACACGCCTCGGCTGGGACGTCACGGTCGACGAGGCCGGGTTCGAGCGCGACGAATACGACGCCGAAAATCCGCTGTATGTCATCTGGGAAGAGGCCGATGGCACACATGGCGGGTCGATGCGGCTGCTGCCGACAACCGGGCGGACCATGGTCAACGACCACTTTGCGCAGCTGACGGGGGGCACCCGTATTTCCAGCCCGGTGATCTGGGAATGCACCCGCTTCTGCCTTGCCCGGGGCGCGAAGCCCGGCGTCGCGGCGGCGCTGATGCTGGCGGGGGGCGAGGTCATGCAGCAATTCGGCGTGGCGCATTACGTCGGCGTCTTCGACGCGCGCATGGTGCGCATCTACCGCCGCATCGGCTCTTCACCCGAGGTGCTGGGCAGCGCGGGCGCAGCGCGCGCGCGGATAAGCGTCGGTCTGTGGGAATTCACGCCCGAGGCGCAGGCCAGGGTGGCGCGGGCCGCCGGGATCACGCCCGACATGTCGCACCGCTGGTTCGAGCGCTCTTTCGGCTCGGTCATCTCTGCAAGGCAGGTGGCGGCCGCCTGAGGCCCGTCCCTGCAGGGCGCGTTTTGCCCGCAGTGGCCTCAGCCGTCGTTTCGAAAGCAGGCGTCGGGCGGGGTGGCCTTCTGGCCATCGACACGCGCGCCGCAATGGATGCACATCCACTGGCTGCCGCTCTGCCCCCTTTGCTCGCGCCAGCGGCACAAGCGGGTCCGGCGATTGGAAAACACCGCCACCAGGATGAAGGCCGCGATCAGCCCGACAAGTACTAACATAGCGCAGACCTGTCGCATGCGCCGGGACTGACAAGTCCCGGCCAGCGTATCCGGTCCGTCGGCAAGGCCCTCAGGCGGCGACGGGCAGGTCTTCGTAGACCGGCGCGGTCGAGGGCTTGCGGGCTTCGGGGGTGAAATAGGACAGGCTGTCTTCGAGAATCCGAAGGGCTTCCTGCGCGGTGATTTTCTTTTGCTCTTGCATCGGGGTGCCTTTCCGTCTGGCGTCTCCCCTCCCTGCCTGACAGATAGTCCCGGCTCTCTTTCGCTGCACCGCAGAAAGACGCAATCTCGCCTTGCGCGCAGTGCAAAGCGGACGCTGCGTCACCCCCTCTCAGGACGCCCGGCGCAGGTCAGGACGCCCCCCTGCCCGCGCCGCATGCCCCCCGCAAGCCGCCATCCCGGCAGCCGGTTTCGGGCGCCCCGGCACCACGGGACCTATGCGCTTTCGCCCGGTGCCGGAGGCGCGATGTAATGCCTCCACGCACGAAAAAACCCGGAGACGCTTTTGGCGCCTCCGGGCTTTTGCGGGCACATCGATCGTCCCCTGTCAGTGCGCGCGTTCCACCAGCATCTGCTTGATGTTCGCGATCGCCTCTGCGGGGTTCAGCCCCTTCGGGCAGGTCTTGGCGCAGTTCATGATGGTGTGGCAGCGGTACAGCTTGAACGGGTCTTCGACGTTGTTCAGCCGCTCACCCGTCGCCTCGTCACGCGAATCGATGATCCAGCGGTAGGCGTGCAGCAGGGCTGCGGGTCCAAGGTAGCGGTCGCCGTTCCACCAGTAGCTGGGGCAAGCGGTCGAGCAGGAGGCGCACATCACGCATTCATAAAGGCCGTCCAGCTTCTTGCGGTCCTCGATGGACTGCTTCCACTCTTTCGCCGGGCGGTTGGTCTTGGTTTCCAGCCAGGGCATGATGCTGGCGTGCTGGGCATAGAAATGCGTCAGGTCCGGGATCAGGTCCTTGACCACCGGCATGTGCGGCAGCGGGTAGATCTTGACGGTCTCGGTCTCGACCTCGTCGAGGCCGTAGATGCAGGCCAGCGTGTTGATCCCGTCGATGTTCATCGCGCAGGATCCGCAGATCCCCTCGCGGCAGGACCGGCGGAAGGTCAGCGTCGGGTCGACCTCGTTCTTGATCTTGATGAGCGCGTCCAGAACCATCGGGCCGCAGGCGTCCATATCGAGGAAATAGGTATCCACCCGCGGGTTGTCGCCGTCGTCGGGGTTCCAGCGATAGATCTGGAACTTGCGGACGTTGGTCGCGCCGTCCGGCTTCGGCCAGGTCTTGCCCGTGCGGATGCGGGAATTCTTGGGGAGAGTGAATTGGACCATGAGTCTACCTCCTGGCTGGGGTGTTCTTGACGAAACGGGCTGGGGCGGGGGTCGAAGGGGTCACCGGAGCGCCCCCTGAAGCAGCGCGGGCAACCCGCGGTTGGCAAGGCAGGACAGCGTCTCGGGCCGGGCCGCGATCTCGGAAACGATCTGGATCGAGCTTTCCGTGGGCCCTCCGACCGTGTCCACGGCCAGCGCATAGATCTGCTGGGCAGAGGCATTGTCGATCACGCAGTCGATGGCGGGCTGCACCGGCACGCCGGGGAAGCGCTCGACCACCACGCGATTGACGGTGGACCGGGCCGCCTCGCGGGCGATGGTATCCTGCGACTGGGCCGTACAGGCGCCAAGCGCGAGGATCAGAAGAAGGGCTTTTTTCATGAAGGCCACCTTGCAAACAGAGCATCGACGTAACGCGGTGCGGCACCGCCGCGCCCGTCCCCGGGCAGCGACAGGACATCGCGGAATTCCAGCCCCGCCGCAGCAAGGGCCGCGATCACCCGGCTGGGCGGCGCCACCCCCTCGAACCGCTGGCTGAGCGACAGTTCCAGAATGGCAAACTCGGTCCGGGCAAGCGTCTCGGGCGCGCCCTGAAGGACGTCCAGCTCGAAGCCTTCGGTGTCGATCTTCAGGCCGACACGGCCCGGGTAGGCCTGCATGATCTGGTCCAAAGTCCGCACCTCGACCGAGCGGGTTTCGACCGATTGCACCCGCCGCGCCATCGGGCCAGCGATCTCGCGGAAGCCCGCCATGGCGCCGTCGGTGCCGTGCTTCGTCACCGGTATCCGCAAGTCCATCCGGCCCGCCGCGGGACCGGCGGCGCAGGCATGAAAGTCATAGTCGGCGGGCGCGGTTGACAGGTCTTCCGCCACCTCCGCCCGGGGGTCGACCAGCACGAATTTTGTGTTCGGAAAGGCATCGTAGAGATGCGGCGTGCCCCTGTGGACACCCACATCCACGACGACATCGGGCGCAAAGCCGTAGCCGCGCAGATGGTCCGCCCCTTCGCGGTTGCGCACCGCGACCAGTCCTTCACGCCGCAGGGCGCGGCGAAGCTCGGGGGTCATGTGGATGCCCCCCGACGCCCCGGGCAGGCCCTGTGGCATGCGGTCAGTTCAAGCAATAGAGCGTGCCCCTGTACATCTTCGGCGCGCCCGGCACGCAGCCGGGCAACGGAACGTGGACGAGGTTCACGGGCTTCTGCCGCAACGGCGCGCGGTGCGTGCCGCGCGCCATGCAGTCCTGAAGGATCTGATTGTAGCGCACCTGATAGCCGTATTTCGACCCGCTGTAGGCATTGGCCTCGGCCTCTGCGTAGCAGGTCTGGGATACGGTGCCATAGCCGTTCGCCAGTGCCGGAAGGGCAGAGGCGGCGGTCAGGGCGGCGGCTGCAATCAGGGTCTTCGTCATCAGAAAGTCCTCGCTTTCGGGGCGATCTTCTGCAACGAAATCCCGCCCTGTTCCTCGTTCGTCAACGGATCGACGATGACAGGACGATAGCTCAGCGCGACGTTGTTTCCATCGACACGGGCAACGGTGTGGACACGCCAGTTCTCGTCGTCCCGCTCCGAGAAGTCCTCGTGCGCATGGGCGCCGCGCGATTCCTTGCGCGCCTCGGCGCCGACGATGGTCGCCAAGGCGTTGGGCATCAGGTTCGTCAGTTCCAGCGTTTCCATCAGGTCCGAGTTCCAGACGAGGCTGCGGTCGGTGACCTTCAGGTCGTCCATCTTTGCGGCGATGGCGGTCATCGCCTCGACACCCTCGGCCATGGTCTCGGCGGTGCGGAAGACGGCGGCGTCGCGCTGCATGGTCTTCTGCATCTCCAGACGCAGCTCTGCCGTGGGCACGCCGCCCTCGGCATGGCGCAGGCCGTCGAAGCGGGCGAAGGCCTTGTCGATCTCGCCCTTGGGCGCCACCGGCACCGCGCCTTCGCGGTCAACCACCTGGCCGGCGCGGATCGCGGCGGCGCGGCCGAAGACGACGAGGTCGATCAACGAGTTCGACCCAAGGCGGTTGGCGCCGTGCACCGACGCACAGCCTGCCTCACCCACGGCCATCAGGCCCGGCACGATGGCGGTCGGGTTGTCCTCGGTCGGGTTCAGCACCTCGCCCCAGTAGTTCGTCGGGATGCCGCCCATGTTGTAGTGCACGGTGGGCAGGACCGGGATCGGTTCCTTGGTCACGTCGACGCCCGCGAAGATCTTGGCCGATTCCGAGATTCCCGGCAGGCGCTCTGCCAGCGCCTCGGCGGGCAGGTGCGAGAGGTTCAGGTGGATGTGGTCGCCGTCCTTGCCAACGCCCCGGCCCTCGCGGATCTCCATGGTCATGGAGCGGCTGACATAGTCACGCGGCGCGAGGTCCTTGTAGGTCGGCGCATAGCGTTCCATGAAGCGCTCGCCCTCGGAGTTCGTCAGGTAGCCGCCCTCGCCCCGCGCGCCTTCGGTGATCAGGCAGCCGGAACCGTAGATGCCGGTCGGGTGGAACTGCACGAATTCCATGTCCTGAAGCGGCAGACCGGCGCGGGCCACCATGCCGCCGCCGTCGCCGGTGCAGGTGTGCGCCGAGGTGGCGGAGAAATAGGCACGCCCGTAACCGCCGGTGGCCAGAACGACCATCTTGGCGTTGAAGACATGCATCGTGCCGTCGTCCAGCTTCCAGCACAGGACGCCCTTGCAGACGCCGTCCTCCATCAGCAGGTCGATGGCGAAGTATTCGACGTAGAACTCGGCCTTCTGCTTCAGCGACTGGCCATACAGCGTGTGCAGGATGGCGTGGCCGGTGCGGTCGGCGGCGGCGCAGGTGCGCTGCACCGGGGGGCCTTCACCGAACTCGGTGGTGTGGCCGCCGAAGGGCCGCTGGTAGATCTTGCCCTCTTCGGTGCGGCTGAACGGCACGCCGTAGTGCTCCAGCTCGTAGACCGCCTTGGGCGCCTCGCGGGCGAGGTATTCCATGGCGTCGGTGTCGCCCAGCCAGTCGGACCCCTTGACGGTGTCGTACATGTGCCACTGCCAGTTGTCGGGCCCCATGTTCGACAGCGAGGCGGCGATGCCGCCCTGTGCCGCGACGGTATGCGAGCGCGTCGGGAAGACCTTGGTCACGCAGGCCGTGCGCAGGCCCTGCTCGGCCATGCCCAGCGTCGCGCGCAGCCCGGCGCCGCCGGCACCCACGACCACGACGTCATAATCATGCGTCTCGTATTCGTATGAAGCAGTCATAGTGGTTCTTTCCTGTCGCGCGTCAGAGGGCGATTTTCACGAGGGCGAACAGCCCCATGGCCATCAGCGTATAGGTCAGCGCCGAGGTGGCGATCAGCGCGAAGCGCTCTGCCATGCCGTGCATGTAGTCCTCGATCGCCTCATGCGCCTCGTTCTTCACGTGGTTGAGGATCACGACCATGCCAAGGCCGGTGACGATGGCGGGCCAGGGCCGCGAGAAGTAGGCGATGACCTCTTCGCGGGTGCCGCCCATGCCGGCGCCGAAGGTAATGACGAAAAGCGGTACGACCACGACCATCAGGATCGACGAGATCAGCATCTGGTAGTGGTGTTGGGTGCCCTGCCCCGAGGCACCGAGGCCGGTGGCCCGCTTGCGGTCTGTCAGATAACGCATGATGACCCCCTTCAGATCGCGATTGCCGTGAAGAGCGCCAGCAGCGTGGCGCCGATGAACATGCCCCAGCCCATGTACTCGGAGGTCTCGACGTCGAGGCAATATCCGAAGTCCCAGATCACGTGCCGCAACCGTCCCAGCATGTGGTACCAGATCGCCCACGACCCGATGAACAGCACGAGGTTGCCCAGAAGGCTGAGCAGCAGGCCGTCGACCAGCGCGAAGGCCTCGTCCGAGGAGGCCGCCGCAAGCAGCCAGATGGCCAGCAGCACGGCAACGCCCAGCGTGATCAGCCCGGTGATGCGCACCATGATTGAAGACATGGAGGTCATCTGCGGGCGGTAGTACTGCCCGATCATGAAGGGAGAAAGCGGGCGATTGCCCCGGTTCACATCAGCCATGAGGATATCCTGGGTTGGGGTCCGTTGGTGTCGTTCTATCGCTTTTTACACCACTGTCACCCGTGGGTGCGGCACTGCGGCGCGGTTTTTGGGCGCAATTCGCGAAAATCGTCGCGTTGTGATCACACCCTCCGTCGGCGTGATCACACATTCGGCGCCAAAGCAGACTCCCGCCGGTTTGCCATCGGCGGGGGGTGATCATGACGGATTCGGTCGGGCAATGGCCCGCCGGCTCTCAATCCTCGGGGAAGCCCATCTTGCGCAGCGCGGCCTTGGCCTTGCGTTTCAGCGCGTCGTCCTGCGAGCCGAGATCGCGGTGCAGCTTGCCCATAAGCCCAGAGAGCGCACGGCGGTCGGCCAGAGAGCGGATGGTGTTCGGAATGTCCCCATCGGGAAGACAGAGAACCTCGTCGGAGGTTTGCGGCAGGTTCAGGCTCATCAAGAGCACCCCCAGTTTTGTATGCGTCGAATCTCTCCCCTGTCGCATATTCTACGCAATGGTTAACGAGCCGACCACGGAAATGTCACAGGTGCGGGGGATGCCCCTTGCGCACCCCCTCCCGGCCTACAGCGGCATCAGCGCCCAGTAGTCCAGATCCAGCAGCACCTCGGGGCTGTAGCGCCCGTCGTCGCCCTTCAGGACAAAGGGCTCTCCGCCCTTCGTGGCCACCAGCCGCAGGCGGATTGCCCCGACGCCGGGCGCCGCGGTCTCGGCCTTGTCCAGCACCTCTGTCCAGGCCTTCACCGTGTCCCCCGCAAAGCAGGGATTGGCATGGGCGCCGCCGTTCAGGCCGACGATCATCTGCGCATTGGCCAGCCCGTTGAAGGACAGCGCGCGGGCCATCGAGATCACATGCCCGCCATAGATCAGCCGCCCCTCGGGGCGGAAGGTCAGGTCGAAGTGCACCTTGGCGGTGTTCTGCCAAAGCCGCGTGGCGAGCATGTGCTCGGCCTCCTCGACGGTCACGCCGTCGACGTGGTCGATGGTCTCGCCGATCTCGTAGTCGCCCCAGCGGTGCGGCTCTCCGGCCAGCGTGAAGTCGTAGCCGGTGAAATCCAGCCCCTCGGGGATCACCAGATCCCCGGGCGCCAGCACCGTCTTCAGATCCGGCACCACCGTCTCGGGCGCGGGGGCGTCCGCGTCCTTCTTGCGCACCATCACCCAGCGGCAATATTCCATCACCACCGCGTCATGCTGGTTCAGGCCACGGGTGCGGACCCAGACCACCCCGGTCTTGCCGTTCGAGTTCTGCTTCAGCCCGATCACCTCGGACACCGACCGCAGCGTGTCCCCCGGCCAGACCGGCGCCAGCCAGCGCCCCTCGGCATAGCCGAGGTTGGCCACGGCGTTCAGCGACACGTCCGGCACGGTCTTGCCGAAGACCACGTGAAAGGCGGCAAGATCGTCGATCGGCGCAGCCTTCAGCCCGCAGGCCTGCGCAAAGGCATCCGAGGAATACAGCGCATGCCGCGCCGGGTAGAGCGCATGGTACAGCGCCCGCTCTCCGCCAGAGACGGTGCGCGGCACGGCGTGCTCCAGCACCTGACCGAGACTGTAATCCTCGAAGAAGCGGCCCGGATTGGTCTTCATCACTGCTCTCCCAGCTTGATCTCGGGGGTGTAGGTGCCCTCGAGCTCTTTCACCACGGCCTGCCCGCAGCGCATCACGCCATTGGCGGCGTCGAAGGCGTAGGTGGGCTCTCCGTAAAGGGTCCAGCCCTTGTTCAGCGCCGCGGTGACCTTGTGACAGAAGGCCGAGGTGTCGTCCTCGGAGAGGAAGCGGTAAAGTTTCATAGTTTTTCCAGTCGTTTAGCCGAAGGCCTGATATCCGAGAAAGCCGTGGATCATGCCGATGACGAAAAGCAGCACAAGCGAGGCGGCAAGGAAGATCGCGTCCTTCTTGATCGCCCCCTTGGCAGGCGGCACCCAGCCGGGTTCGGCGCGGTTGATCACCGCCATCTCGACCACGGCCCAAAGGCCCAGCCCGCCGAACAGGACAAAGGACGGCACGTCGCCGTTCACCAGCAGATGCGCCAGCGTCCAGATCAGGAAGCCGGTCAGCATCGGGTGGCGCATCCGGTAGAACAGTGCGCCCTTCGCAGGCCCCGGCGAGGTGAAATAGAGCGCGGCCACCATCATCAGGTTGTTGATGCCCACGGTTGCGGGGTGCCGGCCCCAGAAAAAGGCGCCCTCGGCCATGCGGTAGCCGAAGATCATCAGCAGGACAGAGGCCACAAGCGCCAGCGCCACCATCCCCTTGCCCTTGTCGCCCATGGGCTGGCGAAAGCCCGGGGCAACCCGTTTGAACAGATGCGCCGCCCACCAGAGCGCGACACCGAGAATCAGAAGCAGCATTGGCGATCCCTCATGTTAACCCCGTCCACAAAGACCCTATTGCGCAAGCGCGGCAATGGCCTCTGCCCTGGATAGCATCCTGCGGGCGGTCTCGACATGCAGGTTCTCGACGATCTTGCCATCGACGACGGCGACCCCCTGCCCTTCTTTCTCGGCGGTCTCGAAAGCCGCGATCTGGCGGCGGGCGAGGTCGATTTCTGCCCCGGACGGCGCAAAGGCCGCATTGGCCACCTCGACCTGCGCCGGGTGGATCAGCGTCTTGCCGTCCATGCCCATGTCGCGGCCCTGTTCACATTCGGCGCGCAGGCCCTCGGCATCCTTGAAGGCGTTGTAGACACCGTCGACGATGACCACGCCATGCGCCTTGGCGGCCAGCAGGCACAGGCCGATCCCCGGCATCATCGGCAGGCGGTCGGCGCGGAAGCGCGCGTTCAGCTCTTTCGCAAGGTCATTGGTGCCCATGACGAAGCCCGCAAGCCTCGGGTGGGCGGCGATCTCGGCGGCGGCAAGCATGCCCTTCGGCGTCTCCATCATCGCCCAGAGCGGCTTCGAGGTCAGCGCGGCCAGCGCATCGAGATCCGCGGCGCTTTCGACCTTGGGCAGCAGCACGGCATCGCAGTCCATGGCGTCGGCGGCGCGGGCATCGGCCTCGCCCCACTCGGTGTCCAGCCCGTTGATCCGCACGATCCGCACCCGGTTGCCATAGGACTGCGCCAGCGCCGCCTTAAGAGTGTCCCGGGCGGCAGGCTTTTCCGCAGGGGCAACCGCGTCTTCAAGGTCGAAGATCACCGCGTCCACGGGCAAAGAGCGCGCTTTCTCCAGCGCCCGCTCTCGCGAGCTGGGGATGTAGAGAACGGAACGGTAGGGGCGGATGGCCATGTCCATGCGAGTCTCCATGCGCAACAATATTGCGCATGAAATGCACATTTCTTGCCGGAAAGTTCAAGCCCAAATTGCCGCAGTGCAGAAGAATCGTTCGGGCGCGGGGGACCCGCGCAGGGTGTCAGCGCCTTTCGCCCGACTTCGGGAGCCCGCGAAGAGGGTAAATACTGCGAATTTTAGGCAACGCGCGCAGCGTTAACCGGCTGGTAGGCGACCCGGCATGAGGATGCCTGCATGGCTCAGAACGGGCCGGGGCGCGGGGCCTGACAACAAGGCCGGCGTCCGGGGATCTGAGAGGACCCAATCCGTACCGGCCCGGCCCGCAAAGCGGCGCATCGACCGGTACAAGCCGAAGGGTGACAACGATGACGGACAAGTTGGCGAAACTGGGGATGCTCTCGGCGGGCATCCTGCTGGGCGCCGCAACCCTTGTGGAGGCCCAGCAGGCGATGCGCCACTGCGCCCCGCGCGACACGGTGGTGGAACGTCTGGCCACGAAATACGGCGAGACGCGGCAAAGCATGGGGCTCGGCTCCAACAATGCGGTGATGGAGGTCTTCGCCTCTCCCGACTCGGGGTCCTGGACCATCACGGTGACCATGACAAACGGCGTCACCTGCCTTGTCGCCAGCGGGCAGGCCTTCGAGGAACTGGCCGAGGCCCTGCCGCCCAAGGGCGACGACGCGTGACCCCGGCGCGGGCCGCGGCCCGCCGCCCAGCATATTGCCGCAAGCCGGGCTGGCGCCGAAGCGCGAGGGCCCGGCTTTTCCGTTCGCCCCTTTCCCGGGGCCGCCCCGCCCCGGGCCGGGGCGAGCCACCTGTCCCCCTGCATTCCTGAAAGGCCGCGCCGCAGACAGGGGCCGCGCCAGCTCGCCCCGGCGGTCTGGCATCGCTGCCGCACCCCGGGCCGGATGGGCACCCTCCCCCTTGGCCCGCCCGCCTCCGCCGTGGCAAGAGTCCCGGGACCAGCGGAAAGGGCGCCCATGAAGATCCTCCTGATCCACCAGAATTTTCCCGGCCAATACAAGCACCTGGCGCCCGCGCTTGTGGCCCTTGGCCATCAGGTCGTGGCCCTCACCTGCAAGGTCAAGGAACCGCAACGCTGGAAAGGCGTGCAGATCGTGCCCTACGCCATTCGCGGCGCCAGCACGCAGGGCATCCACCCCTGGCTGTCGGATTTCGAAACCAAGCTCTTGCGCGGCACCTCCTGCTACCAGGGCGCCATGGCGCTGAAACAGCAGGGGTTCGAGCCGGATGTCATCTGCGCCCACCACGGCTGGGGCGAAAGCCTGTTTCTGAAGGACGTCTGGCCCAAGGCGCGGCTGGGCCTGTACTGCGAACTTTACCACCTGTCGCAACAGCCCTTCCTGAACTTCGACCCCGAGTTTCCCAGCCGCACGCCGGACATCGACGGGCTGCGCATCCGGCTGAAGAACCTCAACAATCGCCTGCACGAAGAGGTTATGGACGCGGGTATCTCGCCCACCCGCTTCCAGGCCTCGACCTTCCCGGCGGACTGGCAGAATCGAATCACCGTCGCCCATGACGGCATCGACACCGATCAGGTGCGCCCCGACCCGCAGGCCCGCCTTGCGCTCGACGACGGCAGGGTGCTGAGCCGCGACGACGAGGTCATCACCTTCATCAACCGCAACCTCGAACCCTACCGGGGTTACCACATCTTCATGCGGGCGCTGCCCGGCATCCTGAAGCGGCGGCCAAACGCGCATGTTGTGCTGCTGGGCGGGGATGACACCTCTTACGGGGCGCGGCCGCCGAAGGGGCAGACCTGGAAGCAGATCTTCATCGACGAGGTGCGGGGCCGAATCCCCACGCCGCACTGGGACCGCGTGCACTTCCTGGGCCGCGTGCCCTACGCGCGATTCCTCGCGATGCTGCAGGTCAGCAGCGCGCATGTCTACCTGACCTACCCCTTCGTCCTGTCCTGGTCCCTGCTGGAGGCAATGAGCGCGGGCTGCGCGATCCTCGCCAGCGACACCGACCCGGTGCGCGAGGTCATGTCAGAGGGCGAAACCGGCTGGATGGTCGATTTCTTCGACACCGAGGCACTGACCGAGCGGCTGTCCGCGCTGCTTGACGATCCGGAGGCGCGCGCAGGGCTGGGCCGGACGGCCCGCGCCTTCGCGCAGGAACACTACGACCTGCAGCGGCTCTGCCTGCCGAAACAGGTGGACTGGGTCATGCGACTGGCCGACACGCCCCCGCTTCCGCCGCGCGACTGACCGCACGGCTGATTGAGGGGGGCGTTTTCCTGCAAGGAAAACGGGACGAATTCTTTGGAAGAATTCGGCGCCTCAGATCCGACCGTCCTGCGCGCGCAGCTGGCGGGCACGGGTCAGGATCGCGTCCTCGATGGCGCGCACCGTCGCCTCGGGCGCGGGGCCCGCGTTGGTCATCAGCGCAATGTTCAAAGAGCGGGCATCCAGCGCCGGGTCGCTGACGTAGATCGTCGCGCGATAGGCCCGACCGCCGCCCGGAGGCGTGCCATAGCCGGTGGTGATGACCCCGGTGAAGGGATCGACCGACTGCACCGGCAGGAAATCGAGCGTTTCGAGCGAGGCGTTCCAGATGTACTTGTTGACCGCGCCGACCTGACCGGCGTCTTCGCGGGCCCGGAAAAGATCCCAGATCGTGGACCGCGAGCGGGCGCGACGGCCCTTCTCGATATCGATCTCGTCGAGGATTTCATTGGCGCTGGGGGTTTCCACGGGCTGTCCGGCCCGGTTTCCGCACCCCGCCGTCACCGCCAGCACCATCACCAGCGCCGTGCCGGTTACGAGTCGCGAAATGCGCATGTCACCCTCTCCCACCTCGGATCGTTCGGAACCCTGCATACAAGCGGGGCGCCATGGCGGCAAGAGACCATTGACCGCCCCATTCCCGCGGGAATCCCCGATAAAAGAGCCGTCTGGCAAAGGCCTTGTGACAATTGCGCATCACTGATCCGGTTGTTGAGGCATGGATTTTCGGACGGGTTGCAAAGGCGGGGCCGTGAAGCGCATAGAAACCGCATCAAGGTCGGAACACCGGCTTGGTACGTGCCTTTGAACACATGAGGGAAACAATGAAAAACATCCTGTTTGCGACCACCGCACTGGTTGCCGTCGCGGGTGCAGCAGCTGCCGAAGTGACCATCACCGGCTCCGCCGAGCTGGGCCTCGTCCAGAACGAAAACGGCTCCGGCGACGCGTACACCGGCGACCTGTCCGAAACGCAGGTCTTCACCGACATCGACGTGACCTTCTCGATGACCGGCGAAGCCGACAACGGCCTGACCTTCGGTGCAAGCATCGATCTGGACGAGACCGGCAACCCGGATCCGAACGTCGATGACGCAGCTCGCCTGCCCGACGCCACCATCTTCCTGGCATACGGCGCAGCCCGTCTGACCGTTGGTGACACCGACTCCGCGTTCGACGCTCGCCTGACCGAAACCAACCTGGCCGGCGGCTCGATCAACGACGACGAAACCGTGCACCCGGGCTGGAACGGCCACAGCAACTTCGACGAGTTCTACGGTGGTCAGGAAATCCGCTTCGACTACACCTTCGACGCGTTCACCATGTCGGTCTCGACCTCGCCGGACCGCTTCAAGAACTTCGACCCGTCCTATGCAGTTGGTGTGTCGTACAACGCCGACCTGGCTGGCCTGAACCTGGCCCTCGGCCTGGGTTACATCCAGGTTGACGAAGACGTTCTCGGCTACGACAGCGAGCTGGGTGTCAGCGTTGCAACCACCTTCGACAACGGCCTGCAGGCTGTGCTGAACTACTCCAAGATGTCCGACGACTCGTCGGGCGGCCTGGACGACGGCAGCCACTGGGGTGTTGGCGTTGCATACACCATGAACGCCCTGACCCTCGCCGCCAACTACGGCGAGTACGACTGGGACGGCGGTGACTCCTCGGGTTACGGCCTGGTCGCCAACTACGACTTCGGCGGCGGTCTCGTCGGTCAGTTCGGCTACGGTGCCGGCGAATTCTCCGCACCGGGCGTCGACTACGAAGACACCTGGTCGCTGGGTCTGGCAATGTCCTTCTAAGGACATCAGCCATTCGGCTTAGGGAAGAGCGGGCGCTTGCGTCCGCTCTTTTCTTTTGGTTCAACGGCCCGGCACATGCCCGAGGCCGCCATGACCCCCCAGGAAATCCGCCCAGCGTTTCAGAAGGCCCTGGCCTTCCTGCAATCCGGCCAGCCCGACCGGGCAGAGCCGCTGCTGACCGCGCTGCTGGAAGCGACACGGGGCGCCGCCGAGGTGCATTTCCACCTCTCGCGCGTGGCCGAGATGCGCGGCGAGACAGAGGCCCAGATCGCCGCCCTGACCGAAGCCCTGCACAAGAAGCCCGATGAGCCCGCCGTGCTGACGGCGGCGATCACCGCGCACAGCCGTCGCGGCGACACGGCCGAGGTTGTCGCGCTTTACGACCGACTCATCGCGCTTAACCCCAAGGACATCGGCCCCCGGGCGGCCAAGGCGCTGTATCTTCAGAACACCGGCGATTTCGAGGGCGCCGAGAAGATCCTGCGCAGGCTGATCCGCCAGAATCCGCAGGCGCTGGAACTTTACCGCATGCTCTCGACCGTCACCAAGCTGCCCAGGGGCGATGCGCTGGTGCGGCAGATGCGGTCCTTCTGGCCCGACAAGCGGCTGAACGATCACGGGCGCATGCATCTGGGCTTTGCCCTGGCCAAGGTGTCCGAGGATTCGGGGCAGACCGACAAGGTCTTTGCCTTCCTGCGCCCCGCCAATGCCGCGCAGGGACGCCTTGCGCCCTTCGATGCCCCTGCCCGCGACGCGGAATGGCGGGCTTTCCGGGCGGCGCAGGACGCCCCCGACTACAGCAGCCCCGTTGCCCCCCTGCCCCAGCGGCCCGTCTTCGTCACCGGCCTGCCACGGTCGGGCACCACGCTGGTGGAACAGATCATTGCCGCCCACAGCGGCGCCCGCGCGGGCGGAGAGATGGGGCACGCGCTGTCGCAGGCCGTGGCCGCCTTCGGCCCCGCCGCGCGGGCGAAGCCACTGGCCAGCCTCGGCGCGGAAGAGCTGGGCGCCTATGCCGACCGTTACACCCGCCTGGTGCGGCGCGACACCGGCACCGCGCCCGGCGTCGTCACCGACAAGTCGATCCAGTCACACCTGGTCTACGGCTACATCGCCCGCGCCATGCCCGAGGCACGGCTGATCGTCGTCCACCGCGATCCGCGCGACATCGCCCTGTCGATCTACCGCAACCATTTCGCGCTTGGCACGCACCGCTATGCCACCGACCTTGCCGCCATCGCAGAGACCATCAAGCGATTCCGCGAGAACATCGACTGGTGGCGCCCGCGCCTGGGTGATCGCCTGTTCGAGATCCGCTACGAGGATCTGGTCAGCGATCCCGAATCGCAGGCCCGCGCCCTGATCGCCGCCGCCGGGCTGGAGTGGGAGGACGCCTGTCTCGACTTCCACAAGGCCAGGGGCGCGGTGAAGACCCTGAGCCTGGCGCAGGTGCGCCAGCCTATTCATGCCGGACGCCGCGAGGCCTGGCGCAAATACGAGGCCGACCTGGCCCCCTTCATCGCAGCATGGGGAGACGACCCTTGGGACTGACCGACATCCGCACCCGTATCGAAAAGGCCTGCAGGGAGGCGGACCGCGATCCGTCCGGGGTGACGCTGGTGGCGATCAGCAAGGTCCAGCCGCTGGAGCGGGTCGAGGCGGTGCTGGCCGAGGGCCAGCGCGTCTTCGGCGAGAACCGCGTGCAGGAGGCGGCGGGCAAGTGGCCCGACTTCAAGGCGCGCTTCGAGGGCGTCGCGCTGCATCTGGTCGGTCCCCTGCAATCGAACAAGGCCCGTCAGGCGATGGAGCTGTTCGACGTGATCCACTCGGTCGACCGGCCCAAGCTGGCGCAGGCCATCGCGCGACTCGCGCAGGAACTGGGCAGCTGCCCCGACCTCTTCATCCAGGTGAACACCGGCGAAGAAGACCAGAAGGCCGGGATCCTGCCCGCCGAGGCGGATGATTTCATCGCCGAATGCCGCGCGCTGGATCTGCCGGTCAGGGGGCTGATGTGCATTCCCCCGGTCGAGGAAACGCCCTCGCTGCACTTTGCCCTGCTGGGCAAGATCGCCGCGCGCAACGGGCTGAGCGGTCTGTCCATGGGCATGAGCGGCGACTTCGAAGAGGCCATCGCGCTGGGGGCGACCCATGTGCGTGTCGGCTCTGCCATCTTCGGAGAGCGCGTGAAGACCTGAAGGCGCCTTGCGGCCCGTGCCCGTCCAAGCTAATCCGCTGCCATGCGCATCGTTCGAGACTACCAATATGTCAGGCCCGAGGATCGGGGTGCCAGCGTCGCCATCGGCAACTTCGACGGCGTGCATCTGGGCCATCAGGCGGTCATCGACCTTGCCCGCAACGCCGCCCCCGCCGCCCCGCTGGGCGTGCTGACCTTCGAGCCGCACCCGCGCGAGTATTTCGCCCCCGAGGCCCCGCCCTTCCGCCTGATGAGCGCCGAGACCCGCGCCGCGCGGCTGGAAAAGCTGGGCGTCGAGCACCTGTACCAGCTGAACTTCAACACCGCGCTGGCCTCTCTGACGCCGCGCGCCTTCGCCGCCAATGTCATCCGCGACGGGCTGGGGCTGGTGCATGTGGTCGTGGGCGCCGATTTCTGCTTTGGCCAGGGCCGCGCCGGATCGGTGGCGGATCTTCAGGCCTTCGGCGAAGAGATGGGATTCGGCGTGACCGTGGCCGAGCTGCTGGAAACCGGCGGGCAAGAGGTCTCTTCGACCGCGATCCGCGCGGCGCTGACCGAGGGGCGCCCCCGCGACGCGGCCCTGCAACTGGGCCACTGGCACCGCATCGACGGGCAGGTGATCGGCGGCGAGCAACGCGGGCGGGTGCTGGGCTTTCCCACCGCGAACATGTCCATCGACGGGCTGCACCCGCCAAGACTGGGCGTCTATGCGGCCTTGGTCGAGGTCCGCGACGGCCCGCACAAGGGCAGCTACCAGGGCGCCGCCTCGATCGGGGTGCGGCCCATGTTCGGTGAGAACAGCGCGAATATCGAGACCTTCCTCTTCGACTTCACCGGCGATCTCTACGGCAGCACCCTGTCGGTCGCGCTGGTCGACTACCTGCGCCCGGAAGAGAAGTTCGACAGCCTCGATGCGCTGATCGCGCAGATGGATGCCGATTGCGCCCGCGCCCGGCAGATCCTCTCGGCGCTCTAGGCCCCGCGGATCTGCCCCCGGCAACGGCCGGCCTTCGCCAGCAAAACCCCTGACACGGCCCCGGATGCGGGCCGTCAGGACCCCCGCCACCGGAAACCCCGTAGCGGCCTGCCGTCCCGCGTGCAGCCCGCTTTGGCGCGGGCGGATTGTCCTTCGGCCTGCGCTTCGCTAAGGCTCGGGGCATGAGCTCCGACCCCATCCCCCGCGACGGCCTCGCCCCCCGCTTCTGGGAAAAGAAGCCCCTGACGAAGATGTCGCGCCCGGAATGGGAAGCGCTCTGCGACGGCTGCGGCAAATGCTGCCTGAACAAGCTGGAGGACGAGGAAACCGGCGAAGTCGCACTGACCCGCGTCGCCTGCCGGCTGTTCGACGACACCACATGCCGCTGCGCACAATACCCGATCCGCCACCAGTTCGTGCCCGAATGCATCGTGCTGAAGCCCTCGAACATCGGCGAAAATCTCTACTGGATGCCCGAAACCTGCGCCTACAAGCGGCTCTGGACCGGGCAGAGCCTGCCCGACTGGCACCCGCTGCTGACCGGCACGCAGGACAGCGTCCACGAGGCGGGCGTCTCGATGCTGCACCGTACGGTGGCGGAATTCGAGGTCGATGATGACGACTGGGAAGACCACATCATAGAGGAGCCCACGGGATGAGCCTGTCCTTCGCATCCGACAATTGCGCCCCGGTCCCGCCGCAGATCCTCGCCGCGCTCGCCCGCGTGAACACCGGCGCCATGCCCAGCTATGGGGCCGACCCCGAGACCGCTGCTGTCGAGGCGCGCTTTCGCGAGATCTTCGGCTGGCCCGAGGCGCGGGTCTTCCTGGTGGCCTCCGGCACGGCGGCCAATGCGCTGGCGCTCTCGGTGCTCTGCCCGCCCTATGGCACGGTCTTCTGCTCCGAGGTGGCGCATGTGCACGAGGACGAATGCAACGCGCCCGAGTTCTACACCGGCGGCGCGCGGCTGACGCTGGTGCGCGGCGGCGATGTGATGACCCCCAAGACCCTGCGGACGGCGCTGGCCGCCGAGGGCAACCGCGGCGTCCACGGACCGAAGCGGGCGGCGGTCTCGGTGACCAATGTAACCGAGATGGGCAATGTCTACACGCTGGACGAACTGTCGGCGCTTGGCGCGGTGGCGCGCGAACACGGCCTGCCGGTGCATCTGGACGGCGCGCGCCTGGCCATGGCCTGCGCCAGGCTGAGCTGCAGCCCCAAGGCCATGGCAGAGGCACTGGGGGCCGAGGCGGTCGTCTTCGGCGGCACGAAGGTGGGCGCCATGGATGTCGAGGCGGTGGTGCTGCGCGACGGCAGCCGCGCCGAGGAGATGGCCTATCGGATCAAGCGCGGCGGGCATCTCTATTCCAAGGGCCGCTACATGGCCGCGCAGATGGCGGCGCTGCTGGAGGACGACCTGTGGCACGCCCTCGCCGCCCAGGCCAACGCACGCTGCGACAGGCTGCGCGCCGGGATCGAGGCCGCCGGGGTCGAGGTGATCAACCCGAGCCATGCCAATATGCTGTTCATTCGCCTGCCGGTGCGCGTGCACGAGGCGCTCAAGGCGCGCGGCGTGGTGCATTTCTTCGACAGCGGCGCGCCCGGGGACGTGGTGGCCGGGCGGCTGGTTTGCGACTGGTCAACGACCGAGGAGCAGGTCACGGGGTTTCTGGACGCCCTGCGGATGGCTCTCTAGCCGGTTCCTGCGGTTTCGCCTGCCCTTGGCAGGCGACCGGCTGGGGGCTTTGCCCCCGCTCGCTGCGCTCGCCCCCCAAGGTATTTGGAGACCAAAGAAGAGCGGGCGCGGGCTGCCCTTCTCTGGTTACGAAATACCTCGGAGAGCACGAGAGGCAGAGCCTCTCGTACGGTCGCCTGTCGACCGTTCCCGCGCCGCGGGCGGACCGGTTCGCATGCCTTCAGACCGCAGCCACCCGTTCTGGCCGGGTCGGGGCCGGCTCAGTTCATCTGGAAGTGCAGCGCGTAGCTGCCGTCCTCGAAGGCGCCGAAGAGGTCGGGAATGTCCGGGTGATCCACCGGTTCGCCGGAATAATCCGCCACGAGGTTCTGCTCGGAGACATAGGCCACGTAGAAGCTCTGCTCGTTTTCCGCCAGCAGATGGTAAAAGGGCTGGTCCTTGATCGGGCGGCTGTCCTCGGGGATTGCCTCGTACCATTCCTCGGTGTTGTTGAATTCCGGATCCACGTCGAAGACCACCCCCCGGAAGGGGTGTTTGCGGTGCCGGACAACCTGGCCCAGATGATATTTTGCGCGCGTACGAAGCATGTACTTTCCCTTTTACAGTCCCGATCCTACCGTCGACCGGGGCTGTAAGTCCAACTCTTGCCCTATTTTCGCCGGAAACACTCTGTGAAGCGCTTTCCAACAGTGCTTTCGGCGTTTGTGTCGCAGGGCGGCCCGACCGTCAATGCGGGTTTCCGCCCGCCCCTGAAATGTGATTTCCACATCGCGCGGGATCGGTTAAAATAGGCGGAAAGACATAACAAAACAACAGACGCGAGAGGCATATGAGCAGACTCCTTCGCGCCATTACGATCCTTTTGCTGGCCGGCTCCTGTGGCGGCGGCGGCGGATCTGGCACGTCACCGGACAACCTCGACAACGCCTGTTCGATCCTGCAGCAGCGCCCCGGCTACTACCGGGCCTTCCGCGGGACCGAACGCAAGTGGGGCGTCCCGGTGCATGTGCAGATGGCCACGATCTACCAGGAAAGCAAATTCATCAGCGATGCGCGCACCCCCCTGCGCTTCTCGCTTGGCGTGATTCCCCAGGGCCGGCAAAGCTCGGCCTTCGGCTACAGCCAGGCGCTCGACGGGACGTGGAAGGAATACCTCGCCTCCGAGGGGCAGCGCCGGGCGCGACGGGACGACATCCGGGACGCGACCGATTTCATGGGCTGGTACATGGCGCAGTCGAACCGTGAGCTTGGCATCCCGATGGCGGACGCGCGCAACCACTACCTTGCCTATCACGAGGGGCGGACGGGCTTCCGGCGCGGCAGCTACAATTCCAAGGCATGGCTCCTGCGCGTATCCTCGGAAGTCGGCAACCGCGCGCTGGTTTACGAGCAGCAGTTGAAAAGCTGTCGGCACGCGCGCTGAGGCGCTGTGCTGTCGATTGCGAGCGGGGGGCCTCAGGCCCCCCCTTTTCGTCTTTGGCAGGTCCCAGGGACCGCCTGCCTGTCTTGTGGGTGCCTCCGGGCGCGGCCTTCTCCCCGCCTTGCCGGGGCCTTCCCATAAAAAAGCGCCCGGCAGGGGCCGGACGCTTTGCGCAATCGTCGCAGGGCTCAGTTCCGCAGCTTCTCAAGCTCCGGGTCGATGTAGAAAAGCCGGTTCGGCAGGTCTTTCTGCTGAAGCCCGCCCAGCACCACGGTCGTCTTCGTGCCGTCCCCGTCGGTGATCACCCACTGGCGCAGTTCCACCGGGCTGCCGGTGAACTTCAGCTGGATCGACCCGTATTCCGGCCGCTTGGGGTCCTGGGCGGTGACCACCGTCGCGGTGCCGTCGTACTGATGCGCGGTGACCATGCCGGCACGGGTCAGGTCCACGTTGCGGTCGAGGATGATCGACAGCGGCGTCTGGTTCAGCGGATAGGTGTCGGCGGTAGCGCCCAGCTTGCGGTCGAGGATATAGACCGCGCCCGCAGAGGCCATGACCAGCGCCCGCTCTGGCGGATTGTAGTCGAAACGCACCTTGCCCGGACGCTTGATGGAAATCTCGCCGGTCGAGATCGTGCCATCGGCGTTGATCTGAGTGAAGGTGCCGACTGCCGACTGGATAGAGTTGAGATACTTCGAGATCTCGCCCAGCGAGAGCTGCTGCGCCTGCGCGGGCAGCGCAAGCAGGGTCAGGGCCAGTGCGGCGAGGGTCTTGCGGATCATGTCGGTCCTTCCTGATCGTGTCGTGGTCACTGTGCCACGGCGGGCCTTGATATGCGATATCAGCCGCATGGAACCCCATATCGGTGGCGGATCGGGGCCGATCAACCCCCAAGCGGGGCTGCGGCGCTCCGGCCCTATCACGTCCGCGACAGGGGCTGTTTCACGCGGTGCGATCGTGGAGGCAACGCGCGAGGGCGACAGAGCGTTCCATGGCAAGGTCGGATCGGCCCGGCGCGGGCCACCGGCAAGGGGCCGCGAGAGGCAGAATGCGGGTCAGGCCCGCCCGCCGGGGCAGGCCTGCGGAAACCTGACAAAAACACTTTCCTCGCAATACCCGACAAGCCAACTCAAGTATTTGATTTTACGTAATTTTTCCTTGCAACCCCGGAAGGCCTGCCCTATCTTCATGTCATCGGACGACGCCAGCCAGCCTTTCGCAAGCCAGCAAACTCCTCGCTCCCTAGCAAGCCAGCATTTTTGCAAGCCAGCACGCCAGCTTTTCGCCAGCCCGTCCAGTCGCCAGCTTTTCGCCAGCCCCGTCGCGCCAGCCGCCGCCAGCACCGACGCCGCGTTGCATCCGGCCCTTGGCAAGCGATCCATGGCTGCGGCAGACTGTCAGGCAGGCGCACGATCCCCTCTCCCTCCGACACCATGACCGGATAGCAGGCCCGGCGCTTCAGCCGCAGGCCTCTTGCGCCGTCGCCGTCCACGCCCAGAGCGTCGAATCGGTAGGCCCCCGGCCTGCAGCGCAGCCCTGCGCCGCCCCCCTGCCCGCACGCGCCGATACGAAAGCGCCGGGCCAAGGTCACCCCCCGGCCCGGCGCATGACAGCACGATGCTTCAGCGGCGCTGCCGCCGCGCGGGTCCGGCAGCCGGCCCTACTGTTGCTCGGGCACGAGGATCTCGCGCTTGCCGACGTGGTTCGCGGCAGAGACGACGCCCTCCTCCTCCATCTGCTCGACGAGGCGCGCTGCCTTGTTGTAGCCGATGCCCAGCTTGCGCTGGATGTAAGAGGTCGAACACTTGCGGTCCTTGATGACGATCGCCACCGCCTGATCGTAGAGCGCGTCCTCGCCGCCGGTGTTGCCGCCGGTGTTCAGGCCCAGCACCGCGTCGATATTGTCGGCCTTCTCGTCGTCCGGCCCCTGCACCACGCCCGAGACATAGTCCGGCGGACCGAAGGCCTTGAGGTGGTTGACGATCTCCTCGACCTCTTCGTCCGACACGAAGGGGCCGTGGCAGCGCGTGATCCGCGACCCGCCCGCCATGTAAAGCATGTCGCCCATGCCCAGAAGCTGCTCTGCCCCCATCTCGCCGAGGATGGTCCGGCTGTCGATCTTCGAGGTCACCTGGAAGGAAATCCGGGTCGGGAAGTTCGCCTTGATCGTGCCGGTGATGACGTCGACCGAGGGCCGCTGCGTGGCCATGACAAGGTGGATGCCCGAGGCGCGTGCCATCTGCGCAAGACGCTGGATGCAGGCCTCGATCTCCTTGCCCGCCACCATCATCAGGTCGGCCATCTCGTCGACGATGACGACGATATAGGGCATCTTCTTCGGCTCGATCTGTTCCGTCTCGAAGACCGGCTCGCCGGTCTCGTCGTCGAAACCGGTCTGAACCGTGCGCTCGAACATCTCGTTCTTGGACAGCGCGTCGGCGACGCGGCCGTTGTAGCCGTCGATGTTGCGCACGCCCATCTTGGACATCTTGCGATAGCGGTCTTCCATCTCGCCCACGACCCACTTCAGCGCCACGACGGCCTTCTTGGGGTCGGTGACGACGGGGGACAGCAGGTGCGGGATGCCGTCATAGACCGACAGTTCCAGCATCTTGGGGTCGATCATGACCAGCCGCAGATCCTCGGGCGTCAGCTTGTACAAGAGCGACAGGATCATGGTGTTGATCGCCACCGACTTGCCCGAACCGGTGGTGCCCGCGATCAGCAGGTGGGGCATCTTGGCAAGGTTCGCAACGACCGGATCGCCGCCGATGTTCTTGCCCAGGGCCAGCGGCAGCTTGTGATTGCCGTCACCGAATTCGCGGCCCGCGAGGATCTCGCGGAAGCAGACCATCTCGCGGTTGTCGTTGGGCAGTTCGATACCGATCACCGAGCGGCCCGGCACGGTCGAGACGCGCGCCGACAGCGCCGACATCGAGCGCGCGATGTCGTCGGCAAGGCCGATGACGCGGCTGGCCTTCAAGCCCGGCGCCGGTTCCAGCTCGTACATGGTGACGACGGGACCGGGGCGGACAGAGACGATCTCGCCCTTCACGCCGTAGTCGTCGAGCACGGATTCGAGCATCCGGGCGTTTTCTTCCAGCGCCTCGTCGGACAGGATGTGACGCGTCACCTGGTCGGGCGACATCAGCAGCGACAGCGGCGGAAGCTCGTAGTCCACTTGCCGGTCCTCGAAGGACAGGTCGGGCTGTGCTTCCAGCTTGGCGCGGGTCGACAGTTGCACCGGCTTGCGCACCGGCTGCTGCACGACCTTCTTCGGCTCGGGCATCGCGGGGGCGGCGCGGTGGATCGGCGTGGGCGCGGGGGTGGAGTGGTCGAGGATCGTGGCTTCCTCCGCCTCGCCGAAATCGTCGTCCGACCATGTTCCGACGCTCTCGGTCGACCACGCGGCGCTGTCCTCGGCCTGCCAGGCCTCGGCCCGGTCGTCCTGCTGGTCGTCGTAGCGGTCATCGTCGCGGTCGTCGTCACCGTAGTCGTCGAAATCGCGCATCTCGGCGAAGGCGGCATCGTCCTGCCATGCCTCTTCCGGCTCCGGCATCGGCTGCGCCACGGGCGCCTGCGCGACGGGGGCCTGCGGTTCGGCAGCACGCGGCTCCGCAAAGCGGGGCATGGTCTGCTGCGGCTCGACATGACGCGGTTCGGCATGGCGCGGTTCGGCAAAGCGCGGCATGGCGCCCTGCGGTTCGGGCGCCCGGACAAGGCCGCGGGTGGCGGTCAGCGCATCCGTCGCGACGCCTGCGGCCATGGGCGCGGCGTGATGCGCCGTCAGCGGCGGCTCCGGCGGCAGCGTGCGGGCGGCGGCGGTCAGAGGCGGCTCTGGCGGCAGGCCGCGCGTCTGCGGCTTGAAGATCAGCGGCTGCGGCCCGTGGCCGCGCCCCTTGGTCAGCGGCTTCGTCGGGTCGGGGCGCTTCTGCACACCGGGCACGGCCACCGGCTTGCCGCGCGCGCTGACCGCCTTGGCGATCTTGGCGCGGATGCGATCCTCGCCCGGAGCGTCGATGTCGTGCGCGACCTCGCGGGTGACCAGTTCCGGCTCTGGCATCGGATCGGCGCGGCGGATCAGCGCGGGCATCCGCGACAGGAACCCGCCCTTCTCGGGCTGCGCGGGGACGGCGGGTTCGTCAAAGACCGCGTCATCCTCGAAGATATAGTCGTCCTCGTCCTCCTCGTAGACCGGCGCGGCGGGCAGCGGATCGGCGCGGCGCACGCGGGTCGCGACCAGCGGCGCAGGCGCGGCCATGGGCATCGCCTCTTGCGCGGCGGCCTCGGCCTCTGCCATGCGGCGGGCGCGGCGCTCTTGCTGGGCGGCCTGAAGCCGCTGTGCGCCGGTCATGGCACCGCTCATGGCACCCGAGGCAGAGCGCCCGGCGATGCGCACGAAGGTTGCGTAGCTGACCAGAAGCCCGATCAGGCCGAAGCGCCCGATCGCCTTCAGTTCGGGGCGGGTAAAGCCCAGCACGAAGGCGCCAAGGCCAAGGATACCCAGCCCCAGGAACAGCTGGGCCAGCTTCAGCCCGAGACCGGCAGAGAACGGCAGGATGCCGATGATCGACCCCATCATCATGTCGCCGAAGAGGCCGCCCATGCCGAAGTTGTGGCCCCACTCGGCGCCTTCCGTCAGGCCCGAGGCATAGACCGAGCAGAGGGCAACCCAGATGGGGGCGAAGATCAGGCAGGTCATGGCGCGGCCCTGCCCCCGGTGCAGGATCAACCGCCCGCCCCATGTCAGGAAGACCGCCGCCAGCGCCCAGGCGCCGGCGCCCACGATCATGAAGAGCGGCGCGGCGATATAGGCGCCCATGCGCCCCATCCAGTTCTGCACCGGCGCATCCGTGGCCGAGAGGAAGCTGGGGTCATCGGGCGAGTAGGAGGCGATCATCGCCGAGACGATCAGCCCGACGATCACCAGCCCGACACCCACCAGTTCGCGCCCGCGCCGTTCCAGCGTCGCCGCCGTGTCGCTGTCGAAAAGGGGATCGCGCCCCCGTGCCTGATATGATGCCATGCCTCGCCTCACCGTTTCTTCTAGTTATGCAAACAAGCAGTCCCTGATCGCCGTCAGTCCTGCCTTGGTCTCGTCAAAGGGCGCCACGAGGGCGACCCGGATGTATCCCGCGCCCGGCGTGCCCGAGGGCTGCGCCTTGGACAGGTAGGCGCCGGGCAGCACCCGCACGCCGGTTTCCTGCCAGAGCTTCAGGGTCGCCGCCTCGCCGTCGGGCACCGGCAGCCAGAGGAACATGCCCGCCTGCGGGCTCATGTAGCCGGGGACATGCCCCAGGATCTCGTCCGCCAGCGCGTATTTCGCCGCGTAGAGCGCGCGGCTGGCGGCGACGTGCTCTTCCTCGCCCCACAGCCGTTCCGACACATGCTGCACCGGCAGCGGCAGCGGCGCGCCGGAATAGGCGCGCAACTGCTTCATGCGCGCGATGCTCTCGGGTCCGCCCGCGACGAAGCCCGAGCGCAGGCCCGGCAGGTTCGACCGCTTGGACAGCGAATGAAAGGCCAGCACCCGCTCGGGGTCGGCGCCCGTCTTCGCGGCCACCTGCAGCGCGCCCACCGGCGCGGCGTCACGGTAGACCTCGGAATAGCATTCATCGGCGACGATGCGGAAGTCGTGCTTCTCCGCCAGCGCCAGCAGGTCGGCCCAGTACTCGGCGCTCGCCATGACACCCTGCGGGTTCGCGGGCGAGCAGAGATAGACCATCGCCGTGCGCGCCAGCACCTCGGGCGCGACCGACGAGAAATCCGGCAGGTGCCCGGTCTCGGCGGTGGCGGGGACAAAGACCGGCTCGGCCCCCACGGAAATCGCCGAGATCATGTAGACCTGATAGAAGGGGTTGGGCATCAGCACGACCGGGCGCTGGCCGTTCTTGGTCTCGGGGATCAGCGCCATGCCGGCGTTGTACAGCCCCTCGCGCGTGCCGTTCAGCGCCATGACCTGGCGCTCGGGGTCCAGCGTCACGCCGTAGCGGCGGTTCAGCCAGCCGCAGATCGCCCCGCGCAGGCCGGGCGTGCCCTCGTTCGGCGGATAGCGCCCGAAGTCGGCGGCGTGCTCGGCCATGACCGGCCCGACCCAGTCGGGGAAGGGGTGCTTCGGCTCGCCGATGGACATGTGCAAGACCGGACCACCCGCGGGATGCGGGTCGAGCAAGGCCCGCAGACGCGGGAACGCATAGGCCGGTAGGTTCGAGAACCGCTCGGGGAACATGGATGGACTGCCTCTGGATGCGGGATCATGGGCGCCCCGCTTTCCGGGAGGATACGAAATATGGGGGGCATCTGTCCAGAATCCTCAGACCCTTGACGGCGGATGTGGCGGGAAAGTCGCAATGCGTGAAAAGGTTTACGCAACGCCCCGCACGGTGGATTCGACCTCCGCCGCCAGCCGCAGCACGCGATGCTCGGCCATGGGCGGCGCCATGAGCGAGACGCCGCAGCTTGGCGTGTCGCTGGGAAGATGCACGATGGCCCCGCCCAGCAGGTTGCCAAGGCGCGTGTTGCGCAGCGTCAGCAGGTTGGCCTTGGCGAAGGTCTCGCCCAGCTGCATCAGCATCTCGACCTTGGGCGGCAGATTCGGGGCGGTCGGCACGATCACCGCGTCAAAGCCCGCCGTGCGTTCGGCCCAGATCAGCCGGACCTCTTCCAGCCGCTTCCACGCGGCGACGAAATCGGCGGCGGCGGGCGTCTTGCCCAGCTCGAAACGCTCGCGGATGGGCTGGAACATCGCCTGCGGATCGGCCTCGATGGCCTCGCGCCAGGTGGCCCAGGCCTCGACGCTGTAGAGCATGCCGGATGCGTCCATCGGCGCCTCGATCTCGGGGAAATCGAAGGGCACGATCACGGCCCCCTCGCCTTCCAGACGCTCCAGCGCGGCGCGATAGGCGCGGGCGGGCACCTCTTCCATGGCGTCCAGCACAACGGTCTGAAGCGCGCCGAGGCGCAGGCCTTTCACCGGGCGCGGATTGCGCAGATCGGGCGCCGGGGCGCCTTCGAGCGCGCCAAGCAGAAGCGCGGCATCCTCGACCGTCCGGCACAGCGGCCCGACAGTGTCGAAACTGGTGATCAGCGGCACCACGCCGGTCAGAGGCAGGCGGCCCACGGTGGTCTTCAGCCCCACGAGGTCGTTCCAGCAGGCGGGCAGGCGCACCGAACCGCCAGTGTCCGACCCGATCCCGGCGGGCGCCAGGCCAAAGGCCACAGAGGCGGCGGCCCCGGAGGACGAGCCGCCCGGCGCCGCGTCATGGTCGTTCACGCAGGGCGAGGTGGCCGTGACCGGGTTCAGGCCCAGCCCCGAGAAGGCCAGTTCCGACATATGCGTCTTGCCAAGGCAGACCAGCCCCGCCTGCGTGGCGTTGCGCAGCACCTCGGCGTCGCGCGCGGGCACGCGCCCCTTCAGCAGCGCAGAGCCCGACTCTGTCGCCACCCCGGCGGTGTCGTAGAGATCCTTCCAGCTTATCGGCACGCCGTCCAGCACCCCCCGGCGCAGCCCCAGCCGCGCGCGGTCGCGGGCGGCCTCGGCCTCTGCCAGCGCCCGATCTTCGGTCAGGCGGGCATAGATGCGGGGCGCGAAGGCATGGGCCCGGATCGCGTCGAGATAGGTTTCGGTCAGCGCAACCGGGTCGATCTCGCCCGCGCCGATGCCACGCCCCAGGTCCGCCGCGCTCATTGTCGTCCAGTCTGCCATCGCCTTCGCCCCTCTGTCTTGCGTCGCCTTTGCCCGTCCCGGGTTCGGGCGGACCTATCCTGTCCGGGTGCCCTGTCCTGTCGGCTGTACCCGGGTCGTCGCGGCGGACGGTAGCGGCAGCGGGGCGCATGGACAATCCCGCCCGGCGCTTCATATTGCGCGCCATGGAACACGACCTGATCATCGTGGGCGGCGGCCTGAACGGCCCCGCCCTTGCCCTCGCCGCCGCGCAGGCGGGCCTGTCCTCGGCGGTGCTGGACGCGCTGCCCGCCACCACCCGGTCGGAGGACGCCTTCGACGGACGTTCCTACGCGCTGGCGCTGGCCTCGCAGCGGATGCTGGCGGGGCTGGGCCTGTGGGACGGGCTGGCCGGGAACGCCCAGCCGATGCGCGAGATCAAGGTGACCGACGGGCGCGTCGGCGAGGCGGAGGTCTTCCTCGGCCTGCATTTCGATTCGGCCGAGATCGAGGAAGGCCCGATGGGCTACATGGTCGAGGACCGCTTCCTGCGCCGCGCCCTGCTGGAGGCGATGGAGGCAGAGCCGCTGGTGAGCCATCGCGGCGGCGCGCGCGTCACCGCGCAGTCAACCGCACCCGAGGGCGCCTCGGTCACGCTGGAGGACGGCACGCGGATCACGGGCCGCCTGCTGGTCGGCGCCGACGGGCGGCAAAGCGGCGTGGCGCAGCGCGCAGGGATAAGGCGCACCGGCTGGGGCTACGGCCAGACCGCGCTGGTCTGCGCCATCGCGCATGACAAGCCGCATGGCGGTGTGGCGCATCAGCTGTTCCTGCCGCCGGGGCCGCTGGCGATCCTGCCGCTGACCGGCAACCGCAGCTCTATCGTCTGGGCCGAGACCGAGGCCCGCGCCAGGGCGATCAACGCCCTGCCGGACGCGCAATACCTCGAGGTGCTGCGCCCCCGCTTCGGCGATTTCCTCGGAGAGATCTCGCTGGCCGGTGCGCGCTTCACCTATCCGCTGGGCCTGACGCTGGCCAATGCGCTGGTCGCCGAGCGCCTTGCGCTGGTGGGCGACGCGGCGCACGGCATGCACCCCATCGCGGGCCAGGGGCTGAACGCCGGCCTGCGCGACGTGGCGGCGCTGGCCCATGTACTGAGCCATGCCCAGCGGCGCGGCGAGGACATCGCCGCCCCCGCCGTTCTGGCGCGGTACGAAAGCTGGCGCCGATTCGACACGGCCACGCTGGCGGCCTCGACCGACCTGTTCAACCGCCTGTTTTCCAACGACAACCCGCTGGTGCGCATGGGCCGCGACCTGGGCATGGCGGCGCTTGGCGCCCTGCCCGGCCTGCGCCGCGGCGTGATCCGCGAGGCGGCGGGGTTGACAGGCGACCTGCCGGACCTGATGCGCGGCTAGCGATCCGCGGCACGGGCGGAGGGGGCTCTGCCCCCGCTGCGCTCCCCCGGGATATTTCCGGACAGAAGAAACCGGGGGCCCGGGAGGCCTCTGCGTTCCAGGGCTTGGCCTGCGCTGCTGCCCTGTCGCAATACCCGATGCAACGCGGCCTCACGGCACATCATCCGCAGCGTCCAGCGTCTTCCCTTCACGCCCAAGCTGTGACATGTCACCGCGACGGAAACCGGGAGAGTAGATCATGACCAAATGCGCAATCGTCACCGGGGCCGCGCGCGGCATCGGGCTGGCCACCACGGACCTATTCCTGAAAGAGGGCTGGCAGGTGGCAATGCTGGACCGCGACGGCGAAGAGCTGGCCAAGGTCGCGGGCGAGCGGCAGAACGTCCTGCCGGTGGTGCGCGACGTGTCGAACCCGCAGGACGTGAACGCCATGGTGCGCGAGACGCTGGACTGGTCGGGCCGCATCGACGCGCTGGTCAACAACGCGGGCGTGGCGGAATTCGGCCCGGTGGCGGATCACGATTTCACCATGTGGCGCCGGGTGATGGAGACCAACCTCGACGGCGTCTTCCTCTGCACGCAGGCCTGCGCGGAGGCGCTGAAAGAGACCCGGGGCGCGGTGCTGAACATCGCCTCGATCAGCGGGCTGCGCGCCTCCACCCTGCGAGTGGCCTATGGCACCTCGAAGGCGGCGGTGATCCAGCTGACCAAGCAATTCGCGGCGGAGTTCGGCGAATACGGCATTCGGGTGAACTGCGTGGCGCCCGGGCCGGTCAAGACAAAGCTGTCGATGGCGGTGCATTCGCCCGAGATCATCAAGGCCTATCACGATGCGATCCCGCTGAACCGCTACGGTTCGGAGGACGAGCTGGCGCAGGTCATCGTCTTCCTGTGTTCAGAGAAGGCCTCTTATGTCACCGGGCAGATTGTCGCCGTGGACGGCGGCTTCGAATCCACCGGCGTGGGGCTTCCGGCACTGCGGGTCTGACCCGGCCAACCCGGCTGGCGTCGCAACAGGCCGACAAAGCGCCTTTCGGTCTTCTTTGGTCCGAAAATACCTCGGAGAGCACGAGAGGCAGCGCCTCTCGTACAGGCGCGCAGCGACTGTCCCCTGGGGACCGAAATGCCGGAAGAGATGCAAAAAGGAAAAGGGCGGACCCGCGGGGCCGCCCTTTTCTTTCGGTTTCACAAAAGCTTACTTGATGCGCTGGCCGTTCGCCAGAACGTGGCCCTGCTCGTTGATCTCGATCTTCGAGCTTGCGGTGTCCGGCTCTGCGCCCGGCACGGTGAACATGCCCAGCATCATCCGGGCGCCCATCGCGTCCTGTTCCTGCATCAGCCCCATGGCGATCAGCTTGTCGATCAGACCGTTGGCGCCGGAGATGTCGAGGTTCACCTCGCCCTTCGGCCGCGGCAGGCCGTCGAAGGTTTCCAGGTCGGTGTTGTCGAAGGTGAAGTCGCCCGACCCGATGATCTTGCCGCCCGCGGCGTCGACCACGAGATCGGTCAGCTTGAGGCTGTGCAACTCGCCCGGCATCTCGCCCGAGCGCCCGATTTCCTCCATGGCCTCGGGGTCGAGGAGGTTGACCTTGGGCGTCACCTCGGCCTCGAGGTTGATCGCCACGGTCGCCGGGTCGCGCGGCAGCGCCTGCTGCGGGTCGAAGATGTTCCACAGCATGTCCGACATGGCGAACTCGCCCAGCAGGACCGAGATCGCCGCCGGCACCGGCGTGTCGGATTCCGACAGCGGCATGGTCAGCGAGAAGCCCAGCTCCCCCAGTTCCGCATTGATCGGCAGCGGCAGTTCGGGGCCCGAGACCGCGACCGTCTGGCCCGAGGCCGAGATCGCGTAGGTCAGGCTGTCGGCGTTCATCGCCACGCCCAGCTCACCGCCGGTCGAGGAGAAGGCGCCCTCGGTCGTGCCCGAGCGTTCCGTCACCTTGAACTGGTTCTCGCCGCCGGTGTGCGACATCACCACATCCATCATCAGCCCGGCGGTGAACAGCGCCGTCGGATCGGCGAAATCCGCCTCCTCGGGGATCTCGGTCGTGCCCGAGGAGGCGAGGCCGGTGAAGCGGCCCGACATGCTGCCCGCATCCTCGCTTTCGGGATCGTCGAACATCAGCGAATAGGCCAGATCGCCCAGCGTGACGTCCTGCGTGATCTTGCGCAGGCCGTCCTCGATCAGCATGTGCTGCGTGCCTTCCATCGGCCCCATGTCGAAGGTCACGTCGAAGAGGTCCGACGGGATCTGCTCGCCCTCCGCCATGATCTCTGCCAGCTTCAGCCCGATCGAGGTGGCCGAGAAGGTGTACAGCATATCACCCGGATCGCCCGACACGACCATGTCGAAATCGCTTTGGGTCATGTCCAAGACCAGCTCTGCGGCGGTTTCCTCACCCTCCGAGAAGGTGAGGGTCATCGGCATCTGTTCCGGGTAGCTGATGCGCACCGCGCCGTCACCGGTATCGGCAAGGGTCATCTCGGACATCGTGATGGTCACGGTGGCCTCTTCTTCGGGCACCGGCACGACCATGGTCAGATCGCCGATGGTAAGCGTATCGCCCTCCATCACCTCGCGCGCGGAAACCTGGTAACCGAAACCGGTCATATAGGCCTCGAAATCGTCCCAGACCTGCTGGGGCGTGACCTCTGCCTGCACCTGACCGGCTGCCGCCATCAGGGCCAGGACCGAGGCTGTTGCGAACCGTTGCATAATGCACCTCTTCTGTGGGTTCAAATTCAATACCCCAAGAAGACCGGCCATTCCGGGACCGGTCAAGGGACTGGATTCCATACTAGGTTGCCTTTACCACGAAGGCGAGACGCATAAGGAAACTGTCATGGAACTCAGCGGAACAACCGTCATGATCACCGGCGCGAGCCGGGGCATCGGCGCCGAGGCGGCGCGCGCCTTCGCACGCGCCGGGGCAAAGGTGGCGCTGGTCGCGCGCTCTGCCGAGGCCATCGCCGACCTCGCCGGAGAGATCGGCGCTCAGGCCGTGGCGATCCCCTGCGACATCGCCCGCTACTGGGAGGTCGAACAGGCCGTGCAGAACTGCCTGAAGGCGCATGGCTCGCTGGACGTGCTGGTGAACAACGCCGGCGCGATCGAGCCCATCGCCCATATGGCCGAAGCCGACCCCGCCGCCTGGGGAGAGGTCATCGACGTCAACCTCAAGGGGGTCTTTCACGGCATGCGCGCGGCCCTGCCGGTGATGCTGGAGGCCGGCGGCGGATCCTTGCTGACCATCGGCTCGGGCGCGGCGCATGGCCCGGTCGAGGCCTGGTCGCATTACTGCGCCTCCAAGGCGGGCGCGATGATGCTGACCAAGATGGCACACAAGGAATACGGCGCGCAGGGCATCCGGGCGATCTCGCTATCGCCCGGCACGGTGGCCACGCAGATGCAGCGCGACATCAAGGCCTCGGGGATAAACCCGGTCAGCCAGCTGGACTGGTCCGACCATATCCCGCCCGAATGGGTCGCCAGGGCACTTGTCTGGATGTGCGGATCCGAGGCCGACGGCTATCTCGGCGACGAGATCAGCCTGCGCGACGAGGGCATCCGCGCACAGGTCGGCGTCGCGTGATCCGGCTGGAGAAGGAGGCCTCGGGCCTCTGGATCGCGGTTCTGGACCGGCCCGACAAGGCCAACGCACTGACCGCCGAGATGCTGGAACGGTTGGCCGAGATCGCACGCGAGGCGCAAGAGGCGCGGGCGCTGGTGCTGACCGGCACGGGCAAGGTCTTCTCGGCGGGGATGGACCTCGAGGCGGCGGCCTCGGGGCTGGCCACCTCGGATGTCTGGGAACGGCTGTCGGGCGCGCTGGCGGCGCTGCCGGGGCTGACGGTCTGCGCGCTGAACGGCACGCTGGCGGGCGGCGCCATGGGCATGGCGCTGGCCTGCGACCTGCGCATCGCGGTGCCGGGGGCCAAGGTCTTCTACCCGGTGATGAAGCTGGGCTTCCTGCCGCAGCCCTCGGACCCGGCGCGCCTGCGGGCGCTGGTGGGGCCGTCGCGGGCCAAGGCGATCCTGATGGCCGGCTGCAGGGTTCCGGTGGAAGAGGCGCAGGGCTGGGGGCTGATCGATGCGGTTGTCGAGGGCGACGTGGTCGAGGGCGCCCGCGCCCTGGCCGCCGATACGCTGGGCGCCACGCCCGCCCATGCCGCCGCCATCAAGCGCATGATCTGAGGGGGCGAAGCCGCTTCGAAGCGGCTTCCAACGCCCTTGCAGGGCGTTCAAAGGCCCTTCGAAGGGCCTTCCGCAGCGCCGGACAGCCGCCGCACCACGCTGTCCGCCGTGACGCGGCCGCAGGGGGTTCCATTGTCCAGCACCGTCACCGGCCCTTCCTGCAACAGCGACATGACCGCGCGCACCGGCGTTTCGGCGTCGCAGTGCTGCGCCCCGCTGCCCGGCTCCATCACGTCCCGCGCGGTCAGCACGCCCAGCGGGTTCATATTGGCCACGAAATCCGCCACGTAATCGCTGGAGGGCGCCGAGAAGATCTCGCGCGGGGTGCCCTGCTGCACGATCCGCCCGCCCTCCATGATGGCGATGCGGTTGCCCAGCTTGAAGGCCTCGTCGAGGTCGTGGCTGACGAAGATGATCGTGCATTTCAGGTCGCGCTGCAGGTCCAGCAATTCATCCTGAAGCCGGGTGCGGATCAGCGGGTCAAGCGCCGAGAAGGGCTCGTCCATCAACAGGATCGGGGCGCCGGTGGCAAAGGCCCGCGCCAGCCCCACACGCTGCTGCATGCCGCCCGAGAGTTCGCTGACCTTGCGGTCGGCCCAGTCCGACAGCCCGACCTGTGCCAGCCGGTCGGCCACCGTCCGCGCCCGCGCGACTGCCCCCTGCCCCGCGAGCTCCAGCCCGAAGCCTACATTCTCGGCCACCGTCCGCCAGGGCAGCAGCCCGAACTGCTGGAACACCATGGCAACCCGCTGCTGGCGGACCGCGCGCAGCTCTGCCGCCGGGCAATGGGTGACATCGGTCATGCCCTTGCCGGTGCTGACCGCGACCGCACCGCGCACCACCGGGTTCAGCCCGTTCACCGCCCGCAACAGCGTCGACTTGCCCGAGCCGGACAGGCCCATCAGCACGAGGATCTCGCCCTCGGCCACCTCCAGAGAGCAATCGTGCACGCCCAGAACCTGCCCGGTCGCCTCCTGGATCTCGGCCCGGCTCTGGCCCGCGTCGGCCAGCGGCAGGGCGCGCTCGGGGTGATCGCCGAAGACGATCGAGACCCTGTCGAAGCGTACCGCGCTCATTTGCGCCGCTCCCACCGCAGGGCGCGGTCCAGCATGATGGCGACGACGACGATGATCAGCCCCGCCTCGAAGCCCAGCCCGGTGTCGACCCGGTTCAGCGCGCGCACCACCGGCACGCCCAGCCCGTCGGCGCCGACCAGTGCCGCGATCACCACCATCGACAGCGACAGCATGATGGTCTGGTTCAGCCCCGCCATGATCTGCGGCAGCGCGCTTGGCAGCTCCACCTTCCACAGCTTCTGCCGGGGGGTGGCGCCGAAGGCGTCGGCGGCCTCGATCAGCGCCGTCGGTGTCGAGGAAATCCCCAGATGCGTCAGCCGGATCGGCGCGGGCACCACGAAGATCACCGTGGCGATCAGCCCCGGCACCATGCCGATGCCGAAGAAGACGATGGCCGGGATCAGGTAGACGAAGGTCGGCAGCGTCTGCATCAGGTCGAGCACCGGCCTGACCAAGGCGTAGAGCTTGGGCCGATGCGCCACGGCGATGCCGATGGGCACGCCCAGGCCCATGCAGACCACGCAGGCCGACAGCACCAGCGTCAGGCTTTCGGTGGTCTCTTCCCAGTAGCCCTGGTTGAGGATGAAGAGAAAGCCCAGCCCCACCATCAGCGGCACCTGCCAGCTGCGGTGCAGCGCCGCCACGGCAGCGACGAAGACCGCCACCACCGCCAGTTCCGGCGGGGTCTGAAGCAGCCAGAGGATCGCGTCGATCAAGGCCTCCATGCCGTCGGACAGGATATCGAAGACTGCCCCGCCGTGTTTTTGCAGCCAGTCGAAACAGGCTTCCGCCACGTCGCCCACGGGGATCTTGTGCTCTGTCAGCCAGTCCAAGGCGGTGGCTCCCTTCGGTTTTCGGTTGTGAGGCGACACGGATCGCGCCACGCCTACAATGGCAAGCGTGGCCGCCGAGGGCAATCAGGTCGCGATGCGGAACCACCCCGGGGAGGCCCGGGAGCTGTGCCGCATCGCGGCTGGCGCGGAACGCCCGGACGCGGCCCTCGCCAGCCGCGGCCCCGGGACAGCGCATGAAGGGACTGGTGGCGCCGGGCCATACCGCCTTTGACCTGCGACCTGTCACAGCGTCATCCGCCGCGCCCGGCACCTTGCGGACAGGGCGGTTGCAGGATTTCGGCGGGGCGTCGCAGATCAGCCGCGCCGCCCGGGTGCGGCCTGAAGAAGGCCCTCCGCTCGGGCAAGACGCCCGCCCCTCAAAGCCGGGCGGCGGCCATGACGGAGGATGCGGCCCGCCCGTGCCTGTCCGGGGCGGCAGGGCGTGCCGCCCGATCGCCGGGGCCGCCGCCGGGCATGCAGATGCGCCGCGGCCCCGGCAGGGCGCTTACTCCAGCGCGCCCTTGACCGCCGCCAGAGCCTCGCCGCCGTCCTTGGTCGTCACGCCCTCGAGCCAGCCGTCCAGCACGTCTGTGTTGGCCGAGAGCCACGCGGTCGCCGCCGCTTCGGGGTCTTCGCCCTCGTCGAGGATCGCCCCCATGATCTCGTTCTCCATCTGCAGAGAGAAGGAAAGGTTTTCCAGCAGCTTGCCGACATTCGGGCATTCCGCCACATAACCCGCGCGGGTGTTGGTATAGACCGTTGCGCCGCCCAGATCCGGGCCGAAGAAGTCGTCGCCCCCGGTCAGGTAGGTCAGGTCGTAATTGGCGTTCATCGGGTGCGGTTCCCAGGCCAGGAAGACCACCGGCTCGTCGCGACCGTCGGCGCGCCCGACCTGCGCCAGCATCCCCTGCTCCGAGCTTTCCTTGACCTCGAAGCCCTCCAGCCCGAAGGCATTGGCGTCGATCATGTCGATGATCAGCCGGTTGCCGTCGTTGCCCGGCTCGATCCCGTAGATGGTCTGGTCCAGCGCCTCGGCATGCTCGGCGATCCTGGAAAAATCGTCGATCCCAAGCGCGGCGCCGGCGGCATTGGTGGCCAGCGTGTACTTGGCGCCTTCAAGGTTGGCGCGCACGGTATCGACGGTGCCCGCCTCGCGGTAGGGCGCGATATCGGCCTCCATCGTGGGCATCCAGTTGCCGAGGAACACGTCGATGTCGCCCTCGGCCATCGAGGTATAGGTGACGGGCACCGACAGCACCTTGATGTCAGTCTCGTACCCCAGCGCCTCCAGCACCACGGTGGTCGCGGCGGTGGTGGCGGTGATGTCGGTCCAGCCCACGTCCGAGAAGGTGACGGCGTCGCAGTCGGCCAGCGCGCCCGAGGCGATCAGCCCGAGGGCGGTGGTCAGCGTCAAGGTGGTCTTCATGGCGGTCTCCTTGTGGATCGGTCTCTGGCGCGCAGTGAACGCCCAAAGCCCGGGCATTGCAACCGGCGCATGGGCTGCGGGGCCGAAGTCTTCGACGAAGACTTCGGGCGCCGGCAAAGTCTTCGTCGAAGACTTTGCCCCCCTCGCCCCTGCCCCGTGCCTGTGCGATGCTCTGCCGGAACACCGCAGGGAGAGCGCAGAATGGCAGACCTCGAAACCCGCATCGCGCAGGGGCGCGGCGATCAGACCGCGGATCTCGTCCTGCGGGGCGGCCGGATCTTCGACCTGATGACCGGCGATCTGCTGGAGGGCGACGTGGCGATCTGCGACGGCGTGGTGGTGGGCATCCTCGACCGTTACGAGGGGCACAGGACCATCGACGTCTCGGGGCTGATCCTGGTGCCCGGCTTCATCGACACCCACCTGCACATCGAATCCTCGCTGGTGACGCCATTCGAGTTCGACCGCTGCGTGGCGCCGCGCGGGGTCACCACCGCCATCTGCGACCCGCACGAGATCGCCAATGTGATCGGGGCGCCCGGCGTCCGCTACTTCCAGGAGGCCAGCGCCCATTCGCTGATCGACATCCGCGTGCAGCTGTCCTCCTGCGTGCCCTCGACCCACATGGAGACCGCCGGGGCCGAGTTGGATGCCGCCGCGATTGCCGGACTGATGGGCCATGCCTCGGGTCTGGGGCTGGCCGAGTTCATGAACTACCCCGGCGTCATTCACAGAGACCCGCAGGCGATGGAGAAGCTGCGGCTTTTCGAGGGCGGCCACGTGGACGGCCATTGCCCGCTGCTGTCGGGGCGGGATCTGAACGCCTATGTGGCGGCGGGCATCCGCACGGAACACGAGGCGACCTCTGCCGAAGAGGCGCTTGAGAAGCTGCGCAAGGGCATGCGGGTGCTGATCCGCGAAGGCTCTGTCTCGAAGGACCTGCACGCGCTGCAACCGCTGCTGTCAGAGCGGACCGCCCCCTACATGTGCCTGTGCACCGACGACCGCAATCCGCTGGATATCGGCGAGCACGGCCATCTGGATTACATGATCCGCGAGCTGATCCGGCTGGGCACCCCGCCGCTGGCCGCCTATCGCGCCGCCTCGCTCTCTGCCGCCGAGGCCTTTGGCCTCAAGGACCGGGGCCAGATCGCGCCGGGCAAGCGCGCCGACATCGTGGCGGTCCGGTCGCTGGAGGCCTGCGACGCGCAGCTGGTGCTGGCGGCGGGCGTTCCGGTCGACGAGGCGGCCTTTGCCCGGCGTGGCCATGTGGCGCCGGTCGGGCGGAACTCGGTGAAGGCGCCAAGGGTGTCGGCCCGCGACTTCCGCGTGACGGCCAATCGCAGCGAGACCGATGTGATCGGCATCCGCGAGGGGCAGATCCTGACCGACCACCTGCACGAGGACATCCCCATCGCCGATGGCGACAAGCACCCCGATCCCGCCCGCGACCTTGTCCGGATCACGGTGATCGAGCGGCACGGCAGGAACGGCAATATCGCCAGCGGTTTCGTGCGGGGCTTCGGGTTGCAGGCCGGGGCCATCGCCTCGACCGTCTGCCACGATCACCACAATATCGCCTGCGTCGGGATCGACTATGCGGACATGGCCGTGGCCGCCAACCGCCTGTCCGAGATCGAGGGCGGCTTTGTCGTGGTCCGCGACGGGGTGGTTCTGGCCGAGCTGGCGCTGCCGGTGGCCGGGCTGATGTCGCTGGAACCCTTCGAGACCGTGCGCGCGGCGCTGGAGGACCTTCGGGTCGCCGCGAAATCGCTTGGCGTCACGCTGGAAGAGCCCTTCCTGCAACTGGCCTTCCTTGCCCTGCCGGTGATCCCCGCGCTGAAGATCACCGATCGCGGCATGGTCGACGTGATGAAATTCGAGATCATCGGCTGAGCCGCCGGCCCCTTTCCCCAAGCCACCGCCGCGCCGCGCTTTCGGAACCGGCACGCCCCGGCGCAGGGCGCTTGCCGGACCGGGGGGTTGAAGACCGGCCCGGGGCGCGCAGAGTGTCCGCAGCACCCTGTACCGGGCCGCAAAAAGGCACCCCTGGCGTCGGATTGTCAGACGCCGGGCGGCATCCTGTCCGCGCGGGCGGACTGTCGGATGGTCCTTTTGGGGGCCTAGGGCGCCGGGCAGCGGATGTAGTGCAGGGCGTCCGGCGCGGCGCCCTCGCCCAGTTCCTGCCGCATCAGCCCCTCGCCGCCGTCCCGCAGGTCCAGAAGCAAGGCCCGCTGCCAGGTCTCTCCCTCGCCGCTGAAGACGAATACCCCCTCCAGCCGCGTTTCCGAGCGGTCGTCCACCCGGGCCAGCGTGGCGCGGCTTTCGTAGAAGGCCAGCGTGTCCGCCTGCACCACCATCAAGCCCTTGGCGTCGTCGCGCCGCGGGTCGCAATCGTCCGCCACAAGACCCCAGCGCCCCTGAAGGGCCAGCGGCACGCTGCGCGGTATATCCAGCTCATCCGCCGGAAAGCAGGCAGAGAGAAGTGAGGCGAGAATGACGGCGAGGCAAGCGCGGATCATGCCTCATAAGGGCATGAAACCGCGTGCGTTTCCAGAGGTTTTTGACCCCGGCACCGGGTCCGCGCCGGGATCGGGGCCCCGGCCCGCTGCGGCGCCCCTTCCACCAAGGGTAGAAAACGATACCAAAAATGCACGCGGCCTTTCGGTCACAGACGCTGCAGCAGCTCCGGCGTCGGCCATGCATCGGCGGGCAGGCCAAATTCGCGCTGGACATCGCGGACCGCTGCCCGGGTGCCGGCCCCGAGGATGCCGTCGACCTCGCCCACGTCGTAGCCCCGCTCGGTCAACTTTGCCTGCAGCCGCTTCATCTGGTCGCCCGACAGGCCCGGCGCCGGATTGCCCGCGTCATAGACCGGCGCGCCCTCCAGCCGGGTGCCGAAATAGGCGGCGGTCAGCACATAGGTAAAGCTTTGGTTCCACTCGAAATAAACCCGGAAGTTCGGATAGGCTATGAAGGCGGGGCCGTCCTTGCCCTGCGGGATCACGATAGAGGCCTCGAGCCGCCCGTCGTCCAGCTGCCCGTTGCGCGCCCGCACGCCCAGCTGCTCCCACTCGGCCACCGTCTTGGTCGCATGCATCCCGGTGTCGTACCACACGAGGTCCCCGGGCAGCACCACCTCCTGCAACCACGGCTCATTCGGGCGCCAGCCGAGATGCGACAGCATCTTGGCGCCGGACAGCAGCGCATCGGGCGCCGAGGTCTTGAGCGTGACATGCCCGTCGCCGTCGCCGTCAACGCCGTTTTCAAGGATGTCCTTCGGCAGCATCTGCACCATGCCGATCTCGCCGGCCCAAGCGCCGGTGGTGGTCGCCGGGTCGAAGTCGCCGTTCTCGTACAGCGACAGCGCCGAGAAGATCTGCGGGCGGAAGATCTCGGGGCGGCGGCAGTCATGCGCCAGCGTCACCAGAGCGTTCAGCGTGTTGTAATCGCCCTGAAAGGCCCCGTAATCGGTCTCGAAAGCCCAGAAGGCCAGCAGCACACCGCGCGACAGGCCATAGTCCTGCTCGATCCGGGCAAAGACGCTGTCGTGGCGCTCTGCCATCTGGCGGCCCTTGTCCAGCCGCGACTGCGAGATCAGCTTGCGCGAGAAGGTGATGAAAGGGTCCTGAAAGATGCCCTGCCGCCGGTCGGCCTTCAGCACCGCATCGCTTTGCGACACGCCCGAGAGGAAACGCTCTGCCGTCTCGGGCGCATGGCCCAGCGTCACGGCCTCGGCCTTCAGCCCCTCGACGAAGGCGTCGAAACCGCCGCCGCAGGGGGGCTCTTGCGCGTGCAGGGCGCCGGCCGCAGCCATGGCCCCCATCAGGATCGCGATCCGCATTCTGGTGTCCTCGTTCTCTGCTCTGGCCTGCAGGATAACGCAGGCCACTGCGGGGGCAAGCGCCGCGCATCGGCAAGAAGTGACCGACCGTTCAGGGTTTCGCGCGGCAGCCAGCGGCCGTTAACTATTTATTCATCGACATGAACGCACCCTGATCATGGAAGAGGTGACGAGCCGAAGTCAGGAGACCATGGTGAACGTGCTGATCGTCGGGGACAACCGCCCTCTTGTGGGTCTCTGGGCCCGGTCGCTTCGGCGGGCCGGGGCACGGGTTGCGCTGGCCGACACCCCGGAGACGGCGGCGGACCTTCTGGCCGACCGGCGCTTCGACATCCTGATCCTCGACATCGGGCCGGAACCGGGCTGCGCGCTCAGCGTCGCCGACATGGCCCAGTACCGCCAGCCCGAGGCGCGGATCATCTTCGTGACCTCGTCGAGCTTCTTCTCCGACGGCTCGATCTTCACGCTTTGCGCCAATGCCTGCGCCTGCGTGCCCTCCGGCACCGCGCCCGAAGACCTTGCGCATATGGCCGCGCATTACGCGCGCCCATCGCCGCCCGGGGCACGGACGGGCTGACCCCCCCGGCCCTCTTCGCGCTGCCGCGCCACGACCCGCGCGACGGGCCCGGCGCCGATCGGATCAGGCCGCGGCCAGCCGCTCTCGCCCGTGCGGGGCGTCGAAATCGGGCTGCGGCCCGATGGGCACGATCCGATAGGGATTCACGCTTTCGTGGCTGTAGTGGTAGTGCCGTTCGATATGGCCGAAATGCACGGTCCCGGCCACGCCCGGCCACTGGTACAGCTCGCGGGTATAGGCCCAGAGGTTGGGGTAGTCGACGATCCGCCGCCGGTTGCACTTGAAGTGCCCGTGATAGACCTTGTCGAAGCGGACCAGCGTGGTGAAGAGCCGCCAGTCGGCCTCGGTGATGCGGTCGCCCATCAGGTAGCGGTTCCGGCCCAGCCGCTCTTCCAGCCAGTCGAGACTGTCGAACAGCGGATGCACGGCCTTGTCGTAGGCCTCTTGCGTGGTGGCGAAACCGGCCTTGTAGACGCCGTTGTTGACGGTGTCGTAGATCCGCGCGTTCACTGGCTCGATGGCATCGCGCAGCGCCTCCGGCCAGTAGTCGTCGCGGTTGCCGGTCAGCCCGTCGAAGGCGGAATTAAACATGCGGATGATTTCGGCGCTTTCGTTCGACACGATGGTTTCACGCTTGCGATCCCACAGCACCGGCACGGTGACATGGCCCGAGGCCACGGGGTCCGCCTTCAGGTAGACCTCGCGCAGGTAGTCCAGCCCGTAGAGGCGGTCGCCGGTGGCGTCGTCATAGGCGTCCGACAGGGTCCAGCCCTCCTCCAGCATGTCGGGATGCACGACAGAAACGCCGATCAGTTCGGTCAGCCCCTTCAGCGCGCGCAGGATCAGCGCGCGATGCGCCCATGGACAGGCATAGGAGACATAGAGGTGATAACGGTCCGCCTCGGCCTCGAACCCGCCCTCACCGCTTGGCCCGGCGCTGCCGTCGGCGGTGATCCAGTTGCGGTACTGGGTGCTCGACCGCTTGAAAGCACCGCCCTTGCTGCGCTCCGCGATCGACTGCTTTATCCATTCACCCTTGTCGAGATGGCCCATGACGTCCTCCGTATCCGTTGGACCAGAGGTAGCGTCAGGCCGCTTCTGTGCAAACGGGCAAGCCCGCACGCCCGGTTGCGCATCCGCGCACGGAACCGGGCCTCAGCGCTGGCGGAAGGTCTGCCAGACCCAGATCAGCAGCAGCGCCCCCAGCACCGCGCCCACCAGCCCCGCCAGCGCGCCGGTGATCGCCACGAGGAAGCGGATCGCAAGGCCGCCGATCAGCGCCCCGCCGATCCCGATCAGCACGGTCTGCACGATCCCGGCCTCGATCCGCATCAGCCGGGTGGCGATGAACCCGGCAGCGGCGCCGATGATGATCAGCAAAACGACAGGCATGGCTATTTCCTCCGCCAATGGGTGGGCACGATGATCAGCGCCCCGATCGAGGCGGCGATGGCGTTCAGCCCCGGAGAGCGGAAGCCCACGCCGAACATGGTCTGCACGAAGTAGAACAGGAAGGCGCCGCCGACGCAGATGATGATGCTGGGCAGCCCCCCGTTGCGGGTGAAACCGCTGCGCTCCGAGGCGTAGCCGACGATGCCCGCGATGACGACGGTGCCGATGAGAACGGGAAACATGGGGCTCAGCCTTTCGGGATCGGGCGGTGGCCGGACAGAAGCAGCCCGCGCAGGATACAGGGGGCCACCGCCCGAGGGCAAGAAGCGGAGCCCATGGCTCAGCCCCCCAGCCCGTCGCCCGTGGCCACCGGGTGTCCGCGCAGGAAGGTCTCGGCATCCTGCGCCGCCTTGCCCGGCCGCTGCGCGCGGGTGATGCGCACCGCGCCCGCGCCGCAGGCCACGGTAAACTGCGCGTCCAGCGCCGTGCCGGGCGCGCCCGCACCCGCCACGACCTCGGCCCCCAGCAGCTTCAGCCGCTCGCCGTGATGCAGGGTCCAGGCCCCCGGAAAGGGCGCCAGCCCGCGGATATGGGCCGAGACCTCCTGCGCGGGCCGCGTCCAGTCCACCGCCGCCTCGGATTTGTCGATCTTGGCGGCATAGGTCACGCCCTCCTCGGGCTGCGGCTCCGGCAGCAGGTCCGGCAGGCGGTCCAGCGCCTCGACGATCATCCGCGCGCCCATGTCCGAAAGCCGGTCATGCAGGCCCCCGGTGGTCTCGGTCGCGCCGATGGCGGTGGCCTCGCGCAACAGCACCGGGCCGGTGTCCAGCCCCGCCTCCATCTGCATGATGCAGATGCCGGTCTCGGCATCGCCGGCCATGATCGCGCGGTGGATCGGCGCCGCCCCGCGCCAGCGCGGCAGCAGCGAGGCATGGATGTTCAGGCAGCCCTGCGCGGGCGCATCCAGCACCGCCTGCGGCAGGATCAGCCCATAGGCCACGACCACCGCCACATCGGCCCCCAGCGCGGCAAAGGCCTGCTGCTCCTCGGCAGCGCGCAGGCTCTCGGGATGGCGCACCGGCAGGCCCAGCGCCTCGGCCCGCGCCTGCACCGGCGTCGGGCGCGGCTTCTTGCCCCGCCCGGCGGGACGCGGCGGCTGGCAGTAGACGCAGGCCACCTCGTGCCCGGCGCCCACCAGCGCCTCCAGCACCGGCACCGAGAATTCCGGGGTTCCCATGAAGATCACACGCATCGCAGCCCTCCTGACAGGCCCCCTGCTTGCCCCGCGCCACCGGCAAGGGCAACCCCGCCGAACCGCGCCCGGCTTCTCTGGTCCGCAAAATACCTCGGGGGGCGAGCCTCGGCGAGCGGGGGCAGAGCCCCCTCCCTGCGGTCCCGGGTCAGCCCCGGCGCTAGGCAGGGCCCCGGCAAGGCCGCCGCTAGCCGGTCAGTTTCTTCGCCCGGCGGATCAGCATCTCGCGTTTCGTCCGGCTCAGCCGGTCGAAATACATCCGGCCCGCAAGATGGTCGATCTGGTGCTGCACGCTCGTCGCCCAAAGCCCGACGAAATCGCGCTCCACCACTGCGCCGCTGTCGTCCATGAAGCGGACCGTCACGGCGCGCGGGCGCTCGACCTTCGCCGAAACGCCGGGCAGGTTCGGCGAGGCTTCCTCGTGGCTGCGCGGCTCGATGCTGGCATGCAGCACCTCGGGATTGGCCATCAGCACCGCCTGCCCGCGCGTATCGGAGGCATCGACAACCGCCAGACGCCGCATCACCCCGATCTGCACGGCGGCCAGACCGACCCCCGGCATCGCCTCCATGGTGTCCACCATGTCCTTCCAGATCGCGCGCACGTCGTCGTCCACCACCGCGACATCCGCCGCCACTGTCTTCAGGCGCCTGTCCGGCCAGGCCACGAAGGGACGCACGGTCATGGGTATACCTCCGCTGCAACGGGCGCGGGGAAGGCCCTTGCAAGGGCCTTCGGCCCGCCCGCCGTGACCGACCGCAGACCGCTCATGCGCCGTACTCCACCAGCAGCGCATCCCGGGCCGCGGCGCCCAGCCGGTCGAAATGCATCACCCCGTCCAGATGGTCCAGCTCGTGCTGCGCCACCCGCGCCTCGGCGCCCTCCAGCGCCACCTGCCGCGCTTCGCCCGCCGCGTCACGGTAGCCCAGAACGATGCTGACGGGCCGTTCGACCAGCGCCGCCACACCGGGCACCGACAGGCAGCCCTCTTCGCCCATGGCCGTGGCCTCGGAGGCAGAAATCACATGCGGGTCGATGCAGGCGCGCGGGGTCTTCTCGCCGCGCTTCCAGCCCGCATCCATCACGAAGACCCGCAGCATCGCGCCCACCTGCGGCGCCGCAAGGCCCCGCCCGGGCGCGGCGTACATGGTTTCGAACAGGTCCGCGATCAGCGTCCGCGCCGCCTCGAGGTCTGTGACCGGTGCGCAGGGCCGGGCAAGGCGCGGATCGGGCCAGCGCAGGATCGGCCGCAGGCTCACGCCTTCTCCCTCGCGCGTTCCTTCTTCAGCTTGACCATCTTGCGGGTGATCATCTGCCGCTTCATCGCGCCGAGGTAGTCGATGAAAAGCTTGCCGTCGAGGTGGTCGATCTCGTGCTGCACGCAGGTCGCCCAGAGCCCGTCGAAGGTCTCTTTCTGCAATGCCCCGTTCAGGTCCATCCATTCCACGTCCACCACCTTCGGCCGCTCGACCTCGGCATATTGGTCGGGGATCGACAGGCAGCCCTCTTCGTAGACATTGCGCTCGTCCGAAGAGGCCAGGACCCGCGGGTTCACCATGACCAGCGGGCGCGGCGGCCCGTCCTCTTCCTTGACGCAGTCGAGCACGATCAGCCGCGACAGCACACCGATCTGCGGCGCGGCAAGACCGATGCCGGGCGCCTCGTACATGGTTTCCAGCATATCGGCGGCAAGAACCCGCAGGTCGTCCGAGACGTCGTCGACCTCTGCACAGAGCTTCTTCAGCCGGGGATCGGGGTGGATCAGGATGGGGCGCTTCATGGCTCCGATCTAAGGCGCCCCGCGCAGAATCGCAACAACCCGAACCATCTGTCCGTTGCCCGCCCCGAACCGGCAGGGAAAACCCTTCTGAAGTGGGCATGAAAGGGGCAGATGACCCGGGCTTTGCGCATGATTGTCGTCCCTGGGCTGACCTGCGGCGCCCTGGGCATCGGTATCTCCGCCGCGACCGGTGATGCGCTGACAGGGGGCCTGCCGATCCTTGCCGGGCCTCGGCACGGCCGCCCGGTTACGGCGGCCCATGCCCGCGCAGGGGGCCGTGGACAGGCCTGGCCCGGGCAGGTGCTGCTGGCCTCGGGCGGCAGGCTGTTGGCGGCGCGCCTCCGGACGGGCCTTGCGCGGCCGGTTGCGCCCCTCCACGCGGGTGCGGCAACGGTCACCGGGGGGGCTGGCGGGGCTCTGCGGTTTCCTGCGCCACGGCGCGCCCTCGTTGGCACAGGCCGCGATGCCGCCCGCGCCGCCCGGCTTGGCGCCACCGTGACGCTGCGCTCTGCGCTGATCGCCGGACTGATGGCTTTCCCGACGCCCCGCTGGTGGCGGGGGCGCAGAGCGGGCCGCCCCGCCCGTCGGGGCTGCTCTCTGGGTCGAACGCAACCGCTGTGCTGACCGCCCGCGCCGGGTCTTGAGGGCGCCACCCTGTCGCGCCAAAGCCCGTAACGCCACGCGCCCCCGGGCCTGCATCGGGCCCACCGGGACATCGCCCGACAGCCCCCCGCCTCTGCCCCGCCGCGCTGATCCATGCGCACCGCAGGCATTTGCTCTTGCCCTTGCCGCGCGGCCTTGAAACCAATGGGCCAAACGACACGAGGTATCCCATGGCCCCCCTGACCCCCGACTTCGACGAGGAAATCGACCGCTTCGGCACCCACTCCAGCAAGTGGGACATGATGCAGCCGCTATACGGCGTGCCCGCCGAGGACGGCCTTGCCATGTGGGTGGCCGACATGGACTTTCGCCCGCCCGCCTGCGTGCAGGCCGCAGTGCAGCGCATGGCCGACCACGGGCTTTACGGCTACTACGGCGACGATACCGGCTATCGCGACGCGATCCGCTGGTGGATGCAGGAGCGCCACGGCTGGGCAGTAGAGCGGGACTGGATCTTCTCGACCCATGGCCTTGTGAACGGCACGGCGCTTTGCGTCGATGCCTTCACCCGGCCCGGGGATGCGGTTGTCCTGATGACGCCCGTCTACCACGCCTTTGCCCGGGTCATCCGCGCTTCTGGCCGCGAGGTCCACGAATGCCGGCTGGCGCTGAAGGACAACCGCTACACCATGGACTTCGAGGCATGGGACGCACAGATGACCGGCGCCGAGACAATGCTGGTGCTCTGCTCGCCCCACAATCCCGGCGGTCGGGTCTGGACCCGCGAGGAACTGCAGGGCGTCGCCGATTTCGCCAAGCGCCACGACCTGATCCTCGTCTCGGACGAGATCCACCACGATCTGGTGATGCCCGGCCAGAAGCATACCGCGATGGCATTGGTGGATGACAGCATCGCCGACCGGCTGGTGATGATGTCCGCGACCACCAAGACCTTCAACCTCGCGGGCACCCATATCGGCAACGTGATCATCGCCGACCCCAACCTGCGCGCCCGCTTCGCCGCGCGCATGGCGGGTCTGGGCCTGTCGCCCAACAGCTTCGGCCTGTTCATGGCCGAGGCCGCCTATTCCCCCGAAGGCGCCGCCTGGGTGGATGCGCTGGTCGCCTATCTCGACGGCAACCGGCGCCTCTTCGACGACGGTGTGAACGCGATCCCCGGCCTTGCCTCGATGCCCTTGCAGGCGACCTACCTGTCGTGGGTCGACTTCTCCGGCACCGGGATGGAGCGGGCGGAATTCACCCACCGGGTCGAGCAGGGCGCCCGCATCGCCGTCAACCACGGCCCGACCTTCGGCAGCGGCGGAGAGGACTTCCTGCGCTTCAACATCGCCACTCCCCGCGCACGCGTGGCCGAGGCGGTGAAGCGGCTGCAAGAGGCCTTCGGCGACCTGCAATAACGTCCGGCGCGCGCCGACCCCGGCACAGGCGCCTGCCGGGGCGGCCCTGCCCGGGGTCGGCAAGGCCCGGGTGGGCCGTGGTTCCCGGGCGCGCAGCCGACCGGTAGCGCCGCCCCCACGGCCCATCCCGGCCTGCGCGACCTTGGGCATCGCCCCCCGGGCGGCGCGGACAGGGCGCTGTCTCAGGGCCGGTGGCGCGGCGGGCGCGGCTTGTAGACCGGCAGCGCCCAGCCAAAGGCCATGCTTCCGGCGCGCAGCGCGAAGGTCACCCCCGCGCAGGCCAGCGCGGGCAGCGGCGCGGGCAGGTCAAGCGCCTGCACCGCGACCCAGGCCCCGGAGCCCGCCAGAGCGCAGGTGACGTACAGCTCGCCCTGCCGCAGCACGAAGGGCACCTCGTTGCCCACCACGTCGCGCATCAGGCCGCCGACGCAGCCGGTCACGATGCCCATCACCAGCACGATCGGCAGGGGCTGGCCAAGGCTCGACGCCACGCCCGCCCCCGCCGCGACGGCCACCGACAGGGCCAGCGCATCCAGCCAGAGGATCGCCTTGAAGCGGTTTTCCAGCCGGTGCGCGGTGAAGAAGACGATCAGGGCCGCCGCGCAGCACAGCGCCAGATAGGTCGGATCGCCCATCCAGATCGGCGCCCGGTTCAGCAGCACGTCGCGGATCGTGCCGCCGCCCAGCCCGGTCAGGCAGGCGAAGAAACAGAAGCCCACGATATCCAGCTGCGCCCGGCTTGCCACCAGCGCGCCGGTCAGCGCGAAGATCACGACCGAGGTGTAATCCAGAACCGCCAGTGCCGTCATGCCGCCTCCTCCGCGCGCTGCATTCCCGGCGCCCCAGATCCACGAACCCCGGGCGCCGGGTCATGCTACCCGCAACGCGGGCAGGCGCGCCAGAACCCCGAGGCCCGCGCCCCGCGCACCGGGGTGCGCCGCCGCTGGCCCGCAGCGCAGCGCGAGCAGGCTGCGCCGCCCTCCCTCCGGGGCCGGGTCGCCCCCGCCCCCTCCGCGACATCGGGTTCCGGTCGCCGGACCGCTAGCCCTTGCCGCCCTTGAAAGGCGCCATGCCCTCGCGCGCCAACTCGTCCGCGCGCTCGTTCTCGGGGTGGCCCGCATGGCCCTTGACCCACTCCCATGTCACGTCGTGACGGGCCTGCGCCGCGTCCAGCCGTTGCCACAGTTCGGCATTCTTCACCGGCTTCTTCGCGGCGGTCTTCCAGCCGTTGCGTTTCCAGCCGTGGATCCAGCCGGTCACGCCGTTCTTCACATAGGCCGAATCCGTCACCACCGTGATCCGCGAGGCCCGCGACAGGGATTCCAGCGCGTGGATCGCCGCCAGCAGTTCCATGCGGTTGTTGGTGGTCTGTTCCTCGCCACCGCTCAGCGTGCGTTCCTTGACGACCGTAGCGCCATCCATCGCGCGCAGAAGCACACCCCAGCCGCCGGGCCCCGGATTGCCCGAACAGGCCCCGTCCGTATAGGCGAAAAGCTCAGGCATCGGCGCGCACCACGACAGAGGGTTGGACCTCTCCGGCCAGCCCCTTGCCCTCGCCTTCCCAGCGGTCGACGGGTGTCAGCCCGGCCTCGCGCAGCAGCGCCTCCAGCTCTCCGACCGCGTAGTATTCGTAGTGCCGTCCCAGCGCATCCCGCGCCCCGCCGCTGCCCAGCTTCATGCCAAGAAACAGCACACCGCCCGGTTTCAGGGCGCGCGCAATGGCCGCCAGATGCCCCGGCAGGGCCGCGCGCGGGGCGTGCAGCAGGCTGAAATAGGCCCAGACACCGTCGTAATCCGCCACCGCCGTCAGGTCGTCGAAACGCGCCAGACGGGGGGCGATGCGGTCATGTTCGGGCACCATGCCCAGCACCGCCTCTGCCGCGTCCCAGGCATCGACCTGATGCCCGGATTCGGCGAAATGGACCGCGTAAGCGCCCGGTCCGCAGCCCAGATCCAGCACCCGCCCGGGCGGCGGGCAGGCGTCGAGAAACCGCGCCCTGGCCTCGTCCGACAGCGCGTAATCCGCCATCATCCGGCGGTAGTCCTCGCCGCGTGTGTTGTAGACCCCAAGGGTCAGCGGATCGCTCATCGCTGCCTCACTTTCCTTGCGCCGCTCCCTACGCCAGCGCCACGCGCAGGACAACCGCCCTGCCCGGTCCCGTCGGCGGCGCGCGGCCCCTGACGCGGTCGCAGGATGGTCCATGAAACCCGGAAGCGGGGCTTTCTTGGCCGGACGCCTAGAAAGCGGGGCACAGACCGCCCTCGGCGGGTCGGGGCTTGACGGTCAGGCCCGCTCGAAGGCCAGTTTCGCCCCGAGCCCGGCGAAAGAAGCGGCAAAGACGCGCCGCAGCCAGGCCATGGCACGGGGGCTTTCCACCACCCGCGCCCGCAGCCAGCCCGCCGCCAACGCATAGACCGCCATGACCAGCCCGGTGATAGCGACGAAGGCCAGCCCCAGCTCTACCAGCATGGCCGTCGCCTGCGGCGATCCCGCCGGGATGAACTGCGGCAGGAAGGCCATGAAAAACATCGGCAGCTTGGGATTCAGCAGGTTCAGCACCATGCCGCGCCAGACGATCCGGCCCGGCGGCAGCGGCTGGCTTTCGGCGCGGACTTCCAGCGCACCGCGCCCCTGCAGGGTGCCCCAGGCCATCCAGAGCAGATAGGCGACGCCTGCGTATTTCACCGCCGCAAACAGCAGGGACGAGGTGTGCAGCACCGCCGCCAGCCCGGCCAGCGCGGCAGCCAGATGCACCGCCGTCACCAGCGTGCAGCCCAGAGCCGCCCAGAGCCCGGCACTCAGGCCCCGCCCCAGCGCCATTGACAGGGTATAGACAACGCCGATGCCCGGAGCGAGGCAGACGATCAGGGCGGTCAGCAGGAAAGCGGCGGTCATGGCGGATCTCTCTTCACGATACCCCGCCAAGAGGCCCGGCGCGCGCCATCCTGTCAACCGCGCCGCGCGGTGGAGCGTGGTTTTCACGCCTCCGGCCACCCCACAGCGGTCCGGTTGACGGGGCGTGCCGCTCCCCTGTGCGGAACCCTCTGGCACAGGCCTAGCGGCGCCGCGCGCGGGATCGTGTTTTCGGCCTCCGGCCACGCGGCAGTCGGCCACACGGTCGTCCGTTGGGTGACGGCACGGGAAGCCCGCGCCGTCTGGTCCGGCACAGGCCCCCCGCCCCCGAACCGTGGACATCCGGCCCCGGCCATGTCGCGGGCGGGCGCCCGGGCCTTCCAGCCTTCTGCCCCACCGCAAAGCCGCGTCAGGAGCGGCGCGTTGCCAGTTCCGGCCCGGTGCGGAAGAAACTCACGTCATTGGTAAACACGCTCGACGGAGCCAGCCGGATCAGGCGGCCCGTCGGGGACTCGATGCGGGCGACGTTTTCGATGAACCAGGGGTTCCAGTCCTCCTGCGGGCCGAGGTAGCGCCGCAACAGGCGCCGGAACAGCGCGGGATCCATGGGCCGCACCTCGGCGCGGCCGCGCAGGCCAAGGTGGCGTAGCACCCCGCCCGCGTTGTCGTATTCGACGATCTCGACAGAGACGCGCGGATCCTGCGCCACCCGCCGCGCCGAACTGCCGTTCTCGTCCGACAACATCCACAGGGCGCCCTCTTCCCAGGCGAACCAGACCGGCGCGGTGCGGGGCGCGCCATCCTCGGAAACCGTGCCCAGCATGGCCATCAGCGGCAGGCGCAGGAGGTCTTCGGGATCGAAGGGGGTCGGCATGGCGGGCTCCTTTTCGGCGTCCAGTGACGCAGGCCCCGATAGCCCTGTCAAGCCGCCCGCAGCGCCGGGCAGACCCTGCCGAAGGGAGGGAAGCGCCCCGCCTGCGGCCCGAGACACCGGCGCCCTGCCGCACCCGGGGCCCTGCCGGGACGTCGGCGCCCCTGGGCGCCTGAGGGGGGCGGCGGGACACCAAAGCGCAGCGCCAAACCGAAGCGCGGGGGCTTTCCCGAAGACCGTCACGGGTCCCTGAGGGTGGGCATTGGCGGGACGGGCTGCGGCTCCGGGACCGGCGTTCCCGGGCGGGCGCCCTCAGGCCGGTTCGCGCAGCACCCGCGGGACCTTGAACTCGACGTTCTCCTGCGCGGTCTCGACAACCTCGACCGTCACGTCGAAGCGCGCGCGGAAGGCGTCGACGACCTCGTTGATCAGCACCTCGGGGGCCGAGGCCCCGGCGGTGATGCCCATGCTCCCGATGCCCTCGAGCGCGCGCCAGTCGATGTCCGAGGCCCGCTGCACCAGTTGCGCATAGCCGCAGCCCGCCCGCGCCGCGACCTCGACCAGACGGCGCGAGTTCGACGAGTTCGGCGCCCCCACGACCAGCAGCGCGTCGCAGTTGGGCGCGATGGCCTTGACCGCCTCCTGCCGGTTGGTGGTGGCGTAGCAGATGTCTTCCTTGTGCGGGCCAACGATGGCCGGGAAGCGCGCCTGCAAGGCCGCGACGATGTCGATGGTGTCATCGACCGACAGCGTCGTCTGGGTGACATAGGCCAGCTGTCCCGGATCGCGCACCGCGACGCTGGCCACGTCATCGGGGGTTTCGACCAGCAGCACCTCTCCGGCGGGCAACTGGCCCATGGTGCCGATGGTCTCGGGGTGGCCCGCATGGCCGATCATGACGATCTGCAGGCCCCGCTCGTGGTGGCGCGCCGCTTCCATGTGCACCTTGGAGACCAGCGGACAGGTGGCATCGACATAGATCATCTCGCGCCGCGCGGCCTCGGCGGGGACGGCCTTGGGCACGCCATGGGCCGAGAAGATCACCGGCCGGTCCGGCGGGCATTCGTCCAGCTCTTCGACGAAGACGGCGCCCTTGGCGCGCAGGTCGTCCACCACGTATTTGTTATGGACGATCTCGTGGCGCACGTAGACCGGCGCGCCCCATTTCGACAGCGCCATCTCGACGATCTTGATCGCCCGGTCGACACCGGCGCAAAAGCCGCGCGGGGCGGCAAGGTACAGGGTCAGCGGGGCAAGCTGGGGCTGGGTCATGGCAACACTCCTTGCCCCCGCAGGTAATGGCTGGACCCCGGCCCGTCCAGCCCCGTGGCGCCCTTGCCGGCCCTTCCCCGCCCCCGGACCGGCGGGGCCGCTGCCAGGACGCCCCCACGGAAGACCCGCGGCGCAGGTCGGCCCGGGCGGCCCCCTGGCGTCCTGCACGGCCCTGCCCCGGCCCCTGAACCGTGAAACGTCACCCCCGCGTGCGGACCCGCTCCGCATCCCGGCCCCACGGTTTTGTGACTGGACCTTCCCGCGCTGGAAGCCCCGATCAGCCTTTCGCCCAAAGGAGACCCAAGCCATGCGCCGCGCCGCCCTCGTCCTCGCCCTCCCCCTCGCCAGCCTTGCCGCCCCGGGCCTTGCCGGTGGCCTGCTGCCCTATACCGACCCCGACCGCGTGGCCGAGGGGCGGACCCTTTACGCCGAGCAATGCGCGGCCTGCCACGGGGCCGACCTGTCCGGAGAGGCGAACTGGCGCGAACAAAACGCCGACGGAACCCTGCCCGCACCGCCGCATGACGAGACCGGCCACACCTGGCACCACCCCGACGCGCTGCTGGTGCGGATCGTCACCGAGGGCACCGAGGCCATCGTCGGCGGCGACTACCGCTCGGCGATGATCGGCTTCGGCGATATCCTGTCCGAGGACGAGATCCTGAACGTGCTGGCCTATATCAAGAGCACCTGGCCCGACGAGATCATCGAGACGCATGACGCGATGAACGCACGCGCGCCCGGCTGAGGCGCCGTTTTCCTGCAAGGAAAACGAGGCGGATTTTTTGGAAAAATCCGCCGCCCTACAGAAGCCGGTCGAGAACCCCGGCCAACACGAGGTAACGCCCCGTCTTGGCCACCGCGACCAGCGCAAGGAAGGTCCAGAAGGGTGTGCGCATGACCCCCGCGACCACCGTGATCGCATCGCCCAGGGGCGCCCAGCTGAGCAGCAGCGTCCAGAGACCCCAGCGCCCGTACCAGTCCTGCGCCCGCGCCATCTGCCCCGCGCTGGCCGGGAACCAGCGGCGGTGCTTCAACCGCTCCGCGCCCCGGCCCATCCAGTAATTGACCACCGATCCCAGCGTATTGCCGATACTCGCCACCGCCAGCATCCAGCCCAGCGGCGCGGCTCCGGCGGCCTGCATCGCGGCAAAGACCACCTCTGACTGGAACGGCAGCAGTGTCGCCGCGCCGAAGGCGGCAAGGAAAAGGCCGCCCAGTCCGGCGGCCTCATCCCACATCGCGGGCACCCCTCATCCCCATGAAGGCGCCCGGCGACTTACTCGCTCGATGCCGCAACCTCGAAGTTGCGCTCCACCTGCTGCTCGCGCGGCGGGCGGCCGATGACCTCGCGCAGCTCGTCCAGCTCGATGAAGTTGTCGGCCTGGCGGCGCAGCTCGTCGGCGATCATCGGCGGCTGCGACCGGATGGTCGAGACGACCGAGACGCGCACGCCCTGACGCTGCAGCGACTCCACCAGCGGGCGGAAGTCGCCGTCGCCGGAAAACAGCACGATGTGATCGACGCGCGGGGCCAGCTCCATGGCATCGACCGTCAGCTCGATGTCCATGTTGCCCTTGACCTTCCGGCGGCCCTGGCTGTCGGTGTATTCCTTCGCTGGCTTCGTCACCATGGTGAAGCCGTTGTAGTGCAGCCAGTCCACCAGCGGACGGATCGGCGAGTATTCGTCGTTTTCCAGAAGCGCGGTATAGTAGAAGGCCCGCACCATTTTCCCGCGGCGCGCGAATTCCTGTCGGAGCAGCTTGTAGTCGATATCGAACCCAAGCGCCTTTGCGGCAGCGTATAGATTCGACCCATCGATGAACAGCGCGAGCCGTTCGTCTTTGTAAAACATGAAATGTCCTTTCGTAGAATGCAGCCGCCCCAGAGTGCCGTGAGTGAGTTGAGTGGGCGCGGACGGTGGCAAGTCCAATAAAATTAATACTTCCGCGTTGCGCCGCAAGGGATTAATTCTCTCAAAAGAATAGCGCGTTTTGACCAATGGTACAAGAATTCCTCATCGCTCTCGGATCTAACCTCGGATCCTCCGCCGGCGGCCCTTCGGCCACGCTGGCCGCGGCGCTTGCCGCCCTGACCGCGCAGGGGGTCGGGCTGCGGCGGGTCAGCCGTTTCTTCGCCACGCCCTGCTTTCCGGCAGGCGCGGGCCCGGACTACGTGAATGCCTGCGCCCTGGTGCGCGCGCCGCTTTCGCCGGACGCGCTCTTGCTGAAACTGCATGCGGTCGAGCAGGCCTTCGACCGGGAGCGCATCCAGAGATGGGGCAGCCGGACGCTCGATCTCGATCTTCTGGCGATGGCGGACCGGGTGCTGCCCGATGCCGAGACGCAGACCGCCTGGCGCACCCTGCCGCCAGAGGATCAGACCCGGGCCAGCCCCGAAACCCTGATCCTGCCGCACCCCCGGATACAGGACCGCGCCTTTGTGCTGGGCCCGCTGGCCGACATCGCCGCAGGCTGGACCCACCCCCTGCTGTGCCGAAATGTCGCGCAGCTGCTGGCCGACCTGCCCCCCGGGGACCGCGCCGCACTGCAGCCGTTGCCCGCGATGCCGCTTGTAAAACCAGAGCAGCCGCGCTAGATCATCACCTTCTGATGCATCCAGACGATAGGACGGAGCGCCCATGGCCCGCGTGACGGTAGAAGATTGTGTTGACAAGGTCCCGAACCGGTTCGAACTGGTGATGCTCGCCGCCCACCGCGCGCGCGAGATCTCTTCCGGTGCCGCGCTGACTGTCGACCGCGACAACGACAAGAACCCGGTCGTCGCCCTGCGCGAGATCGCCGAGGAAACCCAGTCCACCGACGAACTGCGCGAACGGCTGATCGAGTCGAACCAAAGCCAGATCGAGGTCGACGAGCCCGAAGACGACACCATGGCGCTGCTCATGGGTGCCGAACAGGACAAGCCGGCGGAAGACGACCTGTCGGAAGAAAAGCTCCTGCGGGCGCTGATGGAAGCCCAGGGACAGGGCTGAGCCCACCGGTGATACCGGGGACCGGGGCCAGCGCGGAGCGACAGCCATGATTTCGGCCGAAGACCTCGTTTCGCTGGTCCACAACTACAATCCCCGCACCGACGAGGACCTGATCCGCGCGGCCTACGACTATGGCCGCGCGATGCACGAGGGGCAGTTCCGCAAGAGCGGAGAGCCCTATTTCACCCATCCCGTCGCCGTTGCCGCCATCCTGACAGAGCAGCAGCTTGACGACGCGGCGATCATCACCGCCCTTCTGCATGACACGATCGAGGACACCCGCGCCTCTTACGCCGAGGTGCGCGACCGCTTCGGGCAGGAGGTCGCCGATCTTGTCGATGGCGTGACCAAGCTGACCAACCTTCAGCTGACCAGTTCCGAGACCAAGCAGGCCGAGAACTTCCGCAAGCTTCTGATGGCCATGTCCAAGGACCTGCGGGTGATCCTCGTGAAGCTGGCCGACCGGCTGCACAACATGCGCACGATCCGCGCGATGAAGCCGGAAAAGCAGATGCAGAAGGCGCGCGAGACCATGGAGATCTTTGCGCCGCTGGCCGGTCGCATGGGCATGCAGTCGATGCGCGAAGAGCTGGAGGACCTCGCCTTCCGCGTCCTGAACCCGCAGGGCCGCGATTCGATCATCCGCCGCTTCGTCACGCTGCAGAAGGAAACCGGCGACGTGATCCACCGGATCACCAAGGACATGCGCAAGGAGCTTGAAAAGGCCGGCGTCGATGCGGATGTCTTCGGCCGGGCCAAGAAGCCCTATTCCATCTGGCGCAAGATGGAGGAGAAGAAGACCGGCTTCTCGCGCCTCTCCGACATCTACGGGTTCCGCATCATCACCCGCTCAGAGGCCGATTGCTACACTGCCCTTGGCGCGATCCACCAGCGGTGGCGCGCGGTGCCGGGTCGCTTCAAGGACTACATCAGCCAGCCCAAGTCCAACGGCTACCGCTCGATCCACACCACCGTCTCGGGCCGCGACGGCAAGCGGGTCGAGGTGCAGATCCGCACCCGCCAGATGCACGAGGTCGCCGAAACCGGCGTGGCCGCACATTGGTCCTACCGCGACGGCCAGCGGGCCGAGAACCCCTTTGCCGTCGATCCCGCCAAGTGGATCGCCTCGCTGACCGAAAGCTTCGGGACAGAAGAGGATCACGACGCCTTCATGGAGGCGGTGAAGCTGGAGATGTATACCGACAAGGTCTTCTGCTTCACCCCCAAGGGCGACGTGGTGAAACTGCCGCGCGGGGCGACGCCGCTGGACTATGCCTATGCGATCCATACCCGGATCGGCTCGAAATGCGTGGGTGCCAAGGTCGACGGCATCCGCGTGCCGCTCTGGACCCGGCTGAAGAACGGTCAGTCTGTCGAGATCATCACCGCCGAGGGTCAGACCCCGCAGGCCACATGGCTCGACATCGCGCAGACCGGCAAGGCCAAGACCGCGATCCGCCGCGCCCTGCGCGAGGCCAACAAAGAGCGCTATGCCCGGCTGGGCCGGGAACTGGCCCGCGTGGCCTTCGAACGGCACGGCAAGAAATGCACCGACAAGGTGCTGGCCAAGGCCGCCGACACGCTGCGCATGGATGACGTCGAAACGCTTCTGGCGCAGCTTGGCAGCGCCGAGCTTGCGCCGCGCGCGGTCGTCGAGGCGGTCTACCCCAACCTCGTGATCGTCGATACCCAGCTGGCCGACGCCGATCACCCGGTCATCGGCCTGGACCACAACCAGAATTTCTCGCGCGCGCCCTGCTGCCAGCCGCTTCCCGGCGAGCGCATCGTGGGCCTGTCCCGGCCCGGTCGCGGCGTGCAGGTGCATGCCATCGACTGCGCCGCGCTGGCCGACTTCGAGGACGAAAGCGCGCCCTGGCTCGACCTGCACTGGGCCGAGGGCACGCATCCCGCGGCCTACCCGGTGTCTCTTGAACTGGTGATCGGCAACGACGCCGGTGTTCTGGGGCGGATTTGCACATTGATCGGAGAGCAGAAGGCCAATATCTCGGACCTGAACTTTGTTGACAGGAAACCGGACTTCTACAGGCTTATGCTGGATGTCGAACTGCGCGATGCGGAACATCTGCACTCTGTGATCTCGGCGCTGGAAGCGGAAAACAACGTCGCCTCGGTCGAGCGGCGCCGCGACCCCGGCCTTGCGGCGGCGCAGGCGGCGGCCCGGTAAACGAAAGGAAGGACGGGAGTGGTCTTCAAGCGGCGGGATCGACGCCCGATCTGGCGGATCGTGGTCGAGCTGCTCTGGCCCAAGGGGGGCTGGGGGCGCGCGGCCCGTTACGTCCGCCTGCGGCTGAACCGCCTGCCCGATCCGCCGCACAAGATCGCGCGCGGCATCTTTGCCGGTGTCTTCACCACCTTCACGCCCTTCTACGGCCTGCATTTCGTCGTGGCGGGGATGCTGGCGCTGATGCTGCGCGGCAACGTGATCGCGGCGCTGCTCTCGACCTTCTTCGGCAACCCGCTGACCTATGTGCCGATCGGCGTCGCCTCTCTCAAGACCGGCTACTGGCTGCTCGACATGGACAAGGGGCCGCATCCGCAGCCCGGCGATCACCATGGCAACCTCGTCGACAAGTTCTTCGCCGCCGGGGCCGATCTCTGGGACAACCTGCTGGCCGCCGCCTATGGCGAGGCGACGGACTGGACCCGGCTGGAGATCTTCTTCGACGAGGTCTTCTACCCCTATATGATCGGCGGCATCCTGCCCGGCATCATCTGCGGGCTGATCGCCTATTACGTCTCGCTGCCGCTGATCTCGGCCTTCCAGAACCGCCGCAAGGGCGTGATCAAGGCCAAGCTCGCAGAGTTGAAGAAGCGCAAGGCCGAAGCCACGCGCAACGGCTGACCCCGGGGCCGCGGCCCCCGAGCACGCAGCAGCAGCCCATGCAGACCGCAGGCGCGTACGGGCTGCGCGGCATGTCCCCGCTCATGGCACCGCCACGCATCCCGGTTCCGAAAGCGCCCGCACCTGGCCCGCCGATGCCTCCCCCCTGCCCCCCTGCCGGAATCGGGTTCCCTTTCCGCCCTGCGCCGCTTACGTCTTGATCGAATTTCGCAGCAAGGGGGTCCCACCCATGTCCGCCACCCGCCTCCGTCTCGGCGTCAACATCGACCACGTCGCCACCGTCCGCAACGCCCGTGGCAGCGCCTATCCCGACCCGATCCGCGCCGCGAAGCTGGCCGAAGAGGCGGGCGCCGACGGCATCACCGCGCATCTGCGCGAAGACCGCCGCCATATCTCGGACGCCGATATCGAGGGCCTGATGCAGGCGCTTTCCCTGCCGCTCAACTTCGAGATGGCCGCCACCGAAGAGATGCAGGCCATCGCGCTGCGCCACCGCCCCCATGCGGTCTGCATCGTCCCGGAAAAGCGCGAGGAGCGCACCACCGAGGGCGGCCTCGAGGTCGCCAGGGACGAGAACCGGCTGGCGCATTTCATCGCTCCCCTGCGTGACGCGGGCTGCCGGGTGTCGATCTTCATCGCCGCCGACCGCGCCCAGATCGAGGCGGCGCATCGCATCGGCGCGCAGGTGATCGAGCTGCACACCGGCGCCTATTGCGACCTCCACGCCGAGGGCCGCATGACAGAGCGCGACGCCGAACTGGCGCGCCTCGCCGAAATGGCGACTTTCGCCCATGGCCTCGGGCTCGAGGTCCACGCCGGCCACGGCCTGACCTACGACACCGTCGCGCCCATCGCCGCGCTGCCGGAACTGGTGGAACTCAACATCGGCCATTTCATCGTGGGCGAGGCCATCTTCCGCGGCCTCACCCCGGCAATCCACGAAATGCGCCGCCTGATGGACGAAGCACGCGGCTAGCACCCGCCCCGTCACCGCACCACCCGCCCCCCGACCGCCCCTTCTTTGGTCCGTCAAATACCTCGGGGGTGTGGGGGCAGCGCCCCCACCCGGCGCCTGCCTCCCCCCGCTCCGGGCCCGCCAACCCTGTGCCGCGCCCAGGGCAGCCCCGCACCCGGGACACCGCAGGGCCCTGCATCCAAGCCACGCCTTGCACCCCGCCCCGCCACCCGCTACGCCCGGGACGATCCGCGCAAAAGGCAGGCCCCATGATCCTCGGCATCGGCACCGATCTCGCCAATATAGAGCGCATCGCCGCCACCCTCGACCGCTTCGGCGACCGCTTCCGCAACCGCGTCTTCACCGAGACCGAACAGCTCAAGGCCGAGCGGCGCAAGGACGTGGCGGGCACCTACGCCAAACGCTGGGCCGCGAAAGAGGCCTGCTCGAAGGCGCTGGGAACCGGGCTGCGCATGGGCATCTCGTGGAAGGACATGGCGGTCTCGAACCTGCCCACCGGTCAGCCCGTGATGCAGGTCACGGGATGGGCCGCCGAACGGCTGGCGGCGATGACCCCCGAGGGTTTCGAGGCGATCATCCACGTCACCCTGACCGACGACCATCCCTGGGCACAGGCCTTCGTGGTGATCGAGGCGCGCCGCATCGGCCCGGAAATCCCCTAGACCGGCAGGACGATCATCCGCCGCAGGCCGGGGCGCCGGCCACGGCCACGGGTGGATGCGTCACAGGCCGGTCTCTCCGCTCTGCGGACCAAGCCCCCGCCTTGACACGCCCGCACCCGCCGCCCATGAAGCGCGGGGAACCAATCGGGGGCAAAGGGCACCATGGCGAAAGCAGAAAAGAAGGGCGGAATCGTCGAGACCGTCAAGACGATCGTCTACGCGCTGCTGATCGCGGGCGTCTTCCGCACCTTCCTGTTCCAGCCCTTCTGGATTCCCTCGGGCTCGATGAAGGACACGCTGCTGATCGGCGATTTCCTCTTCGTCAACAAGATGGCCTACGGCTATTCCTACGCCTCCTGCCCCTCGATCATCATCCCGCGCTTCGGCATCGACATCGATGCCAAGGACATCTGCGGCTGGGCCGACGGCGACAACAGCCGCCTGTTCGGCGGCGAGCCGCAGCGCGGCGACGTGGTGGTCTTCCGCCACCCGGTCACCGGGCGCGACTTCATCAAGCGGCTGATCGGCCTGCCCGGCGACCGCGTCCAGATGAAGGCCGGCCTGCTCCACATCAACGACCAGCCGGTGACGGTCGAACCCGACGGCCAGTTCGTCGAGACCGCCGCGCCGCAGGGCCCGCAGGGGCTGCGCCCGCGCTGCAAGGAGGGCCCGGTGGGCCCCGGCGGCACCTGCACCAAGGACAAGTTCATCGAGACCCTGCCCGGCGGCACCCAGCATTCGATCCTCGACATCGCTATGCAGGGGTCGGACAACACCTCGGTCTATACCGTGCCCGAGGGCCACTTCTTCTTCATGGGCGACAACCGCGACAACTCGTCGGATTCGCGCGTGCCCAATATCGCGCAGGGCGTCGGCTTTGTGCCCTACGAGAACCTCGTGGGCCGGGCCGACCGGGTGATGTTCTCCTCCGCTGGCCGGTCGATGCTGTATTTCTGGACCTGGCGCTCCGACCGCTTCTTCCACCGGATCGACTGAGGCCGCGATGGCGCAGGCAAAGCTATCGGCGGATCTTCAGGCGCTTCAGGACCGGCTGGGCCATGCCTTCGCCGACCCGCGCCTGCTGCGCCGCGCCGTGACCCATGCCTCGATGTCCGGCCCCGGGCGCGAGGACAACCAGCGGCTCGAATTCCTCGGCGACCGGGTGCTGGGGCTGGTCATGGCCGAAGCGCTGCTGAAGGCCGACCGCAAGGCCTCGGAAGGGCAGCTGGCGCCGCGCTACAACGCGCTGGTGCGCAAGGAGGCCTGCGCCGATGTCGCGCGCGAGATCGGCCTGGGCGAGGCGCTGAAGCTGGGCCGCTCCGAGCAGATGTCCGGCGGCCGCCGCAAGCTGGCGCTTCTGGGCGACGCGATGGAGGCGGTGATCGCCGCCGTTTACCTCGACGCGGGCTTCGAGGTGGCGCAGGCGCTGATCCTGCGGCTCTGGGGCGACCGCATCGGCGCGGTCGAGGAAGACGCCAAGGACGCCAAGACCGCGTTGCAGGAATGGGCACAGGGCCGTGGCCTGCCGCCCCCGGTCTATGCCGTGGTCGAACGCACCGGTCCCGACCACGCGCCGGTCTTCACCATCGAAGCGCAGCTTGCGAGCGGCGAAACCGCACAGGCCACGGCGAATGCGAAACGACAGGCCGAACAGGCGGCGGCGAAGGCCCTGCTCGAGCGGCTGGACTGAGGCGGGGAACGGGCTTCGAAGCCCGTTCCCCCTGCCACAACCGGCACCGCGCGCGCCGCTCTGAGGCCCCCTGCCCCCCAAGGCACCGGGTTTCCAGTTGCGGTCCGCAGACGACCTTTCGAAAGGCCGTCTTCCCCCCGCCCCCGCGCCGCGCTACAGCTGCCCCAAAGGACGACCCCCGATGACAGACAACCTGCGCGGCGCCCTCTGGATGATCCTCGCCATGCTGGGCTTCGGGATCGAGGATGCCTTCTTCAAGGCCGCCACCGGCACCGGCGGCATCACGGCAGGCATGGCCACCCTGCAGTTCGGCCTCTTCGCGATGCTGATCTACGCGGGCTACGCGCGCGCCCGGAATGTGCCGCTCTGGACCCGCGACTACCTGCGCGGCCCGCTGCTGATCCGCACCGGCTTCGAGATCACCGGACGGCTCTTCTTCGCGCTCTCGCTTGCCTACACCCCCCTGTCGACGACCTCGGCCATCCTTCAGGCCGCACCGCTCTTTGTCATGCTGGGCGCCGCGCTGGTGCTGCAGGAAAAGATCGGCCCGCGCCGCTGGGCGGCCATGGCGGTGGGCTTCGTCGGCGTCCTGCTGATCGTCCGCCCGACGCCCGCCGCCTTCCAGCCCAACGCCATCCTCGCCCTGCTCGGCATGATCGGCTTCGCAGGGCGCGACCTGATGACCCGCGTCGCGCCGCCCCGCGTCCACACCGTGCAGATGGGCGTGCTGGGCTTTGCCGTGGTCACCGTCGCGGGGGGGATCATCCTCGCCTTCGAACCCGGCGCGCCGACCCTGCCGACAACGGCCGCCGCCGCGCTTGTCACCGGCACGGCGCTGTCCGGGGTCCTCGGCTATACCGCCATGACGCTGGCCATGCGCACCGGAGAGGTGGGCGTCGTCGCCCCCTTCCGCTATTCCCGCCTGATCGTGGCGCTGGTCCTCGCCTACCTGCTCTTCGACGAACGCCCCGACGCGCTGACCCTGACCGGCGCCGCGCTGATCGTCGCCGCGGGCACCTACTCGCTGATCCGCGACAACCGCCGCCGCGCGGCGAAACCCTGACCCGTCACCGCTCCGCGCAGGCACCGACATCTGCGATTTCCGAAACCGGCCCGCATCCGCAGCTCCGCCGTCTCCTCTAAGCCAATCCGATTCGCCCCCATGGCCACGGAACCACACAGGCACCCCCGGCCCGAAGCCCCGGACCAAATACCGCGGGACAGCGCGTCGCCGGCCTGCGCCCGCCCCCGGCAACGCGCCCTGTCACGGACAAACCCCCTTTGCACTATGGCGAAACCCGCCCGAACCCGCTATGCCGGTCCGGTTCGGACCCGGATCGGTTGCGCGCCGCCTCCCGCTTCGGCCGAACGCAACACGCCGCCGCTTTTTCCTGTAGACTGCATCGAACCGCTTCGACCGCATCCTGACCACCTCTGAGACCGAGACCGAAATGACCACACGCGCGGGCTTCGTCGCCCTTATCGGAGAGCCCAACGCGGGCAAATCGACCCTGACCAACCGCATGGTGGGGGCCAAGGTCTCGATCGTGACCCACAAGGTCCAGACCACCCGCGCCCGCATTCGCGGCGTGGCGCTGGAGGGCACGGCCCAGATCGTCTTCGTCGACACGCCGGGCCTCTTCCAGCCGCGCCGCAGGCTCGACCGCGCCATGGTCGCCGCCGCCTGGGGCGGCGCCGCCGACGCCGATATCGTGGTGCTGCTGGTCGAGGCGCACCGGGGCATGACCGCCGGCGTCAAGACCATCCTCGACCGCCTGCCCGACCTGCCGAAGACCGCCCGCGTGGCGCTGGCGATCAACAAGATCGACCGCACGCAGGCCGAGACCCTGCTGAGCCTCTCCAAGGCGCTGAACGACGCCTACCCCTTCGAGCGCACCTTCATGATCTCCGCCGAGAAGGGCCACGGCACCGAGGATCTGAAGGCCTGGCTGGGCGCCGAGCTGCCCGAGGGGCCTTGGCTCTACCCCGAGGACCAGATCGCCGACCTGCCCCTGCGCATGATCGCCGCCGAGATGACGCGCGAAAAGCTGACCCTGCGCCTGCATCAGGAACTGCCCTACCAGCTGACGGTCGAGACCGAAAGCTGGCAGGAACGCGACGACGGCTCCGCCCGCATCGACCAGGTGATCTACGTCGCCCGCGACGGCCACAAGGGCATCGTGCTGGGCCACAAGGGCGAGACGGTCAAGGCGATCTCCAAGGCCGCCCGCGAGGAGCTCGAGGAATTCCTCGGCCGCAAGATCCACCTCTTCATGCAGGTCAAGGTGCGCGAGAAATGGCTCGAAGAGGCCGAGCGCTATTCCGAGATGGGCCTCGACTTCAAGGACGGAAACAGCTGACGACAAAGGCTTGCCCGCCGCCCCGCACCTGAAGCGGACCCGCCGCCCGACGGACCCGCCTGCGCCAGACGACCACCGCCCCTCCCCGCTTCTTTGGTCCTCCAAATACCTCGGGGGGAGGCCCGTTAGGGCCGGGGGGGGGCAGAGCCCCCTCCCCGCCCCCTCCTCGTGCCGGTCAAAGGCAGGCCGCCAGGGACCGCGGGGCGCGCCAACCGCCCCCATGGGACAGGAAGACCATGACCCGCCTCAGCACCCGCTTCTGGATCGATGCCTACCGCCGCCGCCTTGCGCTGCAGGACATCCCGGCCTTCGTCACCGCCCATGGCGACGACACGGCGGGCGCCGTTCTGGTGAAGCTCGCCACGCTCGATGGGCAGGCCCGCGCCTTCACCCGGGGCTTCGACCTGATGACCGGGGCGCGGCAGTGGACGGAACTCGCCGCCGGCCCCGAAGCCGAGGTCGATGCCGCCATCGCGCGTCAGCGCGGTTTCGACCCGGATCTCTGGGTCATCGAGGTGGAAGACCGTCAGGGACGGCATCTTCTGGACGAGGACGGTCTCGGCTGAGACTCTTCGCCAGCGCCACCAGCACCAGCCCCGCCAGCCAGAAGACCACCCCCAGCGCGACAATCCAAAGCAGCACCGGCCCCCAGCCGATCTTCGGCGGATCGATGAAGAAATAGGGATGCCGCCCGTCGATCTCTCCGCGGATCAGCGCGTAGAGCATGTAAAGCCCCGGCCAGCCGATCCACCAGAGCGCATGCCGCCAGGCCAGCCCGGCCCGGGGCGCGAAGGCCAGCCACCACAGGAACAGGGCGATGGGCACGGCGGTGTGCAGGCCTTGGTCCGTCCACCAGCGCAGCCCGTCGAAGTCGAGCGCCAGCAGCGCGTGATACACGATGCCCACGATCGCCATCCACAGGGTCAGCCCCGCCGCCCAGGCCGCCGGAACCCGCCAGCCCAGGGCCACCGCCGTCATGGTCACAGCCGTCAACCCGTTGGTGAGAATGGTGAAATAGCGCCCGGTCCGCCAAAGTTCCTGCCAAAGCGAGGCCTCGGGGGCGCGGGCCAGCCCAAGGCGGACATGGGTCACCAGAACGACCCAGCACAAGAGGGCCAGAAGCAGGGCAAAGAGGCGGGCAGAGCGCGACATTGCCCCAGCATGCCGCCTGCCCGACGCATCGGCAAGCCTGCCCGGACCTCCTCTCACGCCCCTTGCGCCTGCCGCATTGATCCACCGCCCGCTCCCGCTCCTCAGCGGTTCGGCGCCGCGCCGCCCGGCGCACCGGCGACCTGCCTCGCAGGGCTTGCAGCTGCCCCTCTGCCCGGCTGGCAAAGCCCGCTACGGCCAACCGTCGGCACCCGGCATTCATCAGCCCGTCACCACGCGGCCCGGCACGCCCGCTCCGCAGCCCTCGGCGCGCCCTCTCTTTCGCCAGAGCCGCCAACAAGGCGGCCTGGAAAAGCACGGGGCCGGGCCGGTTCTCTACCCGCCCGGCCCCGGTTTGCATTCGCGTCAGGACAGGCAGGCCATTCCGACGCACTCCCATGGGCCCCGCGCCCTTAGCGCAGGCGCTCCAGCAAGGCGCGCGAGGGCTGGCCGGTGACGCTCAGCCCATTGGCCGCCTGATAGGCCGAGATCGCGGCCTCGGTCTTCTTGCCCATGACCCCGTCCGGCGTGCCCGCGTCATAGCCCGCGCGCGTCAGACCGGCCTGCAGGGCCTTGCGGTCCTGCAACGTCAGCCCGTTGGCATCCGGGCCGAAGGACGCGACCAGCGGACCGCCCCCGGCAAGGCGCCCGGCCATGTAGCCCACGCCAAGGCCGTAGTTCTCGGACGGGTTGTAGCGCAGGATCATGTTGAAGTTGTGGAAGACCAGGAAGGCGGGTGCGCCCAACCCCATCGGCGCCAGCACCGCCGCCGGACCGGCGTCGGGCAGCGCTCCGCCCCGGGCAGCGGTCACGCCCAGCGCCTGCCACTGCGCCACCGACCGCCGGTTTCCGCGCCCGATGGCGGCGTCGAAGCCCTGCGGCAGCCGCACTTCCAGCCCCCAGGGCTGACCGCGGCGCCAGCCCGCGTCCGACAGGAAGCGCGCCGTCGTGGCAAAGGCGTCGATGGGATTGTCCGACCAGATGTCCCGCTTGCCGTCGCCGTCGAAATCGACCGCATGGCGCTGGTAGGCATCCGGGATCAGCTGCGTGTGCCCCATGGCCCCGGCCCAGCTGCCGACCAGTTGCTCGGGCCGCGCGTCCCCGGTCTGCAGAAGGCGCAGGGCATTCATCAGGTTCGATTCGAAGAAGGCGCCGCGCCGCCCCTCCCAGGCCAGCGTCGAGGTGGCCGAGATCACCGGGATCTTGCCGCGCCGTGTGCCGAAGTAGCTTTCCAGCCCCCAGATCGACCCGAGGATATCGGCAGAGACGCCATAGCGGGCTTCGACCTGCGCAAGCGCCGCGCGTTGCGCCCCGACCATGCGGCGCCCGAAGGTGACCTTCTCCTCGGGGGCGACGATGGCAAGGTAATCTTCCAGCGAGCGTTTGAACTCGGTCTGGTTGCGGTCGCGTTCGATCACGCCGGGCAGGTAGCCCTGCCCGCGAAAGCCCGCCGTCAGCACCGCATCGCTGATCCCGCGCCGCCGGGCGCGGTCCTTGAAGGCCAGCACCCAGGCATCGTAGTCCGCATTGGGCTGCGGGCGCAGGCCCGGATCCAGCTCCGGGTCGGGGCGTGCGACGTCGGGGATCGCCATCCCCGCCCCGCATCCCGCAAGCCACAGGGCCGCGGGCGCCATCATGACCAGACGCCTGTTGAGTGTCATTGTTCGTCTCCTGCCGTGGTGTTCTTGAGTGCCTCGCCGCCAATCTACCGCAGGGAGCCCGGGGCCCACAACCGGCGCGCGCAACACGCGGCGCCAGCGCGCCGGTCCCTGCGGCAGGGCGCGGATCGCGGCAGCCCCTTGGAAGAGGGACGGGCCGCAGCGCATCCGGCGCCTGCACCACACGCTCTTCTGCGTCCGGTCAGGCACGGTTCGGCCCTCCGAATGGGCTCGGGAGATGCGGGGGAAAGGACAAACGCGGTGCATTTCCCCCTGCCGAGGCAGTGCCTTTTCCACTTTCTTTCACGGTTCGTTAAGAAGGCTGCCCCACTCTTTACAGGGACCGGGCGACAGGATTGCCCGGCGCCGAGCCCTGGACCGGGAAGGACACGCGTGGCACGCTGGGACCAGAACCGAAGCCCCTTTACCCGCATCGGCTTTCGCGGGCGCCTGATCCTGTTGGGCCTGCTGGCTTCGCTGCTGGCGGCGCTGATGGTGGGAACGATCGGCTACCGCGCCACCGACCATGCGGCGCGCGACGGTGCCTCTGCCCTTCTGGCGGCCGAGGCACGGCTGAACGCGGAACGCGTCATGGCGCCCCTCGATACCATGCGGACCGAGACGGAGATCTTTGCCCGTCTGCCGATCGTCGGACGCATGGCCCCCGGGTCCGGCCTTCCCGAGGCACAGCGCGAGGATCTGAAACACCGGCTGGCGCTGGTCTTCTCCACCCTGCTCAGCGAGCGTCCCGCCTATTTCCAGGCCCGCCTGATCACGCTGGCCGATGGCGGGCGCGAGATCGTGCGCATCGACGTCGGCCCGGGCGGCGCGCAGCCCGTTGCGGGTGACGCGCTGCAGCGGAAGGGGGCCGAACCCTACATGGTGCCGCTCATGCAGGGGTTGGTGGACCACGGGTATTTTTCTGCCGTCACCCTGAACCGAGAACACGGGCGCGTGCAGGACAATGCCGCGGTGACGATCCGCTACGTCCAGCCGGTGCGCGACAGCCGGGGGCGCATCTTCGGGGCCATCGTGCTGAACGCGGACATGACCCGGCTGTTCGGGGCCGTCACGCCGCACCTCGCCCCCGATCACCGGCTGCACATCGTCACCGATAGCGGCGATCACATCACGCTGGGGCCCGAGGGGCCGGAAAACACCCTCCGGTTCCACGGCGCCCCGGATTTCCAGCCGCTCGACTGGCCCGGTGCGGGGCATACGCTGTCGGCAGAGGGACAGCGCTTCGACGCCGGCGGTATCGTCGCCCATGCGCTGACGCAGCCCATGCAGGGCGCCGCCGGGCCGATGCCCCTGACCGTTGTCGTCACCACGCCCTTGGCCAGCCTGCTGGCCCCGGTGCACGACCTGCTGAAACACACCGTAGTGCTGTCCGTCCTTGCCGGGGCGCTGGCCCTGGCACTCAGCTTCGCGGTCTGGCGCCTGACCACGCGGCCGATCAAGCCGCTTCTGGCCCTGACGGAACAGGCGCTGTCCCGCCACGCCTCGGGCAAGGCCGTGGCGCTGGATACGACGGGGGATGCAATCAATGACCTCAAGGGGTCTCTGGTGGCCGTGCTGGACAATCTGTCCGAGGCCAGCGACCGCGCGCGGGCGATGTTCCAGGGCACCGCCGACGGCGTCATGATGGTCCGGCGCGATGGCACCCTCACCGATATCAACCCCTCTGCTCTGGCCATGTTCGGCTATCGCCGGGACGATACCGTCACGCTGGAAATGCTGGTTCCACCGGAATCCCGCATCGCCCACCGCGCGCTTGTGCACGAGGCGGACATCGGTCCGCAGGGGCGCCGCATGGCCGGGACGCGCCCGATCCACGGTGTGCGCGCCGACGGTTCGACCTTCCCGATCGAAATCACCATAAGCCCGGTGGACTATCGCGGCGAGACCCAGTTCGTCGCGATGATCCGGGACATCTCGATCCGGGCCGCGACAGAGGCAGAGCGCGAGGCGCTGATCGCCGATCTGGGCCGGGCGAAAGCCGATCTCGAACGCTCCAACGACGAGCTCAACAGTTTCGCCTATGTCGCCTCGCATGACCTGAAGGCGCCGCTGCGGGTGATCGACAACGCCTCACGCTGGCTGGAAGAGGATCTCGGCGAAACCCTCGACGAGGACTCGCTGGAAAACATCGGCCTGATGCGCAGCCGCGTGGCCCGCATGGAACGGCTGCTCGACGACCTGCTGATCCACTCGCGGATCGGGCGCGACGACCGGGTTCATGCGCCGGTGGACGGCGACGAGCTGATGGCCGCGGTCCGTGGCCTGACCAACCCGCCCGAGGGCTTCACCATAGGGTTCGACGAAAGCCTGTCCCGGATCTCGCTGCCCCGCATGCCGATCCAGAACGTGCTTCTGAACCTCGTCTCGAACGCCATCAAACATCACGACCGCACCGATGGCACCGTCCGCGTCTCGGTCGAGGAAACGCCAAGGGCCTATATCTTCACCGTCGCCGACGACGGGCCGGGCATCGCGCCAGAATATCACGAGCGCATCTTCGGCATGTTCACCACCCTGCGCCCCCGCGATCAGGTCGAAGGCAGCGGCATGGGGCTGGCCATGGTGCGCAAGACGCTGGTCACCGTCGGCGGCGAGATTGCCCTGACTTCCGCCCCCGGCAAGGGCAGCCGCTTCGTCGTCACCTGGCCCCGCGCCGCGGCCCCTGCGGCGGCGCAGCCGGACAAGGCAGCCTGAGGAGCGGAGCCGATGATCACGGGACAGAAATCCATGCCCATCAATATCCTGCTGGTCGAGGATGACAACGGCGACGCCAAGGCGGTCATACGCGCCTTCAAGCGCGCGCAGATCGCCAACCCCATCGTACGCGCGCGCGATGGCCGCGAGGCACTGGAGATCCTGCACAAACAGCGCCCCGACATGCCCGAGGCCCCCTTCATCTGCCTTGTCGACGTCAATATGCCCCGCATGAACGGCCATGAATTCGTCGCCGCCCTGCGCGCCGATCCGGATCTGCGCAAGCTGGTGGTCTTCATGCTGACCACCTCGAAGATGCGCGACGATGTCGACCACGCCTATGACAACAATGTCGCGGGCTACATCGTGAAGGAATCCGCCGGTGCCGATTTTCTCGACCTGATCGGAACACTCAACGCCTATTGGCGCCTCGTCGAACTGCCGGACATGCCATGACCCCATCCCAGGATTGTCCGGGAACGGGCCCCGACCGGCCGACTGTCATCCTGATCATCGACGACGATGCCGGCGACACGAAATTGCTCTGCCGCGCGCTGGGCGAAAGCGGCCTGTCCTGCGCCCTGCGCCGCGCCCGATCCATGCAGGCGGCCCTTGGCAACCACGGCGAAGATGCCATCGACCTCGTCTTCCTCGACTACGGCCTGCCCAACGCCGACGGGCTGGTCAATATCGACACGGTTCTAGGGCAATGGCCCGAAGCCGCCGTGGCCGTGGTCACCGGACAGGGGGACGAGGTCATCGCCGCCGCCGCCATCAAGGCAGGCGCCATCGACTATATCCCGAAGCGCCACATCGCCCCCGCGTCCCTGCGCCGCCTTGTGCAGAACGGGTTGGAGGTCACGCGCCTGCGCCACCAGATAGAGGCGCAGCGGCAGGAACTCGACACTTTCGCCCATACGCTCGCCCACGATCTGAAGGCGCCGCTGCGGGCGCTGGACTACTTCACCCTGTCGCTGGCAGAGGCCATCGCCACAGGCGACAGTCACGCGATGACGGCGGACCATACAGAGATTGCGGGCCTCGTCGCGCGCCTGCACCGCACAATCGATACCCTCGCCGCGCATCTGCACCCGGGTCAGGGTGATGCCCACCGCCCGGAACCGGCGGACGCGCTTCTGCGCGCCGCCGCCGCGAACCTGCACGCCGAGATCGCCGAAAGCGGCGCGGCACTGCGGGCCGGGCCCCTGCCGGTGGTCCTTTGCGCTGGCAGCGAGGTGATCCAGCTGTTGCAGAACCTGATCGGCAACGGGATCAAGTATTGCCGCGACCACCCGCCCGACATTCACGTCAGCGCCGCGCCGACCCATGCCGGGCGCTGGGTCTTTTCAGTCCGGGACAACGGCATCGGGATCGCGCCCGAACATGCCGAGCAGGTGTTTCAGCCCTTCCGCCGCCTTCACCGCGAAGAGGAGTTTCCCGGCACCGGGCTGGGGCTTGCCACCTGCGCAAAGATCGTGCGCCGCCATGGCGGACGGATCTGGTGTGAACCCCAGCCGCAGGGCACGCTGTTTCGCTTCACCCTGCCCGCCGCGCCGGAACCACCGTGAGGCGGCACGGGCCGAGGCAGAAGGCGGGCGACAGCGGCTTGAAACCCGCAAGCGGCATCCGACCAAGGGGTTGCCCCTTTCTCAAAAGGGACAGTGCGGGCCGGGATGCCCTGCGGATGCCCAGGCCGCACGCTCCGCCCCCACGGATCCTTCCGGCTTCGCGGGCTCAGCCTTTCAGCGCGGCGGCCCGCATCTGGCTCAGCGTCTGCCGCGGGGTGATTGCCTCTGCCGCGATCTCGAGATCCAGCACCGCGCCGGTATCCGAGGCCATGGCGCGGGCAAAGGCCTCGGGGAAGGCCTCGGTCGTCGTCACGCGCTCGGCATGGAAACCATAGGCCTGTGCCAGCATGACGAAGTCCGGGCTGACCATATCGGTGCCAGAGACCCGGCCCGGGAACTGCCGTTCCTGATGGGCGCGGATGGTTCCGTAAACGCCATTGTTGAGGATCAGCACGATGGGCCGCGCCCCCGCCTGCGCCGCTGTCGCAAGTTCCTGGCAGGTCATCTGGAAATCGCCGTCCCCGGCAAAGCAGACCACGCAGCGCCCCGGGTCCGCAACCTTGGCGGCGATGGCCGCCGGCAACCCGTAGCCCATGGCCCCGGACTGTGGCGCAAGCAGCCGCGCCTTCGGCCCGAAGGGGAAGAACTTGTTCGGCCAGACGCTGAAGTTTCCGGCGCCGTTGGTCAGCACCACGTCCTCGGGCAGCACTGCGCGCAGATGCGCCGTCACCTTGCCCATGTCCACGGGGGAGGGCTGGTCCGGCAGTTCCAGTCCCGCCAGGTAGGCCGCGCGCCCCTCGGCGCACCAGTCAGCCCATGGGCCCTCGCAGGGTTTTAGCGCGGCGGCAAAGGCGTTCACACCCGCCACGATCCCCAACGCGGGCCGATAGATCTTGCCGATCTCGGCCGCATCGGCGTGGACATGCACCAGAGCCTGCCGCATCTCCGGCAGATCGAAGAGCGTGTAGCCATCCGTCGTCATCTCTCCGAACCGGACGTTGACCGCAAGGATCAGGTCCGCGCCCTGCAGCACCGCCTTGACGTGGGGCGGCATGCCGACACCGGCCTCGCCGCAATAGACATCGGAACGGTTGTCGAAACGATCCTGAAAGCGGAAGGCCGCGACGACCGGGATGCGCGCGGCCTCTGCAAAGGCCTGCAGATCGGCGCGACCCTCGTCGCTCCAGCCGCTGCCGCCCATCAGAATCACCGGGCGCGCGGCGCCCGCCAGAAGCTCTGCCAGCCGGTCCATCGCGTCGGCGTCCGGCGCGGGCTGCGCCAGCGGCACCGGCCCGCTCAGGGGCGCCATGTCCGAGGTGTCGACCAGCATGTCCTCTGGCAGGGCGATGACCACCGGGCCGGGGCGCCCGCTGGTGGCAACGCTCCAGGCGCGCGACAGGATTTCGGGGATGCGGTCGACGTGGTCGATCTCGACCGCCCATTTCGCCATGGTGCCGAAGACAGCGCGGTAATCGACTTCCTGGAAGGCCTCGCGCCCGCGCATGTCGGTCGCCACCTGCCCGACAAACAGCAGCATCGGCGCGGAATCCTGCATCGCCGTATGCACCCCGATCGAGGCATTGGTCGCCCCCGGTCCCCGCGTCACCATGCAGATACCCGGCTGTCCTGTCAGCTTGCCCCAGGCCGCCGCCATGAAGGCCGCCCCGCCCTCTTGGCGGCACAGCACGTAGTCCAGCGCGCCCGGCGTGTCGTGCAGCGCGTCGAGCACCGCAAGATAGCTTTCGCCCGGCACCCCGAAGGCCTTCGTCGCCCCAAGGCCCACAAGACTTTCGACCAGAAGCTGTCCACCGTTGCGCATATCGTCCTCCGCGGTTGCCGCAGGGCACCGGACCACCCCGCGCCCCCGAGGGCAACCGGAAACTTGCCGGGGGAGCAGCATCGGGGGCCGAAGCCCGCCCGCCCCCGTCCAAGCCGGACCAGACCAAGGGACAGGCCGGGGGGGCAGCCCCGCCAAAGCCGCGCCCCCGGGCGGAGCTTTCGCCCCCGGATGGGTCCGCCCGGCCGTTCGCCCGATCTGGCGCCCGATCTGGCCACGGCTTGACTCCGATGCGCATTTGGGGTCGTTGTCGGCATCTGAAACTGCGGGACAACAGCCGCGAACCGGCCCGAACCCGGCCCCGATCCACAGCGCCCCGCAGGCCCGATGCGGCCTGCCCGGACCCAGACAGGCCCCCCGATGACCGTCACCGAACTTGTCACCCATTCCGGCGGTTTTCACGCCGACGAGATCCTGTCGACGGTTGTTCTGAGCCGCCTCTACCCCGAGGCACGCCGGTTGCGCAGCCGCGCCCCTGCCCTGACCTCCTCGGCCCCCGGGCGCATCGTCTACGACGTGGGCCGGGCCTATGACGCCGCCGCCGGGCTGTTCGATCACCATCAGAAACCGGCGCCGCTGCGTCCCGACGGCGCGCCCTACAGCTCTTTCGGATTGATCTGGCACCATTTCGGCACCGATTACCTGCGCGCGCTTGCCGTGCCCGAGGCCGATCTCGCGACGCTGCATGCGGACCTGGACGATAGCCTTGTCCGCCCCATCGACCTGATGGACAACGGCGCGCTCGATCCCTCTGCCGCGGGGCCGCTGGCCGGTCTGACCCTGCCCGCCCTGCTGGAGCGCATGAAGCCCGCCTTCGACGCCGGTGGCCCCGACGCGGAAGAGGCGGCCTTCGAAACGGCCCTTGGCCTTGCGCGCACCGTGCTGGAGGCCTCTGTCGCTACGCTCGCCGCGCGGGCACGGGCGGAAGGGCGCGTTCTGGCGGCCATCGCCGAAACCGGCAACCGCCGGGTGCTGGAACTGCCGCAGGGGATGCCGCACCTCTCGGCGATCGAGAAGGCCGGGGCGGATCACCTGCTGTTCGTCGTCCACCCGCGCGACGGGGACTGGGCGCTGAACACCATCCGCAAGAGCGCCGGAACCTTCGACAGCCGCGCCGACCTGCCCGCTGCCTGGGCCGGTCTGACCGACGCGGCGCTGGAACAGGCCAGCGGCGTGCCGGGCGCGCGCTTCTGCCACAACGCCCGCTTCATCGCCGTGGCGGCCACCCGCGAGGCCGTGATGGCGCTGGCGGAGAAGGCCGTCGCCGAGGCCCTGGCATGAGCGCGCCCTGGACCCTGGATCCGGTGACCGACGCGGATGCGGCGGTGGATGACCTGCTTGCACGCCACCATGCGGACATGCGCGCCGGGTCGCCACCCGAAAGCTGCCACGTCATGACCGCCTCGGCCCTGCGGGCTGCCGGGGCACAGGTCTACGCGCTGCGCGACGAGGCGGGGGCGGTCTGCGCGGTGGGGGCGCTGAAACCCCTGACCGATGGCCCGCTGCCCGGTCCGGCGGTCGAGTTGAAAAGCATGCACGTCGCCCGCGCCTGCCGGGGTCGGGGGCTGGGCGGCATCCTGCTGCGGCACCTGCTGGGACGCGCCCGCGAGGGTGGCGCGACCAGCGCCTGCCTTGAAACCGGCACGCAAGATGCCTTCCTGCCCGCACGGGAGCTCTACGCCGGGGCCGGGTTCACCGAATGCCCGCCCTTCGCGGACTACCGCCTCGATCCGCTGAGCGTTTTCATGATGCGGCGCCTGTAACCCGCAGACCGCTTGCGCCGCCTCGCGAAAGCTTGCAAAAGCAAGGCAGCGGTCCCTTAGCTCAACTGGATAGAGCAGCTGACTTCTAATCAGCAGGTTTGGGGTTCGAGTCCTCAAGGGATCGCCAATGAACATCTTGTTGCCAACGAGATAATGCGCCCGCAGCGAACGGCAGCAAGGTCCCGCACAGCCAATCTCGGACCGTTCAAAATGCTGCGGCCTGCATGAATAACCGGTTCGGGGAAGCTGCGTTACGGCGATGACCATCGAGTCGGGGGGCCGGATTGGGCCGCAGTGGGCAGGGCCATCTTTTTCAGGTGCGGCAGGCAAGTCGTGATCGGGCGGCCAGGCGTCACCGTCGGGGGCATTTCCCCGCTCCTCAGTTGCCGCATCGCCGCAAGCCAGCTGTGGGCCCATAGCCGTCGGTGGTAAGCACTCGCTATAGAAAACATAGCGAGTGCCTAGGCCTACGAGGTGCAGATAGGGGTTCTCCAAAACCCATGTAGCGCTTCGATATCGCCGCTGGTCAGGATAGGCATCGCGGTTTGCAGGCGGTCTTCTGGCCACTCCCACCACTTCAATTCAAGCAAGAGGTCGATGTGGTGCGCGCTGAAACGCTTTCGGATTTCCTTTGCCGGGTTCCCGCCGACGATGGTGTAAGGCTCAACATCTCGCGTCACCACTGCGCGCGTGCCAATTACGGCCCCATCGCCGATCCGGACCCCCGGCATAACGATAGCTTCCGATCCTATCCAAACGTCGTTTCCGACCACCGTGTCACCGGCCGGGCGATAGCCGTTCGCAGCGCCCTCGAAGGCAGGGACATCTGACATCCAGTAGAATGGAAACGTGCTGACCCAGTCATTTCTATGGCCCTGATTGCCAGCCATAATGAACGCCGCACCCGATCCGATGGAACAGAAGCTTCCGATCAGAAGACGGTCAACCCCCTCCTCAGGGAGGAGATAGCGGGCGCAATCCTCGAAGCTGTGACCGTGGTAATAGCCGGAGTAGTAGCTGTAGCGTCCGACCAGGATGTTTGGATTGGTGACCTGCTTGTCCAAGGTGATCCCCCGGAACGGGCTCTCGAAGTAGTTTTCCATTTGAAACCTCTGAATAATCTTGTCGTTCGCGACCATGCGAACAGAGTGCGACCGCAACTTGCGGCGCACGATTACCCGGCGCTTTGGCGCAGGGCGTTATTCAGTTGGTTCGTTCCGCTGACTTCATTGCGTTTCTTGCCATGCGTTTCTTGCCATGTCGAACTGTCGTCAGACCTAGCGTTTCCGCCCCCGAACGCAAGCCCGTTCAATGGCGCCAAGGGTGAGGCCCGACCTCATTCGTGGCCTCACGCCTTGCGAAAGTCGGATTTTTTGCACTGCGCGTGCGGCACAGATCGACCGAGATCTTGCCGGGCACCGCAACTTTGCAAAGCCCGCTTCCTGCGCAAAGGGGCCACCCAGGGGCTTGGGCACGGTCTGCGCCATCTGCGCTTCAAGGGCACCAGACGCTTCGATTGCGGCGCATGTTGTTGTTCACCGATCTGGGTCCCCAACGCGTCACACACGCACCGCTTCGCGACTTCGGCCAGCCGGGACGCGCTATCACGAAGGATCCTGCCACCGGGTCAGATGCTGTCCTGTCAACTGCCGGAGCGCCTCTGCGTCCCGGATTGCAACTGCCCTGGCCATATCGAGATGATCCTGGCTGGACCGGCGGACATTGGCGCCTATCGACCAACTGGACCAGTCCCCAGGAAGATCCCGTTCGCGCAGGTCGTTGATCGTATCGGCCAGCAGGTGGTTGGCCAGGGGCGCGACGAGGGCGCGATGAAAGGCATGGTTGAGGGCCCTCATCTCAGGATAGGGCAACCGGTCCACCCCCGCGTCGAAGGCCTCCGCGGCCTCCTGAATGCTTGCCACGTCCTGCTCCGTGGCAGAGGCGACAATCGCCTCCGCCGCCGGGAGCTCCAGCATCAGCCGTATTTCGGTGATCTGTTCGCGAACCTCGGTCGAGGGCTGTACCACGCGGAAACCACGGTTGGGCACATGTTGCACCATCTGCCCCGCTGCCAGCGTCGCAAGGGCGGAGCGCGCCGAGGCGCGGGTACATCGGTAGCGGTCCTGAAGGTCGATCTGGCGCAGCCATTCCCCCGGGCGCAGCGCGCCCAGCAGGATGTCGTTGCGCAACCGCTCGGTCACATCCGCGGCGACGATGGTCTCTGGCTTGCTCACCGCCCTGCCCTCACTGATCCGCGGTGAAAACCACCGCATCCTGTTGCCGGATCCAGATCCGCCCCGCCCCGCACGGCTGCGGCGTTTCAACGTTCAGCCGGATCGCCGTGCCGGCCACGTGGGCCTCTTGCTCGAAGTGATCGCCAAGATAGCTTTCAGCCCCGAACGCCACGTTGATTTCAGACGCATTTTCGCACGGGGTGCAACTGACGAGATGGGGGCGCACGGCCAGAAGCTGGTCTCCGGCCGCCAGATCGCCCGTGGGAGTACGGGCCCGGATCGCCTGCCCGTCGGGCAGGGTCACGGTGCAGGCCCCCGGTTCGGAGACCGCCGAACCGGTGACCGCCAGCAGGTTGGCATTGCCGATGAAGCTGGCCGCGAAGGGATGCCGAGGATCGGTATAGATCTGCTGCGGCGTACCGAGCTGAACCACCTTGCCGCCACGCATGACGACGATGCGGTCGGACATGGCCAGCGCCTCGTCCTGGTCGTGGGTGACGTAGATCGTGGTCAGGCCCAGTTCGCGCTGGATGTCCTTCAGCCAGACCCGTGCCTGCTGGCGCAGCTGCGCGTCGAGGTTCGACAGCGGTTCATCGAGCAGCAGCAGCGGCGGGCGGAAGACGATGGCACGGGCCAGCGCCACGCGCTGCTGTTGCCCGCCCGACAGCTCGCCCGGGTAGCGCTTGGCCAGCGGGCCCAGCTCGACCAGTTCCAGCGCCTCGGACGTGCGCTTTGCCCGCTCGGCCGCCGGGACCTTGCGCAGCTTCAGCGCCATCCCGACGTTGTCCTCAACCGTCAGGTGGGGCCAGAGCGCATAGCTCTGGAAGACCACACCGAAGCCGCGTGCCTCGGGCGGCAGATAGGCGCCTGTGGCGGCATCGGCCAGCACGCGCTCACCGAAGGTGATGCGCCCCCCGGTCGGCTGATCGAGACCGGCGACAGAGGCCAGCGTCGTGGACTTTCCGCAACCGGAGGGCCCGAGCAGGGTCAGGAATTCGCCCTCCTGCACGGTCAGGTTGATACCGTCGATGGCCAGCGCCTGGCCGTAGCGGCGCGAGAGGTCGGAGAGAACAAGTTCAGTCATAGATCTTAACCTTGAAGAGGACGCGGGCGAGGATCAGCAGCACGGCGACCAGCACGATCTGGAAGGAGGCGAAGGCAGCCAGCGGGCCCACGTCCCCGTTGGTCCAGAGTGACAGCATCGACACGCCCATCACCTCGAGCCCCGGAGCCATCAGGAAGATGGCGATGATGTAGGACTTCAGGTGAAAAACGAAGAGCAGGATGAAGCTGCCCAGAAGCGCGGGTTTCAGCAGTGGCAGCAGCACGATGCGCATGGCCCCCAGCCAGTCCGCGCCGACCGTGCGGGCGGCCTTGTCCAGGTCGCGACCGATCTGCACGATGGCGGGCTGGATCACCCCAAGCGCCAGCGGCAGGGTCGCCATGACATAGGCCACGACGATGATGCCGATGTTTCCGCGCAGCCAGCCCATGGGCGGCAGGAGGACGGCGGCATAGAAGACGCCGAGGCCGGTGATCATGCCCGGCACGATGCGCGGTGAATAGGCCAGCGCCTCCAGCGTGCCGGAGAAGCGGAAATCCGAGCGCTGGATCACCAGCGCCACTGCCACCGCCAGCAGCGTGCCAAGGCTGGCCGAGAGCAGAGAGATTTCGACGGTGTTCCAGATCGCCCGCACGTTTGCCTCATCCGCGAAGAGCTTGGCGAAGTTGTCGAGGGTCAGGACCTTGGTGATCGGCACGAGGGGCGACAGGAAAGAGGTGAAGGCGCGCAGGATGATCCCCGCCACCGGTACGACGACGGTGGCCAGCAGCAGCGTGGCGAAGACCGCGGCTATCGGCCAGCGCAAGCGCCCGAGGCCAAGCGTCATCGGGCGGGTGCCCTTACCCTTGACCGTTTCGTAGCGGTGGCCCTGGCGCAGCAGCAGGCGCTGCACGATCAGGGTCGAGCCAACCAGCGCCATCAGCAGCAGCGACGAGGCCGCGACCAGCCCGTGGTTCGGGTTCGAGGCGGCGATGCCCTCGCCGTAGAGGAAGGTCGAGAGGGTATCGATACGGGCCGGGCGCGCCAGGAACAGCGGGATCGACAGGGTTTCCACCGCGATCACCAGGTTCAGCGCCGTGGAGGTGATGATCGAGGGGATCATCAGCGGCAGCGTCACCTTGCGCAGCACCTGCAGGGGCCCCGCCCCGACGGTCCGTGCCGCGCTTTCCAGCGTCGAGTCGACCGAGCGCACCGCGCCATAGAGGCAGTAGAGATAGGCCAGCGGCGCCTGGCTGACACCGGCCACAACCGACATGCCCGCGATGGAATAGAGGTTCCACGGCGCGCCCCCGGTAGATTGCGCGATGGACTGTGTGATGAAGCCCGAGGGGCCGTACATCACCACCCATCCCAGAGCGAAGATCAGGTGCGACAGGTAGAGCGGCCACATCAGCACATCGCCCATGACCTTGCGGCCCGGCATGTCGGTGCGCCCGATCAGCAGGGCGGCAGCGATGCCCAGAACCTCGGCGATGACCACGCTGAACAGCGCGAAGAGACCGGTGGTCAGGGCAATGCGGCCGATCCGCTCATCCCTGACAAGCTGGCCGATGTTTTCAAGCGTTAACTGCCAGCCATCGGAATAGAGCGGCCGGTCGACGAAGACCTGCAGCAGGATCGGCAGCGCCGGTGCCAGCATCAGGGCGGCGGTGATCGCGAAGATCAGCCATTGCGCCAGTCGGGCGCGGTCGAAGGGCGCCGCAGAGCCCGGGTCCGGGTCGGACCTGGTCAGGGACAGGTGGGCCATGGGTACTTCCTTTCAGGACGGGGCCGGCGCGGGGAGCGCTGCGCCGGCCCCGTGCAGCTCACATCTTGAAGGCCTCGCCCCAACGGGCGTTGAAGGCTTCGAAACCCGCGACCATCTCGGTGTCGTAGTCGACCAGGATCAGGTTCTCCTCTCCACCGATCGCCTCGATCACATCATCAAGCGAGAAGGTGGTCTCGCCCTCCGGCTGGACGCCCGGGCGATAGGCCGTCAGTTTGCCGTCAGCCACCCCGTACTGGCCCGCCTCGGACAGAACGAAGTCCAGGAAGACGCGTGCGGCGGCACCGTGCGGAGCCTCGGCGGTGATGCCCATGCCGCGAAGGAACACCGGCGTTCCGTCAGAGGGGAAGGTCCAGCCCAGCACCTGGCCGATGCCATCGTCGAGTTTGCCGAAGACCACCGGGCCGGACACGAAGAAGGAAGACGAAAGCTCACCCGTCAGCGTGCGTTCGATCATCCCGCCTGCGCCGCCGCCCGGGCGGGTCAACGGGCCGGCAGACGCGAACCAGTCCCAGGCCGCATCACCGTGGAACTTGGCGAAGGCATAGCCGATGGAGCCGCCGAAGGCATAACGACCGTCATAGGTGCCGACCTTGCCCTCGAAGACCTCTGGATGGGCCGCGATATTGCCGAAGTACTCTTCCATCGAACTGACCTGCAGCTCTTCCGGCACCGTGATCTTGTTGTAGACCGTCACCATCGGGTCAGCCGAGAAGGTATAGAGGCCCGGTTGGGGGTAGGACCAGGCCGGCAGGTTGGCCTGCTCGGGCGAGGCGTAGTCGGCCAGGGTGCCTGCCTCGACCGCGCGGATCCAGTCGGGGATCGAATTGGCGATGACCAGGTCGGCGCTGTCGACACCGGTGCCGATCTCTGCCTCGTAGCGCGAGAAGGCCTCGGAGGGGCCCATCTCGACCGACTGGACCTCGATCCCGGGATAGACCTCGTTGAAGGCCTTGACCACCGGGCCGAGATTGGTGTTCGACAGGTTGGTGTAGATCAGCAAAGACCCTTCGGTCCTGGCCTGGGCAATCAGTTCTGCGTAGTCGGCGGGGTAGCCCGCGGGGACCTCCTGCGCCTGAGCGGCGCCGGCGGCCAGCAGGGCCGCAGCCCCGGCGATCCAGTAACGGGTCATGTGTCACTCCTGTTGGTTGTTCGAGGTTGGCTTGCATCTTGGGTTTCGTCGAGCCAGCCGCGCAGGATCTGCGCGGCGGCCCCGGCGCAGGGGGCAAGCTTGTGCCCCACGCCGGCAATTTCCGTGTAGGTGACCGGGGTGCCATGGGCCGCCAGGTCGGCCTTCAGGCTGCGGGCCTTGTCCTGCCGGGACAGCCCCGCCAGATCCGCATCCGCAGAGCCGAAGCGGGTGCCCGGCGCGCGCGAAACCAACCCTGCCGCGCGATCGTCAGCCCCGATCAGGATGGCGGTGGGCAGCTGCGCCAGACCCGCGAGATCCGGCGCTTCTCCAAGGGCGTCCTCTATGCCCTTCAGGCCCGGCCACCAGCCCACATCCTCGCGCAGCAGCGTGACCCCGCCGGGCGCTGCCAGGATCAGACCGTCAAGACGACCGGCCCGCACCAGCGCATAGCGCTGCGCGAACTGTGCGCCGCCCGAGAACCCGAAGAGCCAAAGCGCCCGGGGCGCCTGTCCGAGCTGCCGCACCGCGTCGTCCAGGATCGAGTCCATCAGCTTGAGGTAATCTTCGCCGCCGCCGCGCAGGAACTTGTAGTCGTCCGCCACATCAGCCCCCTCCACCCTTTCGGGAAAGTAGGGCAGCAGCAGGCTGACCTGCCCGTCCAGGTCCAGTCCTTCCAGCAGGCCGCGCAGGTCGCGATCGCTGCCATGTGCGGCGATCAGCAGCGGCGCGCCGGGCTGCCGGGCCGGACGCAAAACGTAGCGCCAACTGCCCTGCGGCAGCACGCGCACCGGCAGCCCGTCCAGCCGTGCATCAAGGGTCGTCAGGGGATTGGAAGCAGCGGGCAGTGTCATTCAGAGGCTTTCAGACAGTTGATTTCGGGGCTTTGCGGTGCCGCAACATTTTTGCCGCCTACATTGGCGCCAATTTTAGCCTTGTCAATTTCCCGGCTTCGTCGCGCCCTTGCGTCTTGGGTTTCAGGCTTCATGAGTCACGCCCTCCAGCTGCCGGGTCTGCCGCAGGACAGGAATGCGCCTACGGGTTGCCTCGATCTCGGCCTGGTCTATCTCGGCCAGGATCACTGCCGGATCGTCCTCGGCAGCGGCCAATACCTCTCCCAGCGGAGAAATGATCCGCGACTGGCCGAAGGTCGTCACCCCGTCACGGGTGCCGCATTGCGCCGCCGCCACCACGTAAGAGCCGGTTTCGATGGCGCGCGCCTTCAGCAACGGCTCCCAATGCAGCGGTCCGGTGATGGGCGAGAAGGATGCAGGGATCATCAGCACCCCTGCCCCGGCGCTGGCCAGTGCCCGAAAAAGATAGGGAAACCGCAGATCGTAGCAGATCGCCAGCCCCAGCTTGTGTGCCGCCGCCTCGCAGGTGATGGCGCCCCGCTCTCCGGGAGCGACCACGCGGCTTTCGATGAAATCCCCGGCCCCGCCCAGAGCCACATCGAAGGTGTGCAGCTTGTCGTAGCGGGCGGTGACACGACCGTCAGGAGCAATCATGTGCGCCCGGTTATGAATTCGCGCGCCTTGGTCCTGCCGCAGCAGAAGCGAGCCTGTGTGCAGCCAGATCCCCAGCTCTGTCGCCAGTGCGCGGCACAGGGCCAGCGTGCTGTCCTCTGCCTCGGTGCGGCAGGTCGCGGGGTAGTCGAACTGATCGCGCAGCAGCAGATTGGCGGCTTCCGGCAGGCTGACGACCTGTGCGCCCTGCGCGGCGGCCTCCCGGACCAGCCTGTCGATCTCGGCATTGTTGGCCGCGACATCGGCCGTCGAACACATCTGGATGGCGGCAAAGCGTGTCATGCGGCCACCTCGTCGAGGAAGCTGGAGACGCTGCGCATGCAAAGCGCGGGTTCTTCTACATGGGGCATATGGCTGGACCCTCCGAGGATCACCCACTGGGCGCCTGGGATCTTCTGGGCATAGGCCTCGGCGGCGCGCGGCGTCGCCTCGTCGAACCGCCCGGTCAACACCAGCGTCGGGGCCTTGACCCGGTGCAGGCGGTCCTCGATGGTCCAGTCCTTCAGCGTGCCGATGACATGGAACTCGGTCGGGCCATTCATCGTGTGATAGACGGTCGGATCGGCTTCGATCGCATCGAATGTGGCCACCACCTCCGCCGGCCAGGGATCCGCACGACAAACATGGGCGCGGTAGAAAACCTCGGTCGCGGCGAGGTAATCGGGGTGGCTGAAATCGGCAGTTGCCTCATGGGCCAGCAGGGCCTCATGCACGCCGCCGGGCAGTTCACGGCGCAGGCGCAGCGCCTCTTCGACCCAGGTCGGGAAAGAGCTGGGGGAATTGGCGATCACCAACCCTTGCAGGCCTTCCGGCTGCAGGACCGCATGTTCCGCCGCCAGCATCCCGCCCCAGCTTTGCCCCAACAGGCAATAGCGGTCGCGCAGACCCAGGTGATCCAGCAGCGTATCGAGTTCTTCCAGAAACAGCTCCACCGTCCAGAAATCCGCGCCTGCGTCGGGCAGGTGGGTGGAGCGCCCGTTGCCCAACTGGTCATAATGCACCACGGCACGGCCGGTTTCGGCGATGGCGCGGTAGGCATCGACGTAGTCATGGGTGCAGCCCGGCCCACCGTGAACGACGACCAGCGGCGGCGGGCCGGCGCGCAGGTCGCCCGTCACGCGATACCAGGTCCGATGCCCCCGAAAGGGGCAATGGCCCTCCTGGCTGATCATCTCCTGCGGCATGCTACCCTCCCTCGTTCCATTCCCAGATCCTTCGCGAACCCGCCGCCGCCGCGTAAGCTGCAAGATCTTGCAGGCTGTCGCGCCCCGGCCCTGCCACTAGCCTGCCGCGAAAACGGTGCGATACGATGCCTCTTACCGACAGATCCCTGCGCCTCTCCCTGCTGGGCGGCACGCCTCTTGCGGGCGCTTTCCTTTTCCTCGGAGCCCCGGACGTGGCAGAGGTGATGGCCAGTGCCGGGCTGCCCCTGCTGATCGTCGACCGCGAACATGCGGCGGCCGATCTTTCCGGCGCCCTGCACGAGTTGCGCGCGATCCGCTCTGTTTCGGACGCCTTCGTGATGGCCCGCGCCCGCGACGGATCCCCCGGGGCGATAAAGCCGCTGCTGGATGCAGGCTTTGACGGGGTGATGGTGGCCGACGTGCGCAGCGCCGCGCAGGCCCGCGCCATCGCCGAGGCCGCCCGCTATGCGCCCCTTGGCCGCCGCGGGGCGCAATTCACCGTGTCGCGGGCCGCGGCCTACGGGACCGACAAAGACCACCCGGCGCGGGCGAACGCCGGACTGCTGCTGGCCGTGATGATCGAAAGCCGCGCCGGGCTGGAGGCCATCCCCGAGATCGCAGCCGTGCCCGGCATCGACCTGCTGTTTCTCGGCCCGCTGGACCTGACGTCGGACTACGGCACCTTCGGCGACCTCGCCTCGCCTGAACTGGCGGGCGCTTTGCGCCGGGCCGAGGCGGCGACCCTGGCCAGCGGCAAGATGCTGGGGGGCGCCTGCCTGCCCGGAGAAACCGCGCGGGACCTCTTCGCGCGGGGCCATGTCCTCGTCTCCTCCACCTCCGACGTAAGCCTGCTGCGCGAGGCGGCCCAGCGGGCGGTTCAGGTGATCCAGCCCTGACGGGTGGCCAGCACCGCCGCATGAGAGCGGTTGCGCGCGCCCAGCTTGGCCGCCGCCGCCTGCAGGTGCTTCACCACCATGCTTTCGGACCGGCCCAGCACATGGGCGATCTGCTTGGCCGACAGCCCGTCGGCGGTATGTCCCAGGCACTCCGCCTCGCGCGGGGACAGCGGCCCCCGTGCCGGGGCGGCGCCGATCCGGTCCTGCAAGCCAAGGGCCATCACCGCAAACTGCGCCAGCGCCGCCTCCCCCACCTCTGCCTCCACGAAGGCCGTCAGCGTGGCGAAGCCGCGCCCGGGTAGGTGCAACGGCATCGTCATGCCGCGCCCCAGCCCCCAGGACAGAAGCCGCTCGCGCACCTCGCCCACCTCCGGCCGCTCGAGGTCGTCGGCGATGCGCGAGGGCTCTCCGGCATGATAGCTCCAGGCAAAGGGTTGCAGCATGCGCGCCGCCCGCCCCTGCACCGGATCGGCCCGGTAAAGCGACCGCCCACACCAATCGGCCACCAGCTGCTCGGCGCTGCCGCGGGCCTCGATCAACTCCGGCAGGACAAAGCGTGCCGGGTCCGGGCTGAAGGGAAGCGGAGAGTAGTCATAGACCAGCCCCCGCACCCCGGCCCCGAGGGCGGCGAAGACCTGGTCTACCTGTGACCCCGCCGCGCCCATCAGGTGATCGCCTCGATCCGGGCGGCGACCATGGCACTTGCACCCGACATCTCTCCGATGGGACGGCCCTCTGCCACACCGGCGAGGGTGCGATCGGTCAGCGCCTGAAGCGCCTCGGCCTGCGCCAGCACGCCGTCCAGCTCTGCCGGATGCAGGCTGACGACTCCCAGGTCGTCGGCGAGGATCGCGTCGCCAGCAAGGACCGGCACGCCGCCGACCGAGACGGGACAGTTCAGGGCGCCACCCTGCCCGGTCAATCGCGTGGTCAGCACCGCCGCCCCGCGACTGAAGACCGGCAAGCCAAGCTCGGCCAGCTCCCGGGTATCGGTATGGCAGCCGTCGATCACCACCCCGGCCGCCCCGGCATTGCGGATCGCCCGGGCCACGCCACCGCCCAGGCAGGCCGCTTGCCTGTCGCCGCGCCGGTCTATCACCAGCACGTCCCCCGGCCTCAGCAGGCCTGCGGCATGGTGCAACAGCGTGGAATCGAACCCGGGCAGGCAAAGCGTCACCGCGGTGCCCGCAAGACGCGGCACCGGCGCCACGGGCCGGACCCCCGGCTCCATCACCCCGCGATCCAGGAAATGCCCCAGCAGGACGGTTTCGAACCGAGCCAGCCGTTTCAGCCTTTCGGCAGAGATCGCGGTGGGCATGGCGGCAAGTGAATAGGTCATGGGATCTCCAACTCGTTTTCCCTATCACGCAACAGACAAGCATCAGCGGTCCACTTGAATTGCCTGATCCATCCGATAGAATTTTTCGATCAATGCGGAGCCCCCATGCAGATCCACAGCCTGCGCACCTTCTACTGGGTCAATCGCCTCGGCAGCTTCCGCAAGGCGGCAGAGGTGCTGAACATTTCGCAGCCCACCGTCTCGGCCAGGATCCGCGGGCTGGAGGACGAGCTGGGCGTGCCCCTGATGCTGCGCGATGCGGGCCTCTGCCTTACTCCGCAGGGCGAAGAGTTGCTGGGCTACGCACGCCAGGTGCTTCGCCTGACCGACGACCTCTCGTTCCAAAATGCACCGCAATCCCGGGCGAGCCGACTGCGGCTAGGAGCCAACGGGCCTGTGGCCGCCACCTGGCTGATGGCCCTGGTCGACCACCTGGAGGCGCAGCATCCCACCCTGCGGCTGGAGATCGAAGTGAACCAGAGCGCGACCTTGCTCAAGCACCTCGCGACCGGTCAGCTCGACCTTGCAATCCTCTCGACCGATACGCCGCACCCCGACCTGAAGCTAACCCCGCTGGGGAAGTTCCCCATGATTTGGGTCGGCGCCCCTTCCCGCTATGGCGACAGGCTCGACGACGAGGCCCTCTCCCGCTCCCCCATCATCGGCTACAACTGGGAATCCCCGATTCACGACAGCACCCGTACCCCGGCCTTCGGCCCAGGACGGCACCATCGTTTCGCCCACTCAGACAGCCTCTTTATGATGATACGCCTTGCGGTGAACGGCATGGGCCTGGCACTTGTGCCGGAGCATGCGGTCCAGCAGGAACTGGCAAGCGGCCAATTGGTCCGGATCACCGTTGAACGCCACCCTGCCCCGCTGGAAGTATGCGCGGCCTACCGCCGCGAGACCCTTTCTCCCCCGGCCCAGGACGCCCTGACATTCGCGTGTCGTGCCATGCCGCCGCGATAACCGAATCCGGGCTCCTGCGGCTCAATGATGCACTCAAGCCTTACTTGAGGGTGGGCTTTTTCTCCAATTGGCCGCGCATGAAAACGTCGCCCCCCTCACCGGTCAGGAGCGTTTTTCCCGGATTTTCAGGTGCCCCCGGGGGCTAGGTGTTTGCTCCGACGGTTTGATGCCGTGATCCTTTCGAAGGCATGGAAGGATGCCCTGTGGGACAAGTTCGTCACGGAAGCCCAGGACCACGCAGGCCGTCAGCGCAGCAAAACAGCCCCCGCAAGCTTCGCTCGCGACGCTGACCCACCGCCGCCGTTTGATGGAAGTCGAGCCAACCCGACTTTCCAAAGAAGACCGCGCGATGCAGGAAGGATGCCGCGACGGTGCCGATACATTCGACCTGCGCTCGGCGCATCATATCGACGAGATCGCGGCGGCGCTTCATGCAGAGCTTCGCTGGATCGCGGAAGCGACAACCCATGTCTGGCGCAGCCTTCATCATAACCTGGCAGGTGGCAGGTCACCGTGCATGGCTATGCCCTGCGGCGAAAAACGACATCCAGCAACACATTGAAGTGGCTGGTGAATATACAAGGCACTGCGATCCGGAACCATCCGGCCGTGCAAGCCTATGGTACATTGGCTCTGACATCGCGCAGACGGACCCGGCACAGAAAGGCCGGCGCGCGCGGGTCTTCACAATCGGCTCTCGCGCCAGAACCGGCACGTCGACGCCCCGTGACAGGACGCGGCGGTGGCCGCAGAGGCCGCAAATGCACAATCAGCTTAAAATTGCAGAACGCGCCAGCATTGGCCTCGAACCTCACAGCCGATCGATGTAGGGTACAGGGGCGGCAGCCACGCAACGCCTCTGAACAAGGGTCTTTGGTGCCGCAAGAAAATGGCCAACCCGATCTCGGCCTGTGCCGGCCCGTCATATCCCCACTTCAGAATGGAACGCCTTTACACAGATTTGCCTCACTCCAAAGTTTCGCCCCAGGGTTGATTTAGGGCGGGACTTTCCAGGCAGGCGTCAAGGAGGAAACGCAGAATGCGCAGAGCACAGAAAAACCCGTCGCCCCGTGCCATCACCTGGATCGCGACAGCCCTTCTGCTATCCGTGCTCTGTGCCGCCCTGTTCGTGGCTTTTATCGTCACGCAACGCAGCACCCTGGCGCAGCAACACCTGCGGCATGACGTGGTCCTGCGCGGCGCTGACGCGGTCGCCCTCAGCTTCAACACGGCCCTGAAGCGTGAATGGGGAAGCCTTCACGCCGTGGCAGGCAATATCAGCAATGCCAGCAAGTCCGAGACCAATGACTTCATGGATGCCGTGCCGCAGGCCGGGGGACAGGTCGCCTGGGCGGGTGTCGCCGATCTGGACGGTCGCATTCTGTCCGGCTCGGGCCGTGCGCGTGAAGGAGAGGACGTCAGCCAGCGCCGCTGGTACCGCGAGGGCCTCCGCCATCCCAGTGTCGGGAATGTCTATGCCAGCAATTCCCTTCAGCAGTCCCTGCTGAATCTCTCGACCCCGGTTCGGGACAAGGACAGCGGTGAGGTCACGGGCGTGCTGGTCTACAGCCTGCGGATGGATTGGGTCGAGAACTTTCTCACGCTTGCGCGTGAACAGCTGAAAATCGACGTGGTCGTGCAAAATCGCGAGGGCGAGACGCTGGTGGATACCCGGGACGTGGCGCGCAGCCTTCCCGAGGCCGCAGTGGCGCAGGCCAGGCTGGGTCGCGATCTGGCCGGCAACTTCTACCTGCTCGACCAGACGGACGGGATATATGCGTTTTCTCCCAACTTCATCAGCGACGATCTGCCCGACTTCGGCTGGCGGGTCTTTGCCGTGCTGGACTCCAGCAGCCTGATCAATGTGATGCCGCAACTGCTAAGGACCTCTGTGCTTGCCGTCTCACTCGCGGCGGGCTTCGTGCTGATCGTGACATTGATCGCTGCCCGTATTGTCCTGCGTCCCATCGAGGATCTGGTCGGCACCGCCGCGGCCATGGCCGAGGGCGAATTCAGCTATCCCCGCGAAAGCCGAAGCTCTCGCGAGGCGATCACACTGTCACAGGCCCTTACGCGAATTCAGGGCACCCTGGCCTTGCTTCAGAAACGGAAAGCGGGCCGGGACACCCCTTCCCTGCGGGATGGCGGGGAGGGTGGCGACGGCCCCCGGCCGAACGAGGGCGACGCCCCGGACCACCCGCAGGACGCAACGTGGCAGCCCAGGCAGACAAGCGGACAGAAATGAGCGGACCCCGACACGCGGCGCGGGCCACCCCCGCCTTCCCCCGATACATCAGACGGACCAAGCCCAACATGACAAGACCGATCGTACTGGCCCTTCCCCTGCTCTGCCTGTCGAGCCTCGAAGCAGGGGCCGATGGCAGTTTTCTGCAGTTTGACCTGGGCCCGGAGACGTCGGATTCCGTGCTGGCGACCACACGCGGCAAGATGAGCTTCGGCGCCAACTACTCGACCTATGACAGCGGCTGGAGCGCCGGCCTCCATGTCACGCGCGATTTCGTCCTAGAGAACATCGCGACGGTCAAGATCGGGCCCAGCCTTGGCCGCAGTGACGACACGGACGGCTGGTCGCTGGGCGGCAAGGTGATCGTGGAGCGCTATCAGCCGACCGACTTCGGGTTCATGTTCCTGTCGGCCCAGTACAATACCTACCAGAACGACTGGTTCGCGCTGGCCCAGTTCGGCAATGCGTCGGGCCTGTCGGTCGACCTGACGGCGGGTGGCAGCGAGACCTATTCCGAGCAGGCCGTCGCGGTGAACTATCGCCTCGACGACGAGGGGCCTGTCCGCCTTCGCGCGGGCTACCGCTTTGACGCGCAGCAGGTCTTCGTCGGGCTGTCCGTCAACACCTACTAGGCGCGTCAGCTGCGCCAGATACCGAAGCCCCGAACGATGTCCCGGGTCAGCCGCTTGAGTCTGACCTCGGTCACCCCGGGCTCGTGGCCTTCCGCGTAGAACTTCACGAACAAGGCTTCCCGTTGCGCATCCGTCGGCAGGAGCTGAAGGCGCAGACCGTCCGACACTTCGGCAATCGCATAGGTTTCAATCGGCCCGGGGATGTCCTCGACCAGCAGCTGACCGCGCGCCTGAACCGGGATTTTCAAGCCGCGGATGCGCACCGTGTCCATTGTCAGCGAGGTGATCCACAGGTCGTGCTGCTCCCCGTCCTTCCAAAAGACCGCGCGTTCCGGCCTGTCGCTGACATGAAGTTCCTTGCGCGGGCGCTCGATGCAGGCAAGGCAGGTCACGGCCAGCACGGCCAGGTTGTACAGGCTCCAGAACAGGATGACCCATTTTCCGTCGCCGGCGGAAAAGGTCGCGTAGTGGTCGAAGACGATGCCCAGAAGCAACCCGGCAAGCGTCAGAACGAAGCCGATCAGGAACGGCATCATCAGGCGCCACTGCACCACGACCCGTGATCGGTCTCCGCCTTTTGCCGTGACCGAGAAAGGGTGCCCATGCGGCTTGAACAATCCCGTGAAGGCGGCGCGGGTGATCGGGATCGCCCCCAGAAGCTGGCTGACATCGTTCAGGATCGGCACGACCATGCCACGGGTCAGGAAGTTCAGCGTGAACAGGACCCAAAGGTAATAGGCGCCGAAATAGCTGATCACATCGGGCAACCGCGCATTCACGACGACGACGTCGAAGAACCAGTACAGAAGCGGAAAGACGATGGCCGCGATGCGGAACGGATAGGTGGTTGTCCAGTAGAGGATCGAATCCACCACGCTCCAGCGGTCGCGCAGGCGCAGGTTGTTGGCCGACAGCGGTCCCAGCGACGACCGTGCAATCTGCATCAGGCCAAGGCACCAGCGCGCGCGCTGCGTGACGTATTCTTTCAGGCCCTCCGGTGCCAGCCCTTCGGACAGCGGCTCTGCCAGGTAGACGGACCGCCAGCCCGCGTTTTGCAGCGCCAGGGTCAGCATGAAGTCCTCGGTGACGGACTCGGTGTTGAACCCGCCAATCTCCCGCAGCGCGGTCCAGCGGACCACAGAGGATGTGCCGCAGCAGAAGGCAATGCCCCAGCCATCGCGCGAGGGCTGCATGTGGTCGAAGAAGAACCGCTGCTCGTCGGGATAGGACCGCCCCAGATTGAAGTTGTGCTGGATCGGATCCTGATTGAAAAAATGCTGCGGCGTCTGGACAAGTCCGACCTCGGGGTCGTGAAACAGCGCCAGGGACCGCGACAGGAAGCCCCGGTGCGGGACGAAATCGGCGTCGAGCACCGCGACGAAGTCAGGCGGAACCGCATCCTCGGCCAGCCGGTCCAGCGCGTGATTGATGTTCCCGGCCTTCTGGCCCTCGTTGGTCGGGCGGCACATGTAGCGCACCTGCAGCTCGGCGCAGAAGTCGCGCAGCCAATCCCGCCGATTGTCGTCGCAAACGATGATTTCCTTGTTCTGATGCCGCAGGAACTTGGCGCCGACGATGGTTCGTTCCAGCACGTCCCTGTCTTCGTTGTAGGTCGCAATCAGGATCGCGACCCGCGGATCCCGCTCTCCCCACCAACCGGCATGGGCGTCGGCCTCCTTGCTGCGCAGCTTGTAGCGCGACAGGATCACGAAGGCACTCAAGGACCCCAGAACCGAAAAGGCTTCGAGGGCGAAAAGCAGCCAGCTTCCAACCATGTCGAAACTGAGCTCGGCAGGCGCAAGCGTCTGTGTCGCGCGCCACCACATGTACCGCAGCGCAAGCAGACCCGCGATGCCCAGCAGCAGCGCGCGGTGCCGGGGCCGCCGGGAATCGATGACAAAGGGCATCAAAGACCCGACACCGATCACCAGAAGCAGATGCATGGCGGCAGAGCCCAGTTCCCCGAGATGCGGAAAGGGCAGCATCAGTTCAGCAGGGCCCGGACCCAATCGAGGGGGCGCTCGTCAAAGAAGGCACGCCCGGTGCGACCGATAGAACAGCCGCGCTCGCTGTCGGCGGTCAGCTCCGGCACCAAAAGGGATACGTCATAGCGTTCGAGGTGCTTCGTCGAAGGCGACACGGCGAGGTTCTGGTAAATCCTTTCCGCCCCCGCACCGGCCAGACGGGCCACCGTGCCCTCGTAGACCTTTTCCCTGCCGGTCAGGCGGAACGAGGCGGGCTCGCCGATTTGCAGCGAGTTGAAAATCCGTTCCGTCACGGAGAGCGACACAAAGGTTGCATCACAGTTCACCAGCCTGAGGATCGGATCGCCCCGCTGGACGTTGACGCCATCGGCTTGCAGAAGCTCCCAGTACAGCCCGTTGACCGGCGAGGCGATTTCACCGCCATTGGCGGTGTTCACACGCAGGTTCTCGCGCTGGCTTCGCGTGGTTATCGCGTTCAGTCTGCTTTTCGCCTCTGCAAGCGCGTTCTCAAGCTGCAGGATGGCGCCTTCCAGCTCTGTTGCGCGCTGCTCGGCATTGGGTGAATCGTTGTAGCCGTCGCCAAGAAACACACCGTCCTGCGCTGTTGCGAGGGCGATCTCCAGCACCTCGACGCGTTCGCGCGCGTGATCGAGGACAAGGGGCGCCAGCCCCGGCTCCATGGGAATGCGGCCCGGCAGTTCGCCAACCAGCGAGAGCACGTCCTGATCGATGTTCTCCGGCAGATCGCCGCCCTCAAGGATGGCAAGCCGCAGGCGGGCATGTTCGAGACGGGTGGTCAGTTCCTTCAGCCGCGCGGCGCGGAACGTTTCCGAACGCGCCAACAGGCTGTTCTGCATGTCCCGGGTGCTGTTCAGGTCGTCCTCGATGCGGGCAATCTCTGCCTCGGTGAACGCCCGCTCCATCCGCAGGTCGTTCAGCCGGACGGTATCGACCAGCGGATCGTCAATCGTGGCAATGATCTCTCCCTTGTGAACCCGCGCACCGAAAGGAGTGTCGGGCAGGCTGAGATCACCGGCCGTATTGGCGCGAATGGTCACCATCGGCGCATTGACGAAGGCATTTGCACTCGCCCCGGCCATTTGCTCGATGACAATGACCCACAGGGCACCCGCAATCAGCACGATGCTGAGCATCAGACGTAGCAATTTCATGCTGGGTCTCCCCTCCCACAGTTACTCTGCCTTGGGTTGTATTGCTGATCGGATTGGAAAGCGACCCCTTCTTCGGGAATCTGTGGCGGGCACCAAGGCGTTACGGGGTGGCGATCATCCCCCTTCGCGCCAGGCGACCTGCGCCAGAAGCGCAAGCGTATCGGCATAATACCCCTGACCGGGGCGCGGTGCGGTCGGCGGCCTGCCTGCCGCAAGATCCGCCACGGCCCGAAAGCCCGCCGCATCGCTTTGCTCCAGCATCCTCCCCGAGGGGTCGGTCACCGTCGCCACATGGCGGTCCAGGGTGGCCGCCGCGAAACGGGTGCCGGCGAATTCCAGTGCGGCATGGTCCGCGCGCCCGGACCAGAAAAGGTAAAGCGGAATGCGCAGCGCGTCCCAGCCGAAGGCGGTCGACAGATCCGGCGCGGGTTCGATGCCCTGCGGCGTGACGTTGATCCAGTCCCGCAGGGCGTCCGGATCCTGCAGCAGACGCTCGCCATGGGCCGCCGTGCGCAAGAGTTCGTCCGCGCCCGTGGCCTCGCCCAGCTCGATCAGCGCCCGGATCATGTAATACGAGGGATTCACGATGACGGAGTCGCGGGTGGCCGTCATGTGAAGCGCGGGCCGCAGCAGCAGCTCGTCGGGCGCTCGCGGGTCGGGGACCAGACACTCTGCGACAAGGGCCCGGCAAATCTGCGCAAGCTTCTCCGCATGGTCCCGCCACCCGGAATCCCGGGTGGCGCGCAGCAGCGCCCAGGCGCGCAGCAGGTCGCCGTCGCTCGCCACTCTCAGGTCGTCCGGCCCCCGCACCGGCCAGCGCCAGGCCAGCAGCCCATCGGACCGCACCGCAAGGTTGGCCCGGGTCCAGCGTTCGATCCGGTCAAAGGCCGCGCGGTCGCCCAGGGCCTGCGCCAGCACAAGCCCGTAGGCCTGCCCCTCGGAGTGGCTGATCCCGCGGTTTCCATTGTCCACCACGCGCCCGTCGTCCGCGAGGTACGCCGCCTTCCACTGGCTCCAGGCATCCCCCTGCGGCTGCGCCCAGCTTGGCAGGGCGGCAAAACTCGGCAAGGCCAGTATAACATTGCGTCTTTTCATTTGGCCCTCGACGATATGCGGCAACCCGGTGGCGCCTTTGACGACCCGCCCCTGCGGGACCCGTCCCCATCCCGATGCTGCCACGCGTCCGGCTGAAGTTCCACGTTTCAAACGCAATGTTTGGACGCTGACGTCTGAGTGTCGAACCGCCGTCCGAACAGCCGCATCGCGCCGGGGCGCGCGCCCCTAGTGCAGCCCCTCGGCACCGTCGCGCAGGATGACCGGAACGATCAGCTCTTCCTCGTCTTCCAGATGGCGGTTCAGGAAGCGTTCGAACGACAGCACTTCCTCGCGGAAGGCCCCGGCTTCGGTCCGGCCTTGCAGGACACCGTTGGCAGAGCGGGTGAACCGCTCCAGCAGCCCGTCCAGCGCGTGGTGATCGCGGTCGAGGATCTCGAAGCCGCGCTCCAGCCTCGCCTCGCGTTTCACCAGCACGGGAAAATAGTGCATGTCCTCGATCTGGTGATGGCCGTGCAGCTGCTGCACCAGCATCCCGCCGTAGCGCGACAGGCGCCCCTGCATGGCCTGGGGGTCCAGACGCCCGTCCACCGCCTGCTCGGCATCGCTGCGCAGCGCGTCGCAGAGGCGGCGGAACATCATGTGCCGGTCCAGCCAGAACTCGACCAGCCCGGCAAAATTCGGATGCGCCTGCCAGCCCGTGCGCGGGTAGTCGGCCAGAAGGATGCGCAGCGCCTCGGGAAGGCCCTCGCGGCTGAGAAGGTCAAGATCGTCGGTCATGGCGCAAAGGTGGTCAGGGCGCGGATGAAGTCAACGCCGCCCGCGCACAGGCCCCTGCGGCTGGCGCACAAAGACCGGGCCCCTGTCGGCCCGGCGGACAACAGCGACACGGACAAAGCCGGTCAAATGCGCCGGATAGTCTGCCCCCTACAGAGGGCGCGCGCAGCGGGGCTGTCACAGTCTGACCACATTTCGCCGCTACCCCTCTGGCCCAGCGACAGAATGCGCCGCAACGGTCCGCACCGCCAGAAGGCCGGAACCCAGGGCCCGAGACCGCCATGCGCGTGGCCCGCCCGGGTCGCCGCTGGCCCCGCCTCAGAGCGTGAGGATCGACGAATGCGCTACCTGATCGCAGAAACCGACTGGACCCTTATGAGCCTCGCCGCCCGGATCCTCGGCACCGGCACCCTGCTGACGCGGACCGACCGGATCGAGGACATCCCGCATTTCCTCGGCCTTGGCGGCGCCGACCTGCTGATCCTTGGCGCCGGCCAGATCGGCCCGCATGGCCTGTCGCTGCCGATCCTGCGGCGCGCGGCGGCCGGCATGCCCATCGTCCTGATCGCGCGCGGGGCCTCTGCCGCGCAGGTCGCCCTGTGGCTGGAGGCCGGAGCCGACACGGTCATCGCCACCGACCGGCCCCTCGAAGAGGCGGTGGTCATGCTGGAGGCGGTGGCGCGGCGCGCCCATGGCCTGCCCCAGCCGCAGATCGACTACGGCGCCCTGCGGCTCGACCTGAACCGCCGTCAGGCCTATGTGCTGAACTGCCCGATGAAGCTGAGCCCGAAGTTGTACGAGCTGCTGGAATACATCGCCCTGCGCCCCGGCAGGCTTGTGACCCGCGCCGCGCTGCTGAGCCACATCTACGGGCTGGAGGAAGAGCCCGATCCGCGGGTCTTCGACGTCTATATCTGCAACCTGCGCGCCTGCCTGGCCGCCGTGGCCGACTGCCTGGACATCGAAACCGTGCGCGGCGCCGGGTTCCGCCTTGCCGTCCGCCCTCAGGACGCCGTCATCGCCGCCTGACCGCCTGTCGGCGGGGCAGCCGCGCGGGCGTCAGAAGGTCGCCGCCACCTCATAGAGCACCGGTTCGAAACTGCGGCACAGGGTGTTGAGCCGCCGGTTGGTCTCTCGCATCCGGTCGGATCGCAGCATGGCAAGGAAATCCTCGCGCCGCTCCCACTGGGAATAATTGGCGATCCGGGTCTGGGCGTCGTTCACATGCAGGCCGGCCGCGATAAAGCCGGGCTGCTGCGAGATGAAGCCCGAATAGGCCTCTTGCAGGGCCTCCAGCAGGTCCTGGCAATTGCCCGGGCTTGTCTCGAAGGTGGTCAGGACGGTCTGGTGGCTGCTCTGGGCTGAAATCTGTGGCATGGCGGCTCCTCCTCCGCCCACATTGCCACGAAACGCGGGCGTGTCCAAACCTCCGCGCCTGCGTGGCGCCGTCCGCCCCGCCGGGCGGATTGCCTTGACAGGGGACCGCCGCGGGGGCCAAACAGGATGAAACCAAAAATGGTAGCCGGCGCAACAATGTCGCCGGGGCGAGCAGCGCAGCACACAGGACCGACATGACCAGTACCAAGCGAATCGAGGAGTCCCTTCGCGAGTCGATCATCTCGCGTCCGGACATGATTCTGGACGACAAGGACCTGATGCAGGCGCTGATCTCGGCCAACGAGCGCGCCATGGGCGGCAATATCGTCGACCTGCGCGGCATCGCGATGGAGCGGCTGGAAACCCGGCTCGACCGGCTGGAGGATACGCACCGGTCCGTCATCGCCGCCGCCTACGAGAACCTTGCCGGGACCAACCAGATCCACCGCGCCGTGCTGCGCATGCTGGACCCGCTGGAGTTCGAACCCTTCCTGAAGGACCTTGGCGGCGAGGTCGCGCAGATCCTGCGCGTCGACCGCATCCGCCTTGTGCTGGAAACCGCGCAGGACGGCAACGACACCGTGGTCGACCGTCTCGGCGAGGTGCTGACCGTGGCCGCGCCGGGCTTTGCCGACCGCTTCGTGTCCGAGGGCCGCTCGGCCCCGGTGCGGACGGTCACGCTGCGGCAGGTCGAACGCGGCGACCCCCGCATCTACGGCGAGGACGGCAGCTGGATCCGCTCCGAGGCCTGCCTGAAGCTGGACTTCGGCCCGGGCCGCCTGCCCGGCCTGCTGGTCATGGGGTCCGAGGATCCGCACCAGTTCACGCCGCAGCAGGGCACCGACCTGCTGGCCTTCTTCGCCGGTGTCTTCGAGCGCGCCATGCGCCGCTGGCTTGGCTGAGACGCACGACCCGGGCGCGCCCCTGCCCCGCGCCCGGTTTCGGGGGACCCGCTCTGGACCGCGCCGCGCGCGAAGGACCCTGCCATGACCCTGACCATTTCCCCCGCCGCCCGTGACGCCCTGTCCGGCTGGCTTGACGCCCAGAAGGCGCTCAGGAACGCCTCCGCCAACACGCTGGAGGCCTATCGCGCCGACGCGGTGGAATTCGTCGCCTTCCTGACCGCCCATCACGCCGAACCGCAGGGGCTGGCGCCGCTGGCGCGCGTCACCACCCCGGACATGCGGGCCTGGATGGCGCATCTGCGCCGCGAGGGGCTGGCCGCCCGGTCGGTCGCACGCAAGCTGTCGGCGGTGAAAAGCTTCTACCGCTGGCTGGCGCAGCGCGAGGGGTTCGAGCCGACGGCGGTGCTGTCCGCCCGGGCGCCGAAGTTCCAGAAGAAACTGCCCCGCCCGCTGACCGAGGACGCCGCCCGCGCGATGATCGACACCGTCGGGATGCAGTCGCAGACAACCTGGCAAAGCGCGCGCGACATGGCGGTGGTGACCCTGCTTTACGGCTGCGGACTGCGGATCTCCGAGGCGCTGGGGCTGACCGGGCGCGACCTGCCGCTGGGCGAGTCGCTGCGCATCCTCGGCAAGGGCCGCAAAGAGCGCATCGTGCCGGTCCTGCCGGTGGCGCGGCGCGCGGTAGAGAGCTATCTGGCCCTGTGCCCCTACCCCATGGAGCCGGACGCGGCGGTGTTTCGCGGCGCGCGCGGCGGGCCGCTGAACCCGCGCCTGATCGCCAAGGCGACGGAACAGGCCCGCATGCAGCTTGGCCTGCCCGCCACGGCCACGCCGCACGCCATGCGCCACAGCTTTGCCACGCATCTGCTGGGCGCGGGCGGCGACCTGCGCGCGATACAGGAACTGCTGGGCCATGCCTCGCTGTCCACCACGCAGGCCTATACGGCGGTCGACGAGGTCCACCTGATGAAGGTCTACGAGGCGACGCACCCCAAGGCGTGACGCGGTCCGGTCCGGCCCCGCCACCGGCCTTCGCCGCCCCTTGACGCGCCCCGGTCCCCGTCCGACTGTGCGCGCGCCAAAGCCCGGGAGGAAACGGCCCATGAAACTGCTGCAATCCGACGCATCGCCCTTTGTCCGCAAGGTCCGCGTGACCCTGCACGAGACCGGGCAGCAGGACGATGTCGAGATGGTCAAGGTGACCACGACAGCGCTGAACCCGGACCCGCGCGTGCTGGCCGCCAATCCCACCGGCCGCATCCCCGCGCTGGAACGAAACGACGGCCCGACGCTGTATGACAGCCGGGTGATCTGCCGCTTTCTCGACGACCGGGCCGGGGCGAACCTCTACCCCGCCTCGCGGCTCTGGGACGTGCTGACGCTGGAGGCCACCGGCGACGGCATCATGGATTCGACCGTTGCCATGTCCTACGAGATGCGCCTGCGCCCGCAGGAAAAGCAGTTCGAGGACTGGATCGAGGCGCAATGGGCCAAGGCCGACCGCACCATGGGCGCGCTGGAGGCCATGTGGATGGGCGTTCTGTCCGGGCCGGTGACCATGGGGCATATCTCGGTCGGCTGCGCGCTGGCCTATATCGACTTCCGCCACGGCGACCGCGACTGGCGCGCCGGGCACGCCACGCTGGCGAAATGGTTCGAAGGCTTCGCGGCCCGGCCCTCGATGGTCGCGACCGCGCCGCAGGGCTGACGATAGCGGGTGGGCCGCAAACCCACCCTGCCGCAGGGCGGTATGGGTCGCGCCCGCGGGACGGGCGCCGCCTCTTGCTTACGATACCGATGTGGGGCTTTGCTCGTCGGTCTGCGCCGGAGAAGCCAAGGCACAGGTCGGAACAGCAGTGAGTCCAGACGCGGGGCGGGCCCGCGCGCCCTGCCCCGGTCAGAAGTTCAGCGACAGGCCGAAGTTGACCGCGTTGGTCTTGATGTCGGTCTTCAAAGAGCCGCCGCCGTCCAGATCCGCCTCGTTCCACGAATAGGTGAACTGGTATTCGCCGAAGACCGAGAAGCGATCGTTGATCGGATAGCTCACACCCGCCGTGGCGCGTGCCGCCGGTCCGGTGACCTGATAGCCGAAGGTCTTGCCGTTCGGATGCTCCACGTCCACATGCGGCATGGCAAAGCCGATGCCGCCGCCGACATAGGGCGTCGCGGCGCCCCACTGGTTCGGCCAGCGGCGCATCACGTTGGCGGTGATGATATTGTGGCCGTCGGTGAATTCCATCGCCGAGAAGCCCAAAGCCTCGCGGTCGCCCTTGTCGGCATAGACCTTGGCGTGGGTGAATTCGAGCCCGAAGCCCAGCGTCTCGCTCCGCCACCAGGTGCCGCGCACGCCGTAGTAGGGCGGCATCTCGAAGGAATTGCCTTCCCAGCCGATCAGCGCATTGTAGTCGCCGCCGCCCGGCAAGGTGCCGGTGGCGCGGCTGTGCGGCGAGGTCTGCCAGCCGGAATAGAACGACAGTTCCATCTCGGCGGCCGCGGGGGCGGCGCAGGCGGCGACAAGCGCCGAAGTCAGAATCAGTTTGCGCATGAAGGGCGCTCCAGTGAGTGTCACGCGGACATAATCACTCGCATGGGGGTGTTTCAACCGCGACACATCCGCGCTGCGCCCAAAGCGAGGCTTTTGTGTTCTTTACCACATACAAGCGTGCCGTTACACACCGGCACCGGAACGGGTCGCAGAATCTCTCTGCGGCTACAGGTTTTGTTGTGGGTCTCACGCGCCCCAAGAAAAACGGAGAGAACCTCGTGTCAAACGCAGATACCCACGAAGGCACCCGTAGGGACTTCCTCTACTATGCCGCCGCAGGCGCCGGGGCAGTCGCCACGGGCGCGGCGGTCTGGCCGCTCGTCAATCAGATGAACCCCTCGGCCGACGTGCGCGCCCTGTCGACGATCCGCGTCGACGTCTCGGGCATCGGCGAAGGCACGCAGCTGACGGTCAAGTGGCTGGGCAAGCCGGTCTTCATCCGCCTTCGCACCCCCGAGGAAATCGAGGCCGCCAAGGGCGTCGAGATGTCCGAGCTGGTCGATACAGATGCCCGCAACGCCAACATTCCCGCGGGCTCTGACGCCTCGGATGCGAACCGCGGCCTGCTGCCGCCGGGCGCAGAGCCGGGCGCCGACAGCCCCTGGCTGGTCATGATGGGCGTCTGCACCCACCTTGGCTGCGTGCCGATCGGCAATGCCGGCGACTTCGCGCTGGACAGCGGTCAGGGCGGCTGGTTCTGCCCCTGCCACGGCTCGCACTACGACACCGCTGGCCGCATCCGTCGCGGACCCGCGCCGCAGAACCTGCCGGTTCCGCCGGCCGAGTTCCTCGACGATACGACCATCCTTCTGGGTTAAGGAGCGCGCACAATGGCCGGTATTCCGCACGATCATTACGAACCGAAGTCGGGCATCGAGAAGTGGGTGCACACCCGCCTTCCGGTGGTTGGTCTTCTCTATGACACCATCATGATCCCCACACCCAAGAACCTGAACTGGATGTGGATCTGGGGCATCATCCTGACCTTCTGCCTTGCCCTGCAGATCATCACCGGGATCATCCTCGTGATGCACTACACGCCGCATGTCGATCTGGCCTTCGCCTCGATCGAACACATCATGCGCAACGTGAACGGCGGGCACTTCATCCGCTACCTGCACATGAACGGTGCCTCGCTGTTCTTCGTCGCAGTCTACGCGCATATCTTCCGCGGCCTCTACTACGGCTCGTACAAGGCCCCGCGCGAGATCACCTGGATCATCGGCATGCTGATCTACCTCTGCATGATGGGCACCGCCTTCATGGGCTACGTTCTGCCCTGGGGTCAGATGTCCTTCTGGGGCGCGACCGTGATCACCGGCCTCTTCGGCGCCATCCCCCTGGTCGGCGAGCCGATCCAGACCTGGCTGCTGGGCGGACCGGCGGTGGACAACGCCACGCTGAACCGCTTCTTCTCGCTGCACTACCTGCTGCCCTTCGTGATCGCGGCGCTGGTTGCCGTGCACATCTGGGCCTTCCACACCACGGGCAACAACAACCCGACCGGTGTCGAAGTGCGTCGCGGCTCGAAGGCCGAGGCCGAGAAGGACACCGTTCCGTTCTGGCCCTACTACGTGATCAAGGACCTCTTCGCCCTTGCTGTGATCCTGGCCGTCTTCTTCGCCATCGTCGGCTTCATGCCGAACTACCTGGGCCACCCCGACAACTACATCGAGGCGAACCCGCTGGTGACCCCCGCGCACATCGTGCCGGAATGGTACTTCCTGCCCTTCTACGCCATCCTGCGCGCCTTCACCGGTGACGTCTGGGTCGTGCAGATCGCGTCCTTCGTGACCGGCGGCATCATCGACGCCAAGTTCTTCGGCGTGCTGGCGATGTTCGGTGCGATCGCGGTCATGGCGCTGGCGCCCTGGCTGGATACCTCCTCGGTGCGTTCGGGCCGGTATCGCCCGATGTTCAAGTGGTGGTTCTGGCTGCTGGTCATCGACTTCTTCGCGCTGATGTGGCTGGGTGCCATGCCCGCGGAAGAGCCCTATGCGACCTTCTCGCTGATCGCCTCGGCCTATTGGTTCGCCTACTTCCTGGTGATCCTGCCGCTGCTTGGCGTGATCGAGAAACCGCTGGCCCAGCCCGACACCATCGAGGCCGACTTCGACGCGCATTACGCGAAGTCCGGCGGCACCAAGACCGCCGTCAACCCGGCCGAGTAAGAGAAAGGACCGTTTGAGATGTTCAGGAAACTCACCCTCTCGGCCCTGACGGCCCTTGGCCTGATGACCGGCGGCGCCTATGCCGCCGGAGGGGAAGCCCACATCGAGGACTTCGCGTTTTCGTTCGAAGGCCCCTTCGGCACCTATGACCAGATGCAGCTGCAGCGCGGTCTCAAGGTCTACACCGAGGTCTGCTCGGCCTGCCACGGCCTGAAATACGTTCCCCTGCGCGACCTCGAAGCGCTGGGTTACAACGAAGAGCAGGTCATCGCCTACGCCAGCCAGTTCGAAGTCTTCGACGACGAGCTGGACGATTTCCGCACGGCGGTTCCGACCGACCACTTCCCGGAAAACAACGGCGTCGGCGCACCGGACCTGTCGATGATGGCCAAGGCGCGTGCGGGCTTCCACGGCCCCTACGGCACCGGCCTCAGCCAGCTGTTCAACGGCATGGGCGGCGCGGAATACATCGCCTCGCTGCTGACCGGCTACACCGGCGAGACCAAGACCGAGGCAGGCGCAACGCTCTACGAGAACACCGCCTTCCCGGGCGGCTGGATCTCGATGGCGCCGCCGCTGGCGGGCGAGGACGTCGACTTTGACGACGGCCACGCCAACGACCTGCACCACGAGTCCGCCGACCTTGCGGCCTTCCTGATGTGGACCGCCGAACCCAAGATGATGGAGCGCAAGCAGGCCGGTTTCGTCGGCGTGTTCTTCCTCGTCGTCCTGTCGGTGCTGCTGTACCTCGTCAACAAGCGCCTCTGGTACCCGATCAAACACCGCAAGGACTAAGGTCCGCTGCTTCGAAACAGGAAAAGCCCCGCCAATCCGGCGGGGCTTTTTCGTGTTCGGGTCTGTTGGGGGGCGTGCCGGTGGGTCCTGCCCTGCGGCACCTGGCGGTCCGGCCTCGCTGGTCCTTCCCTGCTGGTCGGACCCTGCCTCTCTCACCCTGCCGGTCGGGCCGCACCGGCCCTGCCCCCTTGGTCCGATCTTGCGCCAGTCACCCTGCTGGGCGGTTTCACCCGGACGTCCGGTCCTGCCGGGCGGGCCTGTCGGCCCCGCTCGGTTGAGCGGAGCCTGCCGCTCTCATCCTGTCCGCCGCCCCTGCCGGACAAAGCGCAATGGCGGACTACTGGCCCAGATAGGCGCGGAAGGCCTCTGGCGGGTTGTCGAAGAAGGCCCCGGTCTTCACCGGCGGATGCGCCCTGCCCCCGGCCACCAGCACCACCGCGCGGGCAAAGGCGCGGGCGTCCTCGGGGTCATGGGTGACCATCAGGGTCAGCGCGCCCAGTGCCTCGGCCACCTCCTGCACCAGCGCCAGCATCTCGCGCTTCATCCCCGGCCCCAGCGCCGCGAAGGGTTCGTCCAGCAGCAGGATGGGCCGCGCCATCAGCAGCACCCGCGCCAGCGCCGCGCGGCTTTGCTGGCCACCGGACAGCGTCCCCGGCAGGCGATCGGCCATGCCCTCCAGCCCGACGCGCCTCAGCGCGCCCGTGACACGCTCGCGCTCTTCGGCGCCGGGGCGGCGGCCATCGGGGCGCAGCGCCAGCGTCAGGTTGCGCAAAAGGCTCAGGTGCGGAAAGAGGTTGCCGTCCTGAAACAGGATAGAGACCGGCCGCGCCTCGGGCGGGGTGCGGGTCAGGTCGCGGCCTTCCCATGTCATGCGGCCCGAGACCGGCGCCCGGAACCCGGCGATCCCGTCCAGCAGGGTCGACTTGCCCGCCCCCGACGGCCCCAGTACGGCCACGCGCGCGCCGGGGGCCAGCGCCAGATCCGCGCTCAGGTCGCCCCGGTCCATGGGCAGGCGGATGTCCTCAAGTCTCAGCACCGACGCGCCCTCCCCTGTCGAAGATCCAGAACAGCCCGAGGCTGAACATCAGCAGCAGCAGCGCCGCACCCGCCGCCGCCTCCATCCGGTAGGACCCCATCAGCCGGTAGACCTGCAAGGGCAGCGTCGCCCGGTCCGGGTCCGCAAACAGCGCGATCACGCCAAGGTCTCCCATCGCCAGCGCCGCCGTCAGCCCGGCGGCAAAGCCCAGCGGGCGGCGCAGGCGCGGCATCCAGACCAGCCGCAACCACGCCAGCGGTGTCATCCGCAGGCTGGCCCTGAGGCGGCCATAGTCGCGCGCCACCGCTTCGGCCTCTGGCGTCAGGATGCGCAGGGCGAAGGGCAGCGCCATCAGCGCGTTGATCAGCCCCGTGACGGGCAGCGCCATGGAGAAGGGGTTGACATAGGGCCGCAGCATCAGGAACAGCCCCGTGCCCAGCACCAGCGGCGAGATGGCAATCGAGGAAAGCGCCCACAACTCGCCCCGGCGCGTCGCCAGCGGCAAGGCCCAGAGCAGGCACAGCGCGGTCGAACCCAGCGCCAGCATCAGCGAATGTCCCGCCGCGCGCCATGTGTCGGGGCCAAGCTGGGCCAGCCCCGGCAGCCCGCGCAGCACGACCGTGGCCAGCGGCACCAGCAGGAAGGCCGCCGCGAGGATCAGCCAACCCGCGTCCCACGCCCGAGTGCCAAGCCCCCCCGCCGACAGCGGCAGGGGCCGGTCCAGCCCGGTTCCGAAACCCGTCCCGCGGCTGGCTTTCAGCGCCAGCACACCCGCGCCCAGCCCCAGCGCCAGTTGCACCAATGCCAGCGCCGCCGCGCGCCCAAGGTCGAAGTCGAAGCGCATGGACTGGTAGATCGCCAGTTCCACCGTCGTGGCGCGCGGCCCCCCGCCCAGCGTCAGCGCCACGGCAAAGGAGGTCAGGCAGATCACGAAGATCACCGCGAAGGCCCCCGGCGCGACCCGGCGGATCATCGGCCAGTCCAGCACCCGCGCCCGCGCGCGCGGCCCAAGGCCCAGCGAGGCGGCCAGCCGGAACCGCTCTGACGGGATCGCCAGCCAGCCCTGCAACAGCATGCGCGTCGCCAGCGGCAGGTTGAAAAAGACATGCGCCAGAACGACGCCATGCAGCCCGTAGACGTCGAAGACCGGCAGGCCCAGCGTCGAAAGCACGCCGTTCACCAGCCCGTTGCGCCCGAAGACCGCGATCAGCCCCATGACCGCGACGATCACCGGCAGGATGAAGGGCGCGCCCATCAGCGCCACCAGCAGCCCGCGCCCCGGAAAACGCTGGCGGGCAAAGGCCTTGGCCACCGGCACCGCCAGCGCGACAGAGAGCCCGGCGGAGAGCACCGCCTGCACCAGCGTGAAGCGCAACGCCAGCCAGTCGCCGGGGCCAAGCGCGCCCAGCCCCCCGGCGCGCCAGAGCACCAGCGCGATCGGCCCCAGCGTCAGCGCCGCAAGGGCCGCGCCCGCGACTACTGCGAAAGACCGGCGCGCCATGCCTCGATGGCCTCGTCCCGCAGGTCCGCCGCCTCGTCCTCGGAGTAGAACAGCACCTTTTCCGGCAGGTCGAGCTGCTGGAAACCCTCGGGCCACTTGTCCCTTGGCAGGGCCGCGGGGATCGACCAGTTGCCGGTCGCGATCATCGACTGGAAGTCCTCGGACAAGATGAAGTCCATGAACTGCTGCGCCAGTTCGGGCTGGTCGGTGCCTGCAACCTTGGCGGCCAGCTCGACCATGAAGTAGTGGCCCTCGGGGAAGATCGCCGCCTTCTTGGTAGTGTCCTCCTCGGCGATGATGTGGTAGGCGGGCGACGTCGTGTAGGACAGCACCATGTCCGCCTCGCCGTCGGTGAACAGACCGTAGCTTTCCGACCAGCCCTTTGTCACCGTGACGATCTTCGGTGCCAGCTTCTCCCACGCGGCCTGCGCCCCGTCGCCGTAGACCGACTGCACCCAGAGCACCAGCGCAAGGCCGGAGATCGAGGTGCGCGGGTCCTGGATCACCAGCCGCAGATCGTCGGGCGCGTTCAGAAGCGCGTCGAAAGAGGCGGGCGGCTGGGTCAGCTCAGCGTTGTAGACAAAAGCCGTGTGGCCGTAGTTGAACGGCAGGAAGACGTCGTCGGTCCAATCAATGGGCAGGCTCAGCGCCGAAAGGTCCACCCCGTGCGGCGTGAAAAGGCCGCTTTCGCGGGCCTGCTTGGTCACGTCGGTGTTCAGGCCAAAGACCACGTCGGCCTCTGTCCGCTCGCCCTCCAGCATCAGCCGGGGCAAGAGGTCGCCGGGCTTGAATTGCAGGTCGCAGCCGCATTGCGCCTCGAAGAGCTCCTCGATGCGCGGGCCGGGGCCCCATTCGGACACGACGTAGTCGCCCGCATAGACGGTCAGGACATTGTCTTGCGCCAGTGCGCCCGTGGCAAGAAACAGTCCCGCGGCAAATATCGGTGCCTTCATGGCATCCTCCAGATTTGCGGCGAGAGGGATCAGCTTGGCCGCTGTCGCGCGGCGCTCACCTTCCCTCCGCCGGTGTTAACCGGTTCAGGTTCAACGGGTTGATGCGCTTACGCAAATCTCAGGCAGGTCTTGCTTGGCCAGACCGGCGGAACGGACCCGCCGGGTCGAGGCCGGCGCCCTGCCACCCCGAGGTAAGCGGCACCCTAGGGCTGGGGCAGGACAGTGGCAAGCCGGAAACCCCTTGAGGCGCGGCACGACGCGCGGTAACCCCTGCCCGATCAAGGGGAGCCCGCCATGAGCCTGAACACCTTCGGACATCTGTTTCGCGTCACCACATGGGGCGAAAGCCACGGTCCCGCGCTGGGGGCAACGGTGGACGGCGTGCCGCCGGGCGTGGCGATCGACGAGGCGCAGATCCAGCAATGGCTGGACAAGCGCAAGCCGGGGCAGAACAAGTTCACCACGCAGCGGCGGGAACCCGATGCGGTGAAGATCCTGTCAGGCGTGTTCGAGGGGAGGACCACCGGCACCTCGGTCCAGCTGATGATCGAGAACACCGACCAGCGGTCCAAGGACTATGGCGACATCGCCCAGAAGTTCCGGCCCGGCCATGCCGACATCACCTATTTCCAGAAATACGGGCTGCGAGACTATCGCGGCGGCGGGCGCTCTTCGGCGCGCGAGACGGCGGCGCGGGTCGCCGCGGGCGGGCTTGCCCGCGCGGCGCTGGCGCATCTGGCGCCGGGGATCGAGGTGCAGGGCTACATGGTGCAGATGGGACCGAAGGCCATCGACCGCAGCCGCTTTGACCGCGCCCAGATCGACCAGAACCCCTTCTGGACGCCGGATGCCGTGGCTGCCGAGGACTGGGCCGCGTATCTCGACCAGTTGCGCAAGGACGGGAATTCGGTCGGGGCCGTGATCGAGGTCGTGGCGCGCGGCGTGCCCGCAGGCCTTGGTGCGCCGGTCTACGGCAAGCTGGATACCGATATCGCCGCCGCGATGATGTCGATCAACGCCGTCAAGGCGGTCGAGATCGGCGACGGCTTCGCCTCGGCCACCCTGACAGGCGTCGAGAACGCCGACGAGATCGCCATGGGCCCCGATGGCCCGGTCTACAGCTCGAACCACGCGGGCGGCATCCTTGGCGGCATCTCGACCGGGCAGGAAATCGTCTGCCGCTTTGCCGTCAAACCGACCTCGTCGATCCTGACCCCGCGCAAGACCATCACCGTGGCGGGCGAAGAGACCGAGATCGTCACCAAGGGCCGCCACGACCCCTGCGTCGGCATCCGCGCCGTCCCGGTCGGAGAGGCGATGATGGCCTGCGTGATCCTCGACCACCTGCTGTTGCACCGTGGTCAGGTCGGCGATGCAGGCGGCGTGATCGGCTGACGCACCGGGCCTTCGGCAAAAGCGCCTGCCCCCTTCGGCACCTTCCAACCCCTCGGGGGGCTGCCTGTGTCCGCGTCAACCCGGGGCCTTCAACACCACCGGGCCAGCACGTCAGCGGCGCTGGCCACAGACCGGCTGCGCTAGAACTCGTCCCAGACCGGCCCATCCTGCCCCACCGCCCGCCGGGGCATCGGCGGATCGGGCGGCCCTGCGTCGGGCCATGCCGTGCCGGACAGCGTCGCCTCCTCGATCTGCATCGGCTCGGGGGCGGGTTCCTCGCCTTCCCAGCTGCCATGCAAGAGCCTTCCGCGCTCGGCCGCCGGGATGGTTTCGGCGGCGGGGCTGCGCCCGGCGCCGAAGGCCTCCAGCAGGTCCGTCAGGCGGGTCGCCTCGGCGCTGAGCTGCCGGCTTGACGTGCTGGCCTGCGTGACCATCGCCGCGTTCTGCTGGGTGACCTTGTCCAGTTCCGCCACGCCGACGTTGATTTCCCTGACCCCGGCGGCCTGAGACAGCGCCGATGCGGCGATGTCAGAGACCATTTCGGACACGCCGCTGACGCTTTCGACGATGGCGCTCAACCGTTCCCCGGTTTGCCTGACAAGGTCCTCGCCGTCCTCAACCTGCCGCGTGCTGCCGTAGACAAGGTCCTTGATCTCTGTCGCGGAGGCGGCGGCCCGTTGCGCCAGCCCCCGCACTTCCGAGGCGACGACCGCAAAGCCCTTGCCGGATTCACCCGCGCGCGCCGCCTCCACCCCCGCATTGAGCGCCAGCAGGTTGGTCTGGAAGGCGATGTCGTCGATGACGTCGATGATCTGGGTGATCTGCTCGGAGCTTTTCGCGATAGAGGCCATGGCCGAAGTCGCCCGCTCCATGATCTCGCGCCCCTCTTCGGCGCGGCGACGCCCGTCGGAAACCGCCTCGTCCGCGGATTTCGCCCGCGCCGCCGCTGCCTGCACGCTTTCGGACAGCTCGTCCAGCGCGGCGGCGGATTGCTCCAGCGTCGCGGCCTGTGTCTCGGCCCGGCGCGACATGTCGGATGCCATGCCGGACAGGTCTGCGGCGCTGGTCTCGACCGTCTCGGCACTGCCGCGCAACGAGGATACGAGGCCCTGAAGCGCCTCTGCCAGCGCGTTGAAATCATGGCAGAGCTTTGCATAGCTCTCGCCCAGGTCCCCCCAGTCCCCCGCCTGGATGCGGTGTGAAAGATCGCCGGATTTCAGCTGGCTCATGGCCAGCCCGAGGGCCTGGAAGAGATCGACCCGCAGGCCGTTTTCCCGTTTCGCGCGGGCCTCTGCCGCGTCGGCGGCGGCAAGCTGATCGCGCAGCGCCGCAACCCGGCTGGCGATCTGGCCGACCTCGTCGCGCCGTTGCGTGCCGGTGATCTCCACGGCGAAATCCCGTTCCGCCAGCCGCGAAACGGCCTCCGCGACAGCGCGGACCGGACGCGACAGCAGCCCCCCCGCGACATAGGCCAGCCCCAGCGCCAGAAGGATCGAGCCGATGTAGACGCCCCCGAGGATCAGGTCTGCCCGCTGGCCCTTGGCCTGCGCCTGGGCCGTGGCCGTTTCGGCGCGCGCGCGCAGGCGGGCGCCGAGATCGGTGATCTTGTGGCGGGTCTTGGCCAGCGCCGGCAGGAAGGCGTTCCGGATCGACTGGTATTGCCCGAAGAGCGCCTCGCTGTGGGCATTGTCGTAATGCTGTTCCAGATCCCGCAGCGGCGGCGCCAGGCTGGCCAGTTCCGCGCGCAGCGCGGCCCGGGCGCGATCCGACTGGCCATCAAAGACCGCCGCGCCGCTGTCCAGCGCCCCAAGCGCCGAGGCCAGCTTTGCTTCGAAACCCTGCCACTCAGCCTCGTCGCCCAGGGCGAAGAGCAGCAGGTGGGTTTCGGCTGCATTGAGATCCTGGATCACCGCCATCAGCTGCGCGTTTTCCGCGCTGGTCGCCGCCTGAAGCGCATAGCTGGCGGCAAGGTCGCGTTTCACCAGCCAGGATGTCATGCCCGTGGCAGCCAGTGCCGCAACGAATACCCCCGCCAGAAAAAAAACCTGCGCCCGGATGGAAAACCTGCTCATCTCGACCTCGATCATCCGGGGCCGGACCACGCGCCCGACCCTTCAGGGTCAGGAAATACGCAGAGCAGGTAAACAAACCCTACCGAAGCAGGGTCACAAATGCCTAAGGGTTTCCGACAGTTTTAGGCGCTGTCGCGGGAACCTTGGCCAGTTGCACCGCAAGGATGCCCGCCGCGATGACCGCAACGCCCAGGGCATCCCATGCGTGCAGCTTCTCGCCCAGCAGCAGCGCCGCGATGGCCACCCCGAAGAAGGGGTTGAGGAAATGGAAGGTCGCGGCGCGCACCGCGCCGATGCGGTCGATCAGCATCACCCAGACCAGGGTTGCCGCCAGCCCCGGCACCAGCGTGGTATAGAGGAAGGCCAGAACCAGCTCGACCGACCACAGGATCTCGGGCTGGTGCGGCACCTCGAGCGCCAGCGCAAAGGGCCAGAGCGCGGCGGAGCCGATCAGCATCTGCAGCCCCACCACCATCATGAAGTTCCCGCCAGAGGTCGCGCCCCGCAGCGACAGCGTCGCCACCGCCAGGGCGATGACGCCGATGGTGCAGAACAGGACGCCCAGCGGGTCCATGCCGCCGCCGAACCGGGTGCCCATGATGATCGCCACCCCCACGACCCCCGCCAGAAGGCCCGCCATGGCCACCGGCTTCAGCGGCTCGCGCAGCACCAGCCAACCCGCCAGCGCCACCACCAGCGGCATGGTCGAGGCGATGATGGCCGCCAGCGAGGCCTCGACCCATTGCATGGCGACGAAGTTGAAGCCGAGGTACAGCGCATTCTGGCAGATGCCGAAGAGGATCGTCGCCCGCCACTGGCCGCGCGTCAGGCGCCATGTCTGGCCCATTGCCCTTGCGAGGGCGACGGCGATCAGCCCCGAGATCAGGAAGCGCAGGGCCAGCGACCCCAGGGGCGGCGCGGCGGCGACGATGATCCGCGCCGAGGTAAATGCCGAAGACCACATGGCCGCGAAGGCCAGCCCCATCAAGATCGCGCGCATATCCATGCCAAAGGCATATTTTCAAACGGCGCCGGACGAAAGCGCGTTTTTCAGGGCCGTCCTGCGCCCACAGTCAAAAATGCCCCGCCTGCGACCAGCGCAGACGGGGCCAGTAGGGTGCCCGCGGCATAAGCCTGCAAGGGCACCGGCGGTGTCCGTTCAGGAACTTTGTAGTGGGTTGCGGGAGGCGCGCTTACATCTCGGACCGGATCTGCTGGCGCAGGACGTCGATGGGCACAACCTTGCCCTCGCGCTTGAAGTGCCAGTAGGTCCAGCCGTTGCAGCTGGGTGCGCCTTCCAGATGGGCGCCGACCTGATGGATCGAGCCCTTGATGTCGTCGCCGATCAGCGTGCCGTCGGCGCGCACCTTGGCGGATTGGCCGCGGGCGTTCATCAGCATCTCGCCGGGGCGCAGCATGCCGCGCTCGACCAGCTGGCCGAAGGGCACGCGCGGTTCGGCCCGCTTGGACTGCGTGACCTCCAGCGCGGATTTCTCGAAGGGCCGCACGCGCGAGATGCGCTCTGCCGCGACCTTGCGATAGGCGGCCTCGCGTTCGATGCCGATGAAGTCACGGCCCAGCATCTTGGCCACGGCGCCTGTGGTGCCGGTGCCGAAGAAGGGATCGAGCACCACGTCGCCGGGGTTGGTGGATCCGACCAGCACGCGATGCAGCAGCGACTCGGGCTTCTGCGTCGGATGGGCCTTGTCGCCGTTCTCGTCCTTCAGACGCTCGCCGCCGTTGCAGATCGGCAGAACCCAGTCCGAGCGCATCTGGATGCCCTCGTTCAGGGCCTTCAGCGCCTCGTAGTTGAAGGTATATTTCGCGCCCTCGCCCTTCGAGGCCCAGATCATCGTCTCGTGCGCGTTGGTGAAGCGCTTGCCGCGGAAGTTCGGCATCGGGTTGGCCTTGCGCCAGACCACATCGTTCAGGATCCAGTAGCCCGCATCCTGAAGTGCGGAGCCGACCCGGAAGATGTTGTGGTAAGAGCCGATCACCCAGATCGCCCCGTCGGGCTTGAGCAGGCGGCGCGCCGCCTTCAGCCAGTCCCGGGTGAACTTGTCATAGGCCGCGAAACTGCTGAACTGGTCCCAGTGGTCGTCAACCGCGTCCACGCGAGAGTTGTCGGGGCGATGAAGATCACCCCGCAACTGAAGGTTATAGGGCGGATCCGCAAAGATAAGGTCGACGGAGCCTTCGGGAAGGCTGTTCATCACCTCGATGCAGTCACCCGCAACAATTTGGTTGAGCGGCAGCGTGGGTGCTGCGCCCGTTTTGGTCTTTGTCTTCATCATCTGCCTCAGTCCCGGTGCCTTTTTGGCACTCATTGGTTGAGTAGAGGATGATTCATGCGGGAATCGCGGTCAATTATTAAATTGAATCAGTCACTTGCGATTTCACCTTGCCACAAGATATCGCGCACCGGCCGGAACGAACGTCTATGGAAAGGGGTCACCCCCAGATCTCGGAGGGCAGATTTGTGACACTTTGTCGGATATCCGGCGTTTGTCTCCCAACCATATCCCGGCCACTGTGTCGCCGCCTCCCGCATGACATCATCCCGCCAGATTTTTGCCACAATTGAGGCCGCCGCGATCGACGGGGACCGCGCGTCGCCGCCCACGACGGTTGTCGCCGGGCAACTCAGATCCGGTGGAACCCGGTTGCCGTCGATCAGCAGGTGGTCCGGCGCATGGGGCAGCCCCTCGACCGCGCGGCGCATCGCCAGAAGGCTGGCCTGCAGGATATTGAGCCGGTCGATTTCCTCGACCGAGGCGACACCGACCGAAACCTCTGCCGACTGCCGCAGCAGCGGCGCAAGGAAGGCACGACGCCTGGCGGTCAGCTTCTTGGAGTCGTTCAACCCCTCGGGGATCGACTCGCGGTTCAGCACCACCGCCGCAGCCACCACCGGCCCGGCCAGCGGCCCGCGCCCGACCTCGTCGACGCCCGCGACCCGCGTCGCGCCCTGCGCCCAAAGCGCCTCTTCCAGGTCCAGTCCCAGTGCCATGCGGCGGTGAAAGCGCAAAGCCTGCCGAGTCGCAAGGATTCGGTTGCCGGAATGCGTCAGAGCAGGCCCTCGTCCTGCAATTGTCGCTGCACCAGCGACAGGATTGCCACATCCGCCGGAACATCGCGGGCGGTCCGCCACATATCCAGACCCGCCTGCTCTTCCGGAGAGAGTTGCAGCAGGATCGCCCGGGTGCCGCCGGGCTCTACCGTCGTCTCCCAGCCCCGCCCCGCATCCAATGCGCGCCGCAGGCTCTGGCGCAGCAGGTAGGCCAGCGGCAGATGCGCGGCGGTCGTGCGCACCAGCGCCTGGCGCATCGGTCCGGGAATGGCGAGGGCCAGGGCCTTTCTGGGGTCGCGTCGGCTCATGGGGGTCCCTGACAGCACTACGGCGGCACCCTACCGCGACCCTGCCCCGGGAAGCGACAGCAAAAGGCGCCCTGCCCGCAATGGCGCGCCCGTGAAGCCCCCCGCAGGCCGCCCCCTGCCCTGCCTGAAATCATCGACCTGGCCGCATCCCGGACATGGCCCGCCAGCCTACACCTGCCGTTCAGGGCGAAGGCAGCCTGCCATGGGCCATGACGCGACCACCGACGCGCTGCACGCGATCTTGACCTATGGGTGGCACCGTGGCCGCTCCGATGCCGGCACCGGTGCCGGGGCCGACGACGGCCCTTCCCCGGTGTCCGTCGCCGACATCCCGCCGGGCGGGCCGGGCGTTTTCCCATCGGGCCGGGATGCCAGTGTGGTCGCGGCCCATGCCCCCGAACGTGACAAAGGCGCCCCGGGGGGGCGCCTTTGCTTTGGCTTCTGCGGCGTGGCTCGCAAGAGCCACCCTCACGCTTCCCAGAGGGAAGGGTGATTACATCATGCCGCCCATGCCGCCCATGTCGGGCATGCCACCGCCGGCGGCTGCGCCTTCCTTGGAGGGCTTGTCGGCAACCATGGCTTCGGTCGTGATCAGCAGGCCGGCAACCGAGGAGGCATCCTCGAGCGCGGTGCGGACAACCTTGGCCGGGTCGATGACGCCGAACTTGAACATGTCGCCATATTCGTCGGTCTGGGCGTTGTAGCCGAACTTCAGGTCGCCGGATTCGCGGATCTTGCCAGCCACGACGGAACCGTCGACGCCTGCGTTCTGCGCGATCTGACGCAGCGGTGCTTCGAGCGCGGTGCGCACGATGTCGATGCCGCGGTTCTGGTCGGCGTTGGCGCCGGTCAGACCGTCGAGAGCCTTGCCACCCTGAACCAGGGCAACGCCGCCACCGACCACGATGCCTTCCTGAACGGCCGCGCGGGTCGCGTTCAGGGCGTCATCGACGCGGTCCTTGCGCTCTTTCACTTCGACTTCGGTCATGCCGCCGACGCGGATGACGGCAACGCCGCCCGCCAGCTTGGCCACACGTTCCTGCAGCTTCTCGCGGTCGTAGTCCGAGGTGGTCTCTTCGATCTGCGTGCGGATCTGGGACACGCGTGCCTCGATCTCGGCCTTCTCGCCTGCGCCGTCGACGACGGTGGTCTCATCCTTGGTGATGGTGACCTTCTTGGCAGTGCCCAGCATGTCCATGGTCACGGACTCGAGCTTCATGCCGAGGTCTTCCGAGATCACCTGGCCGCCGGTCAGGATCGCGATGTCCTGCAGCATGGCCTTGCGGCGATCGCCGAAGCCCGGTGCCTTGACGGCTGCGATCTTCAGGCCGCCGCGCAGCTTGTTGACCACGAGGGTCGCCAGCGCTTCGCCTTCGACGTCTTCGGCGATGATCAGCAGCGGCTTCTGCGACTGGATCACCTGCTCGAGCAGCGGAACCATCGGCTGGAGCGAGGAGAGCTTCTTCTCGTGCAGCAGGATCATGCAGTCTTCGAGGTCTGCAATCATCTTGTCGGCGTTGGTCACGAAGTAGGGCGACAGGTAGCCGCGGTCGAACTGCATGCCTTCGACGACATCGGTCTCGGTCTCGAGGCCCTTGTTCTCTTCGACGGTGATGACACCTTCGTTGCCGACCTTCTGCATCGCGTCAGCGATCTGACGGCCGATTTCGGCCTCGCCGTTGGCAGAGATGGTGCCGACCTGGGCAACTTCGTCGGAGTTGTCGACGGGGCGTGCCGCGTTCTTGATCGATTCGACGACCTTGGCGGTCGCGAGGTCGATGCCGCGCTTGAGGTCCATCGGGTTCATGCCGGCGGCAACCGCCTTCATGCCTTCCTTGACGATGGCCTGGGCCAGAACCGTCGCGGTGGTGGTGCCGTCACCGGCTTCGTCGTTGGTGCGGGAAGCGACTTCCTTCACCATCTGCGCGCCCATGTTCTCGAACTTGTCTTCCAGTTCGATTTCCTTCGCCACGGACACACCGTCCTTGGTGATGCGCGGGGCGCCGAAGGATTTGTCGAGCACGACGTTGCGGCCTTTCGGGCCGAGGGTCACCTTCACCGCGTCGGCGAGGATGTTCACGCCTTTCAGCATGCGGTTGCGGGCGTCGGTGTCGAACTTCACGTCTTTTGCAGACATCTGCGTTCTCCTGATCTGATCGTTTGTGTCAAAGGGGTCGCGGCGGCGCTAGGGCGTCCCGCCGTCGATCACCGTGGGCTTTCAGGCAGCGGCAGCCGCGGCGTCATCGGTGATGATGCCCAGGATGTCGCTTTCCTTCATGATCAGCAGCTCTTCGCCGCCGACGTTGACCTCGGTGCCCGACCACTTGCCGAAGAGGACCTTGTCACCCTCTTTCACGGCCATCTCGATCAGCTCGCCGCTGTCCTTGCGCGCGCCTTCGCCACACGCGACGACCACGCCTTCAGCCGGCTTTTCCTTGGCGCTGTCGGGAATGATCAGCCCACCAGCCGTCTTTTCGTCGGACTCAACGCGACGAACCAGCACACGGTCATGAAGCGGTTTGAATGCCATCTCTGAGTTCTCCTGGCTCAAAGTTTTCCATCGCCTCCCCTGTCGGGCGAGGCGTTAGCACTCAGGCTCCCCGAGTGCTAACGGCCTTTAGCTAGGGATCGCGGTGAGTCGTGTCAACAGCGCGGCGCTGGAATTTTCGGGCCGGACGATGGCCTCCGGCCCCGCCCCGGCACGCGCAGGGGAAACATGGGAACGCCGCGCGGAACACGCAACCGGCACGGGGGATCGCCGCCTGTTCCCGGGCGGCGGGGCCGCGCTTGCATCCCGGCGCCCCCGGCAGCGGCGGCCCCGTAGACGGAGACGGCCCCCGACGGTCCTCTTCGAGACCCGAAGCCGCATCCGGCATCGCGGCAACCCCACCCCCATCGGCGCAGGCAAGGACCGCGACGCAGGCCGACGGGACAGGCGGAACCGCGGGCGCCCGCCATGCACGCAGCGCCCGCCCCATCCGCCCCCCCCCCCGACGGTCATCCTTTCGGCTTTCGCGAAAATTCATGCCCTGAACATGCATTTTCCGCGTGCAATCCGCGCCGGACTTTGGTTCCTTGGCCCGGGCGCGCTGTCGCGCCGAAACTATCGGATCCCGTTCATGCCCCAGCCCTCTGCGCCCTTCCGTACGGCGCCCCCTTCCCCGCATGTCGACAACCTGCGCGGAATCGCCCTGATGCTGCTGGGCTTCTTCTTCTTCGCCGCCTGCGACGCACAGGCGAAGTTCCTGACCGACACGCTGCACCCGGTGCAGATCGTCTGGTTCCGCATGATGGGCCTGTTTCTCGGCGTGGTGGTCTTTCTCGGGCTGCGCGGGCTGCACCACCTGCGCAGCGCCCGGCCGCTGCTGCAGATCGGACGCGGCCTGACGGCGACCGTCTCGGCGATCTCCTTCATCATCGGGGTCAGCTACGTGCCGCTGGCCGATGCGGTGGCGGTGACCTTCATCGCGCCCTTCCTCGTGACCATCTTCGGCGCGCTCTTCCTGCGCGAGCCGGTCGGACCGCGGCGCTGGATCGCCGTGGCGGTGGGCTTTTGCGGCATGCTGATCGTGATCCGCCCCGGCATGGGCGTCTTTCATCCGGCGATCCTGTTCATCGTCGTCGCCGCCTTCATGTTCGCCTTCCGCCAGATCCTGTCGCGCTGGCTGTCGGGCGAGGACGGCATCGGCACGACCATCGCCTATACCTCGCTGACCGCGACCGTCGTCGCGACATCCATGCTGCCCTTCGTCTGGGTCTGGCCCGCGGACGCCCGGTCATGGGCCGTTGCGGCGGGGCTGGCCGCAACGGCAGGTCTGGGCGAGCTGCTGGTCATCCGCGCGCTGGCCATCGCGCAGGCGGTGGTTGTTGCGCCGATGCAGTATTCGATGATCCTCTGGGGCACCTTCTACGGCTACATCATCTTTGCCGACCTGCCGGACCAGTGGACGCTGACCGGCTGCGCGATCATCGTCGCCTCGGGGCTTTATACGCTGCACCGCGAGCGGGTTGCCGCGAAACGCGCCGCCGCCTGAGCGGTCCCGGCCCCGCGTCCCTGCCAGCCGCGCCCCTGCGGTGGCGGGCCGGGGCCTAATCCGTGCCCCAGCTATAGGCCCAATGCGCCAGCCCGCGGCTGCCCTCTTCGGTCAGGCTGTAGACGCCCTTGTCCACCTTGGCGAACCAGCCGTAGTGGTTGTCGCGCATGATTGTCGTGGCCTGCCTGACGCCGGTGGCCGCCACCACGTCGCGCCCCCGGCTCTGGCCGTGTTCGGCCAGATGCGCGGCGCAGGCAAGGCTGTCCTGCCGGTAGCCGGTGACGATCCCGTGCCGCGTGGCGCCGCCGTCATTGGGATCGCCGCGCAGGCGGTCGAACTCGCGCAGAAGCCGCGCCTGTGCCCGCTTGTTCTTGCGCGGCGCGTAGGGGCCGGGATCGCAATGCACCTCGACATGGCCGTCCGCCCGCACGGTGATCAGGCCCAGCCCAAGCCGCCGACAGAGCGCCGTGTTGTCCTTCACCGCCCGCGCCGCCTGCTTGCCGGTGGGACGGCCCACGGCGATATAGACCGTGTCGGTCAGCGCCAGCCGCGCCACCGCCTGGGTGTAGACCGCCAGCGCGAAGCGCAGCTTCAGCTCCACGATCACCGGCGGCTCGTCGCCCCGGATCGCCACCAGATCGGCGGCGCCGACCTCTCCCTTGACGCGGTAGCCCTGCCCTTCCAGCAAGGCCTTCACCGGCCCGTATAATTCGCTTTCCCGCCTCATGGCCGCCAACTTTGCCGCTGGGCTTGCCCTTGTCCAGAGCCCCCCTATCCTGACACCCGACCACAGCACCCGAGGACCGCCGATGAACCGCCTTGCCGCCAGCCTTCTGGCCCTGCTCAGCCTGACCGCCCCCGCGCTTGCGGCCTGTTCCGGCACCGCGCTGACGGAAACCCTGACCGCCGAACAGCGCGCCGCGGTCGATGCCCGGCTGGCAGAGACGCCCTATCCGCAGGGCAACCACTGGCGCGCGACCAGGGGCGACGCGGTGGTGCATCTGATCGGCACCATGCATCTGACCGACCCACGCCTTGACGGCCCCGCCGGGCGCCTGCGCCCGGTGATCGAGGGCGCCGACCTGCTGCTGGTCGAGATGGCCAGCCCCGAGAAACAGGAATTCGAGGCCGCGATGAAGGGCCGCCCGGAGATGGTCGTTCTGTCCGAAGGCAGCCTGCCCGACATGATGGCCGAGGCCGACTGGCAGGCGCTGTCCGCCGCGATGGAAACCCGGGGGCTGCCGCCCTTCGTGGGCGCCAGGATGCAGCCCTGGCTGATCTCGATGCTGATGGCGATCCCGCCCTGCCTCGATCCGACCACCGCCACCGAGGACGGCATGGACATCCGGCTGGAGTCCTTTGCCGTCGAGGCCGGCGTGCCGGTGCGCTCGCTGGAACCGCACGAGACCGCCTTCCGCATCTTCAACGAGACGCCAATGGCGGTTCAGCTGTCGATGGTGCGGTCGACCCTCGTCGGGCCGAAGGTGGCCGAGGATCTCTTCGAGACCATGATGCATGCCTATTTCACCGAGAACCACGCCGAGATCTTCGTCGCGATCGAGGTCCTGACGCCCGAGATCTCGCCGCTCACCGAGGCCGAGAACGACGAGGTCACCGCGATGATGCAGGACCGCCTGCTGGCAGAGCGCAATCACCGCTGGCTGCCGGTGATCCTTCAGGCCGTCGAGGACATGCAGGGCCCCGTGGTGGCGGCCTTCGGCGCCGGTCACCTGTCGGGCGAGGAAGGCGTGCTGCGCCTGCTGGAACGAGAGGGGTTCACGCTGGAACGGCAGGCCTTCTGAGAGCGTCCCCTTCCCGGGGGCGGCATCTGCCCCCGGTGACCGCGCGGGTTTGTCGGGTTGAGTTGATCGGCCAAGCGCCAGCAGACTGCGCCGAGACCTGCCTGCAAAAGAAGTGCCGGGGGCCGCGCGTGATACGCGTATCCCGCCACGCCCTTGGCGGTCCCGGGACAGTCCCGTCAAGACGGCTTCAGCGAGCACCATGAAACGCCTTGAGGCGCCCCGCCTCAGCCCCGTGACACCGACACTCTGCCGGATCCGCCCCGCGCTTTCTAGCGCTTGCGGCCCGCGAGCAGCGGCAGCTTGGCAATCTTGTCGTTCAGCGTGCGCCGTGGCAGGCCGAGGATGCGGGCCGCCGCCTCTGTGTTGCCATTGCACTGGTCCAGCACGCGGGCGATTTCCTGCGCCTCGAAATCCGCGACGAGGTCGCGCAGGGTCTGGCCCGTTCCCCCCGCCATACCGGCGGCCCGGCGCGTGTCCTTGCCCTTCAGGCCCAGCACATGCCGGTCCGCCATGATCTTCAGCTCGTGCGCATTGCCGGGCCAGTGGTGTGCCTGCAGCGCCTTGCGGTCCTCGAAGGTGACCGCCGGCAGCTCTCGTCCGTGCCGCGCCGCCGCCGCCGACAGGAACTTCGCGAAGATCAGCGGCACGTCAGCGGGCACCTGCCGAAGGCTGGGCAGCGCGAGTTCGTACCCGGCAATGCGGTAATAGAGGTCCTCGCGAAAGCTGCCCTCGCCGATGACATCGCGCAGCGGCCGCGAGGCAGAGGCCACGACCCGGAACGCCAGCGCCCGCCCGTCGCCTTCCGCCTGCCGGGTCTGGAGAATGCGCAGAAGCTTGGGTTGCAGCGTCGCGGACAGCGCGTCGATCTGGTCCAGGAACAGCGTGCCGCCGTCGGCGGCGGCGATCAGGCCGGGGTCCGCGCCCTCTGCCGCGCCGCGCGCATCGCCGAACAGCACCGCCTCGGCGCCGCTGTCGGGCAGGGTCGCGCAATTGACGACGACGAAGGGTCCCTCGGGGCGCGGGCCGCGATGGTGCAGCAGCCGCGCCGCCAGTTCCTTGCCGGTGCCGGTCTCGCCGGTCACGACCACGTCGATGTCCAGCGGGGCGATCTCGGCGAGGGTTGCGCGCAGGGCCGCCATGGTGCGGCTTTCGCCGATGAATTCGCCCTGCGCATCCAGCCGGTCCTGCAGGCGCGCCACCTCGGCCTTCAGCCGCCCGGTCTTCAGCGCCCGTTCGATGACCATCAGCAGGTGCCCGGCATCATAGGGCTTTTCAAGAAAATCCTCGGCGCCCTGCTGCATCGCGCGCACCGCCTGCACCACGTCGCCGTGGCCGGTCAGCAGCACCACCGGCACGTCGCAGCCCGCCTCGGCCAGCGCGGTCAGCAACCCGATCCCGTCCATCCCCGGCATCCGCAGGTCGGTCAGCACAAGATCCGGGGGCGCAGCCACGGCGGCCTCCAGCGCGGCCCGCGCCTCGGCGAAGCCCTCGGTGCGGTGGCCCACGGCGCCGATCAGGTCGCAGAGACCTTCAAGGTGGTCGGGGTCGTCGTCGACGACGAAGAGGCGCGCGCCGCTCATGCCCCGGCGCCCCGCGCCAGCGATCCGTGCCGCCCTGCCATAGACCCCGCATCACCGGCCTGCCCCGGGCGCCCGCCGCCGTGCTCCACCCCGGTCCCGAGCCTGCGCCTGCCCTGCCCCGTCATTCCGCCGCCACCCGTTCACCGGCCATGGTGTCGAAGGTCAGCACCGCCCGTGTGCCGCCGCCGGGGGCCTCGGACAGGGCCAGCCGCCCGCCGAATTCCTCGACGATGGTGCGCGAGATCGACAGGCCGAGGCCAAGGCTCTCGCCGGTCTGCTTGGTGCTGAAGAAGGGTTCCGTCACCCGCGCCATCAGCGACGAGGGGATGCCCGGGCCGTTGTCCACCACCGCGACTTGCACCGAACCGCCGCTTGCCCGGCGCTCGACCCGCACGGCGGGCGCGGGGCGGTCCGCCACGGCGTCCAGCGCGTTCATCAGCAGGTTCACCAGAACCTGCTCCAGCCGCACCTCGCCCGCAAGGATCACCGGCCCGGGGCCCTGCGGCGCAAAACCGATCGTCACACCGCAATCGCCCGCGCGCGGCCCGACCAGTTCCAGCGCCGAGCGCACCACCGTGTCCACCGCCACGGGCCGCCGCTCGCCGTCCTCCTTGCGCGAGAAGCTCTTGAGGTGGCGGATCGTCCGCAGCATCCGGCGGATGTGGCTGCGCGCCTTCTCGATCCGCGAGACGGCGAAGTCGTCCGTGACCTTGCCCGACAGCAGGGTGGCGGCCAGCGTCGCCTCCATCGCCGCCAGAGGCTGGCTGATCTCGTGCACGATGGCCGCCGACATGCGCCCCAGCGCCGCCATCTTCTCGGAATGCACAAGCGCGTCCTGCGTGGCGCGCAGGTCGTCCTCTGTGCGCTGGCGTTCCTCGATCTCGCGGGCCAGCGCCTGCGTCCGCTCGGCCACCCGCGCTTCCAGCAGGGCGCCCTGCCGCAGCCGCATGTCCACCAGCTGCCGCCGCTGCCACCATGTCTGCGCCAGCGCCCCCAGCGCCAGCGCCGAGATCAGCACCGCCGCCGCCGTGCCCCAGGCCAGCCGCAGCGCCGGCACCAGCGACCCGCTGCCCAGCAGCACCCAGCCGTCGCCGGGCAGCGCCTGCCGCCTCAGCAGGCGGTCTTCGCCGCCCGTCGTCATCACCGCCTGCCCCGCCTCGCTCAGCAGCGGCGCGCGGTCGGCCACCGGGATCGCCGCAAAGACCCGATGCGCGGCGATGGCGGCCCTTGCCGTCTCGTCCAGTGAGACAAGCGGGCGGTAGACCCAGCGCGGCTGGCCCGACAGGATGATGACGCCGAAGCCGTCCGCGACGGTCAGCATCTCGCCCGCGTCGACCCATGTCTTTTGCAGCGGGCGCAGGTCGATCTTGACCACGGCCACCACCGGGCGCCCCGCGACCGTGGCCCGGGTGGCCATGAAATACCCTGGTTCGCCGGTCGTCACGCCGACGGCGTAGAACCGCCCGGAACCGCCCGCCATGGCATCGGTGAAATAGGGGCGGAAGGCGTAGTTCTCGCCGACGAAGCTGGTGTCGTCGCGCCAGTTGCTGGATGCGAGGGCGGTGCCGGTCTCGTCCAGCAGGTACAGCTCGTCCGCCCCGGACTGCCGGGCCGCCACTTCCAGCGCGCGGTTGGCGGTCGCGATGCGCTCGGCGCTTTGCGGATAGGTCACGGCGGCGCGGATGCGCGGATCTTCCAGCGCCACCAGCGGCAGGTAGCTGTAGCGCTCTATCTCTGCCTCCAGCGTGCGCGCGGTCAGCACCAGCGCGCGGTCGACCCGCTCTGCCAGCCCGGCCTTGGCGACCTGCCACGCGGCCAGCCCCGCCCCGCCCGCCACCAGCACGGCGGCAAGAACGAGGCATGGCCAGAAGGCCCGGTGGCGGCGCGCGATCATGGCCCTACTCTGCCACGGCTGTCGCGGCTGCGGAACTCCCCGCGTGGGCCGCGCAGGGCGCCAGCCGCAGGGGCGCGGCGCCCTCGGTGCCCAGCACCCGGCAGCTGCCCCCGGCGCAAAGCGTCCAGCCCGAGACCGTCGCGCCCGAGGCCGCCAGCACAAGCGCGGGCACGGTCACCCGGCCCTCCCAGACCCACCAGCCGTCCTTGAGGCGCGCGCCCTCGCCCGGCTCCATCCCGGCGCCCGATCCCTGCACCGCGCCCTCGACCAGCCGCAGGGCGTTTTCCTCGACGGCCCATGTCTCGCGCCATGTCACCCGCTCGACCGAATGGGTCCAGGACAGGGTGAACTGCGGCGCCATGGCAATCGCCACGGCACCGAGACAGAGCGCGCTCATGCCCGCGCCACCCGCTTTCCGGTCAGCCAGATCAGCCCCGCCGTGGCTGCGGCCAGCGCAAAGCCCACCTCATCGGTCATCGGCACCGAGGCGATCAGCGTGAAGGCCGCGCCCATCGCCAGCAGCCGCAGCGACCAGCCCAGCGGATGCCCGCACCAGCCGATCACCGCCACGCCCCAGAGCGCGATGGAGACGACCGTCTTGAACACCACGTAGGCCACCGCCGGCCAGAAGCCGATGGCCTCGGCCAGGGGCCCGCCCGGTTGCAGCATCAGCACCGGCGTGTAGACCGCCATGAAGGGGATGACGAAGCCCGCCGCCGCAACCTTGATCGCCTCCATCGAGATCTTCAGCCCGTTCGCCTTGGCGATGGGCGCGGCGGCAAAGCAGGCCAGCGCCACCGGCGGCGTCAGGTCCGCGAGGATGCCGAAATAGAAGACGAACATGTGGCTGACGATCAGCGGCACGCCGAGGTCCAGCAGCGCCGGTCCGGCAATCGACGAGGTGATGATGTAGTTGGGGATCGTCGGGATCCCCATGCCGAGGAAGATGCAGGTGACCATGGTCAGCACCAGCGACAGGAAGAGGTTCTCCTGCCCGATGGCGACGATGAACTGGCCGAAGGTGTTGGCCGCCCCGGTCAGCGTCATGGTCCCGATGATCACACCCACCAGCGCGCAGGCCACACCCACCGGCAGCGCCGTGCGCGCGCCCTCTGCCAGACTGTCGCGGATCAGGCCCAGCGTCTCGCGCCCGCCCCTGGACAGGGCGCACCAGATCAGCAGCGCCGCGATGGCGGCAAACAGCACATCGGTCCCGAATTGCAGGAAGGCCGCCGTGACAAGGCCCAGCCCGATCCAGAAGACCGTTCGGAACACCGTCGAGGGCAGGCCCAGCACGATGGTCCCGCCAAGGATCAAGAGAACCGTCAGGCCAAGACCCACGGTCCCGGCAAAAAGCGGCGTGTAGCCCCCGAACAGCAGGTAGATCAGCACCCCCAGCGGCACCAGCAGCATCCAGCCCTTGCGGATCGCGCCCAGCGGCGAGGGCAGCGTGTCCTTCGGCAGGCCGCTCAGCGCGTGCTTGCCCGCTTCCAGATGCACGATCCAGAAGGCCGAGGCGAAGTAGAGGATCGCGGGCACCAGCGCCGCCTTGACGACCTCGACATAGGGCACGTCCAGCGTCTCGGCCATGATGAAGGCAACGGCGCCCATCACCGGGGGCATGATCTGCCCGCCCATCGAGGCGGTGGATTCCACGCCGCCCGCAAAAGTCGCGCGGTAGCCAAAGCGCTTCATCAGCGGAATGGTGAACTGCCCGGTGGTGACGACATTGGCCACGCCCGAGCCCGAGATCGTGCCCATCAACCCCGAAGAGACGACCGACACCTTGGCCGCGCCGCCCTGCCGGTGCCCGAAGAGGCCCATGGAGACATCGGTGAAAAGCTGGATCATCCCGGCCCGTTCGAGGAAGGAGCCGAAGAGGATGAAGAGGAAGATATAGGTCGAGGAGACATAGATCGGGATGCCGTAGATGCCCTCGGTCCCGTAGGCCATATGGTCGATCACCTGGCTGAAATCATAGCCGCGATGGTCCAGCGGATAGGGCAGATGCTGCCCGAAGAGGCAGTAGAGCAGGAAGGCGCCCGCGATGATCGGCAGCGCGATTCCCATCATCCAGTAGGCGGCGGCGAAGACCGTGACCAGCGCCACGACACCCATGACGATATCCAGATCCGTGGGCCGCCCGGCGCGCAGGATCAGGTCCTTGTATTCGACCCACTGGTAGACCGCCACCAGCACCGCGGCGACCGCCAGCCCCCATGCCAGCGCCTTGACCGCGGGCCCGCGCGGCCGCGCGTAGGCCATCAGCGGAAAGGTCAGAACCATCAGGAACCCGACGTGGATGGCGCGCACGATCTGGCTGGCCATGTCGATCAGATGCGCGGCGGTGGCGATCTGGAACAGCGAGAAGACCACTGCCATCCAGAACAGGAACCGGCCCAGAAGCCCCTCGGGAAAACTCACACCATGGCTTTCCGCCGGTTCCGGCGGCGTGGCGATATCGGACATATCTGTCTCCTTGGAACGCAAAAGCGCCGCGCCCCCGGTCGGGAGCGCGGCGCGATCCGGGCCGGATCAGTCGATCAGCCCCTGCTCCTTGTAGAAGCGCTCGGCGCCCGGGTGCAGCGGGATCGGCATGCCGTCCAGCGCGCCCTCCAGCGTGATCTGCGCCGCTGCCTGATGCGAGGAGACCAGCGTCTCGAGGTTCTCGAAGAGCTGCTTGGTCATCTCGTAGGCCAGATCGTCGGAGACATCCGAATGCGTGATCAGGTAGTTCGAGATCGCCACCGTCGGCACGTCCGCATCCTGCCCGTCATAGGTGCCCGCCGGGATGGTTGCCGCCTGGTAGGGCGCGCCCAGCGTCTCGGCGATGGAGGCCGGGATCTCCAGCACGGTGATGTCCACCGAGGTCGAGAGGTCGCGGATCGAGGCCACGCCCAGCCCCGCCGACTGCAGCGTCGCGTCCAGCTGGCGGTTCTTCATCAGCTCCACCGACTCGGCGAAGGGCAGGTACTCGGTCTTGCCGAGGTCGTCGTAGGACATGCCCGCCGCGCCCATGATCGCGCGCGCGTTCAGTTCCGTCCCCGAGGCGGGCGCGCCCACCGACACCGCCTTGCCCGGCAGGTCATTCAGCGAGGTCGCACCGGCTTCGGCCAGCGCCACCAGCTGCACGTAGTTCGGGTAGATCGCCGCGATCCCGCGCAGCTTGTCCAGCTTCTCGGGGAAGCCCGCCTCGGCATTGCCGGCCCAGGCCGCCGCGACGCTGTCGCCCAGCGAGAAGGCGATCTCGCCCCGGCCGTCCTGCAGCAGGTTGAGGTTCTCGACAGAGGCCTTGGTGGATTGCACCTGCGTGCGCACCTTGTCGATGTTCTCGGCATAGATGTTCGACAGGCCGACACCCAGCGGATAGTAGACGCCCGAGGTGCCGCCGGTCAGCACGTTGACGAAGTTCTGCGCCTGCGCGCCGGTTGCGCCAAGGGCCACGACGGATGCCAGCAGAGCGCCGCGCAGGGCGGTGTTGAAATGGATCATGATATCCTCCCGTTGAGTGATCCGCCCCCTCCCGGGGCAATCGCCGCCATGCAAAACGCGGCGCGGGCGGTTGCGCAAAGACAACCCGCCGGGGCGGCGAAATCGCCGGGCAATCCCTTGCCACGGGCCGGGCAACACCTTGCGCGGCGCCTGCGTGACAAGGCGGGACCGGGCGGCTAAGCCTGTGCGGACCATTCTGCCGGAGGCCCCCATGATCACCCTCATCGCCGCTCACGACCGCAACCGCGCCATTGGCAAGGACGGGGACATTCCCTGGCACATCCCCGAGGATCTCGCCATGTTCAAGCGCGAGACGCTGGGCGGCGCGCTGGTGATGGGGCGCCGGACCTGGGAGAGCCTGCCGGTGAAGCCCCTGAAGAACCGCCTGAACATCGTGGTCTCGCGGGACACATCGCTGACCGAGCACGTCGTCGGCTCGGTCGCGGAGGCCGTGGCCCTTGCGCAGGCCGAAGGGTATTTCCGGATCTACGGCATCGGCGGTCAGAGCATCTACGAAGAGATGCTGCCCATGGCCCACCGCCTGCTGCTGACCGAGGTCGATACGGAGGTCGAGGGCGCGGATACGTGGTTCCCGGAGATTGGGGATGGGTGGACCAAAACTAGCCTCCTAGAACTTCAAGGAACACTTCCGCACACGTCAGCTTTGGAGTTGATAAATTTCTAAAGCGCAACAAAGACTGATGGGTATACTTAAAAGGTTGAATTGCGAATATGGCATATGAGGCTCTAAAACTCAAAGGTCGCCGAGTGTGGATGCACAAAGGTATCGTCGACCCCGACTTTTCGGCAGAGCACGTATTAAGCCGAGATCCCTGGCTATATGTGGAGCTTTGGCTAAAACGTCAGAGAAAGCACGAGGCGCTTTCTTATTGGCTACAGGCTCGTCGGTTCGCAGAAGCAAGCTCGCTTCTAGATGTGCAAGCAGCTCCATTGACCATGTACTATGCGTTTCTGAATGCGTCAAAGGCCTTACTGACACAAAAAGGCCTCAGCAAAGGCAAGCACCACGGAGTGTCAGGGTCACGCCCAGAGGATGCGCGGGCCAGCCTCGCCACGGAGACTGTAAATTTTCAAACTGGAGGAGTACTTCCCGACCTCTGCGGCTATCTTGGTGAAAGCACACAAAAAACTAGCTATTCACTTAAAGATATATTATGGAATATCCCCTTCGTCCACCGAGCATTTCTACTTACCTTTACCTCAACCCCAGAACTTTTCATACCACTGGAGCAATCTAGGTACATTCGAGAAAGTGGGACGAGAGAGGTATGGTTTGAAGCACAGATCATACCGCGCTTTACAGATAAACGAAAACTTGTGAACATTCCGCCCTCTTTCGAACACTTTGAAAGAGACGGCAACACATATGTTCGTCGAAAGAAGCGGTGTCGCTTCTGCATGAACCAAGATAGCGCAGACGACAAAATCCGTGCAAATACTCGACTACGCAACTATCACGCCCAGACACGGCGAGTAATCGTAAACATTACAGGAAATCGAGACCTTTGGTACTTAAAGCGAGCGCACTACAAAAATGAAGCTGGATCGCGACACACTATGTCCCTCATGTTCGCAGCAATGCACCGCCTTAGTGAGCTCTCTCGGTACGATCCCAAAGGACTAGAATCGCATTTAAATGGCCAAGCAAATTGGTTAATATCAGAATTCGTATATGGAAGCATGGACCAGTTCATTGACCAAATCTCCAGCGAAATTACGGGCAGGCAATTCTGGCCGCCCAAGGTAAGGTAACCTCAAGCGGCTGACGAAGCGTTGAAGAAACCAGTAGAGGCGCCGACCCGCGGGGTGGTGCCTCCATCGGGGCCGGCATGGCAGTTTATCCCCGCCAAGCCCGTGTGACCTCACCGGATCACCCGGCCCCCACCAAAGCGCCGCCCGTCGCACCGGAGGTGCGCCAGTCATGTTCGGCTCGCCTTCGGCGAGACGGGGCGGGTCATGCCAGAGGCATGCCTCCGGCATGACGCTGGCGCGGCGGCCTGCGGCCTGATTCCGCGCCGGGTGACATGGGTCAGCGCCCGAACAGCTGAGGTTGGCGCCGTATCCAAACCCGGCTCCCTCCCCTCCCGCGATGGGGTCGGCGTGGCGGGAATGCTTTCCCTCCGCGAGGCCTTTTAGCCCCGCCGCGCGCCCCGTTTACCCCGGCTTCGCGCTCTGCCATACTCGGCCCCCGACCAATCAGAACAAATCGAGCACGCCGAGGACCCCAGACATGGCCGACGACCTCCTCCAGTCCGCACAGGAACCGACCTACGACGCCTCCTCCATCGAGGTGCTGGAGGGGCTGGAGCCGGTCCGCAAGCGCCCCGGCATGTATATCGGCGGCACCGACGAACGCGCCCTGCACCACATGGTGGCCGAGATCCTCGACAACTCGATGGACGAGGCCGTCGCCGGCCACGCCAACCGGATCGAGATCATCCTGCACGCCGATTACGCCATCGAGGTCCGCGACAACGGGCGCGGCATCCCGATCGACCCGCACCCCAAGTTCCCCGGCAAATCGGCGCTCGAGGTCATCCTCTGCACCCTGCACGCGGGCGGCAAGTTCTCGGGCGACGCCTATGAAACCTCGGGCGGCCTGCACGGCGTCGGCGCCTCGGTCGTCAACGCCCTGTCGGATTCGCTGGTCGTGCAGGTGGCCAAGAACAAGGAACTCTTCGAGCAGCGATTCTCGCGCGGCATTCCCCTTGGCGGCGTCGAGAAGATCGGGCAGGCGCCGAACCGCCGCGGCACCTCTGTCACCTTCCACGCCGACGAGGAAATCTTCGGCCACCACCGCTTCAAACCCGCCCGCCTGTTCAAGATGGTACGGTCGAAGGCCTACCTCTTCTCTGGCGTCGAGATCCGCTGGAAGTCCGAGATCGACGATGGCGAAACCCCCTGCGAGGCCACCTTCCACTTTCCCGGCGGCCTGTCGGACTACCTGACGGAAACGCTGGGCACCTCCAGCACCTATGCCGAGGCGCCCTTTTCCGGCACCGTCGATTTCCGCGAGAAGTTCAACACGCCGGGCAAGGTCGAATGGGCGATCAACTGGACGCCCGCGCGCGACGGTTTCATCCAGAGCTACTGTAACACCGTCCCCACCCCCGAGGGCGGCACCCACGAGGCCGGGTTCTGGGCGGCGATCCTCAAGGGCATCCGCGCCTATGGCGAGCTGGTCAACAACCGCAAGGCCGCGCAGATCACCCGCGACGACCTGACGGCGGGCGGCTGCGCGCTGGTCTCCTGCTTTATCCGAGAGCCGGAATTCGTCGGCCAGACCAAGGACCGGCTGGCCACCACAGAGGCGCAGCGGCTGGTGGAAAACGCCGTCCGCGACCACTTCGACAACTGGCTGGCCTCGAACACGAAATCCGCGGGCGCCATCCTCGACTTCCTCGTGCTGCGCGCCGAGGAGCGGCTGCGCCGCCGGCAGGAAAAGGAAACCGCCCGCAAATCCGCCACCAAGAAGCTGCGCCTGCCCGGCAAGCTGACCGACTGCACCGCCAAGAACCGCGAGGGGACAGAGCTGTTCATCGTCGAGGGCGACTCGGCCGGCGGATCGGCCAAGGGCGCGCGCAACCGCGAGACGCAGGCGCTGCTGCCGCTGAAGGGCAAGATCCTCAACGTGCTGGGCGCGGCCTCGAACAAGCTGTCCTCGAACGCGGAAATCCGCGATCTCTGCGAGGCGCTGGGGGTCGGGCTGGCGACGAAGTTCAACGTCGACGACCTGCGCTACGACAAGATCATCATCATGACCGACGCCGACGTCGACGGCGCCCATATCGCCGCCCTGCTGATGACCTTCTTCTACACGCAGATGCGCCCGATGATCGACGCCGGGCACCTCTATCTTGCCTGTCCGCCGCTCTATCGCCTGACCCAGGGCGCCAAGCGCGTCTACGTCGCCGACGACGCCGCGAAAGAGGCCTTGCTGGCCAAGGGGCTGGGCGGCAAGGGCAAGATCGACGTGCAGCGGTTCAAGGGCCTTGGCGAGATGGATGCCAAGGACCTCAAGGAAACGACGATGGACCCGGCGACGCGCACGCTGATCCGCGTCACCATCGACGAGGACGAACCGGGCGAAACCGGCGATCTGGTCGAACGTCTGATGGGCAAGAAGCCCGAGCTGCGCTTCCAGTACATTCAGGAGAACGCGCGCTTCGTCGAGGAACTCGACGTCTGAACCCCTTGCCAAGGCCCGCGCACTCGGCAACTCTCGCCCCATGCGCGTGCTTGGCCTTCTGTGTCTTCTCTTGCTCGCCGCCTGCGGGCGGCCCCTGACCCCGTCAGAGACGGCCTACCTGCAGGCCATTCAGGGCGAGGCGCTGGACACCCGCAGGATGCGCATCACCAACGGGCATTTCGCCGGTGCCATCACCTACGAAATCCCGGTGCGCCCGCGCGACACCTGCCAGGAACGGATCTGGCCGCCGATGACGCAGGCGCAGACGGTGACCGTCTCGCCCGCCGCGACGGTGCTGTTCGATACGGTGCTGATGCGGAAGGACGTCTACCGGAAGGACTTCCTGAAGGGCTGGCCGGACCGGGTCGATCTTTTCGACGCCATGCTTCTGGCGCATGAGGCGACCCATGTCTGGCAATGGCAGAACCGCCGCAAGACCGGCTACACGCCGCTGAAGGCGCTGAACGAGCATGTGACCAGCCGCGACCCCTACCTGTTCGATGCCGACCAGTCCCGGGATTTCCTTGAATTCGGGTATGAGCAACAGGGCAGCATCGTCGAGGAATATGTCTGCTGCCGCCTGCTCGATCCGAAGGCGCCCCGGACAGAGCGCCTTCGCCTGATGATCTCGGAACACATGCCCATCGGGCGGCTGGATCGGATCGTCGACCGCCCGCTGATCCGCGTCCCATGGGACGGGCTGCAGGCCGAGGGCATCTGCCGCTAAAGCGCGGGTGCCGCCTCAGACCGGATCGTCGCCCAGCTTGGTCTGCCAGCGCGACAGTTCGCGCTCGGCTTCTTCGCGGGTGCGCCCGTATTTCTCCTGGATCAGGCCGAGCATCTGTTCGCGCTCGCCCCTGGCCTCCTGGATTTCATTGTCGGTCAGCTCACCCCACTCTTCGCGGGCCTTGCCCTTGAGTTGCGTCCATTTGCCTTGGATCTGGTCCCAGTTCATAGCGAACTCCTTTCGCGTTCGGGTCTGCCCGGACAACCCCCGGCCCCGACCGGCGGTTCCCGCCTGCATGGTGCCTTGGCAGGGCTGCTCACATTCCGGAGAGGCCGCGCCCCTCACCCGGATCAAGGCTGGCCAGGTCACCCGGCGCGGGTAAGCTGGACCCGGCAACAGGAGGCGAAGGCATGCGGATACTGGCAGCGGCGCTTGCGGGCGGGCTTTGCGCGGGGATGGCTGTGGCGCAGGACACGGATCTGGAACTGGTCCTGCTGGCGGATGCCTCGGGCAGCATCGACGCGGGCGAGATCGCGCTTCAGCGGCAGGGCTACGCTCAGGCAATCACCGACCCCGAGGTGCTGGCGGCGATCCGCAACACCGCCTACGGGACCATTGCAGTGACCTATGTCGAATGGGCCGCGAACCAGGCGGTGGTCGCGGACTGGCGCCTGATCGACGGCCCCGAGGCAGCCGATGCCTTCGCCGCCGAACTGCTGGCGACGCCGCGCCTTGCCTACGGGCGCAACGCCATCGGCGCCGCGCTGATCGAGGCGGTGCGGCTGATGGACACCAACACCCATGACGGCTGGCGCCGGGTGATCGACTTTTCCGGCGACAGCATGGGCAATTTCTCTGGTCCCAGCATCGCCGAGGGGCGAGAGACCGCGCTTGCGGCGGGCGCCACGATCAACGGGTTGCCGATCCTGCGCCCGGGCGATCCGGGCCGCGCCGGAAGCGGGCTGGAGGCGCTGTACGAGGCGCATATCATCGGCGGCCCCGGCGCCTTTGTCGTAAGTGCCAACAACCGCATGGCCTTTGCCGAGGCGGTGAAGCGCAAGCTGATCCTCGAGATATCCGGGACCACGCCGGTCCGGCGATTCGCGGCGGCGGACTGAAGGGGCCGGTGTCCCGCGTCTTTGCCGGGACACACCGGCGCCCCCCCGGCGCACAGAAGACGCGGCGGCCCTGTCCCGCGCCATCAGCGGCCCCGCCACAGGGCGATGCCCCCGCCGCCAGAGACGGGCGCACAGATCCTCCGGGCCTCGGGCCGCGCGGGTCAGACCACCTGCGTCAGATGCGCGGCGGGCGGTGTGCTTTCCTGCGGCCATGCCACCGGCTGGCCCTCGGCGCGCAGCTCGGCAAAGCCGCGTCCGAAGTGGCGCGGGTGGGCCTGCAGCACAAGCGCACGCCCGTCGAGATCGCGGAACGTCAGCCGGGCGCTGCGGTTGTCCCGCTCCATGGCCTCGCGCAGGACGCTCAGCGCAATGGCCTGCCCGAGACGCAGGTCGGCAAAGGCCTCGGAGGGCAGGCAGGCCGCAGTCATCACCCGCGCCCGGGCGATGTCGCGCATCAGCAGGTCCACCTCCTGCGCCGGGGCGGCGGCCCCGATCCGGTGCAGCGGCTGCGGCGCATGCCACAGAACCGCTTTCAGCAGCGTGCCCAGCGCGCCGGCCACGACCGCATGCGCGGCGGTGTCCGAGGGCCCATGCTTCAGGCTGTGCACGCCCGCCAGCGGCAGGAACAGCGCAAGCCCCCGGCGCCGCAGACCCCGGCGCGCCGCATTGGCGCGGCTGACCCAGTGCAGCAGTCCCGGCGCCTGCTCGGCCAGCATCTCGGCGGCGGCGCGGTATTCCGCATGGGCCGGGGCGGCATCGCGCTCTTCCCGGGTCAGCCACAGCGTCATGCGCGCCGCCGTCACCGCGGGCCGCGACAGCCGGTCCAGCCGCGCCGCCTGCTCTTGCGCCATGCGGCGGGCGTGGCGTTCCGCCTCTGCCATCACCGCGAAAAGGCGCGGCCCGGTCCAAAGGTCGCAGGCCGAGGGTGCGGAGACGGACAACGCCCCGCGCGCCAGCGCCGCCAATGCCGCGTTGTGGAAGGGCCGCGCCGCCGGGATCCGGGGCAAGGCATCGGCCAGCGCGCCCGGCGTCTCCGGCACCATCGGTGCGGGCAAAAGCCCGGCAACCCGCGGCCCGGCGCCGCTTTGACCGGCGCACCACGCGACCCAGTCCGACATCGGCGCGTCCCCGGCCGGCACCGCTGCGGGCGGCGCCGCCTCTCCGGCGTGATCCTCGCGCCACAGGGCAGAGCCTCGGGTCTCATCCTCGGTCAGCGCCACGCCACAGCGTTGAAGCGTGCGCAGGGTCAGCTGGCCATCGCGGTTCCAGTGCAGGCTGCGACGATGAGCCGGATCCCCCGCTGGCCCCGGGGGCCGGGCGGCGGGCTGCATCGCCTCGGCCATCTGGCGGGCGTCGAACCACGGCAGGTTCCGCAATTCGCACAAAAGCTCGTGCAGGGTGAACCGGGTTCCGCGGTCGATCCGGGTTTCGACATGCGGATCGGCAAGCGCGCTGGCCGGGTGATCGCGCAGCAGAGACAGGGCGAAGACCTCGGCCATCTCGCCAGCCAGCTCCACCGGCCCGGGCCGATGCGGAGCCGGGGACCGCAGGATGCCGGTGCTGCGCGGCGGGGCGCCGCCCCGGATCACCCTCAGGGCGACGCGTGTCCCTGCTTTGGCCTTCTGTCCGACCATGTCCAACCCCCCGGTGGCAAATCGCGCCGTCTTCGGCGCCGATTGACGAAACGTTGACGGCACTTTGCCCGGGCTGCGTGATCGCTCCGCAATTGCTGTGCAAATTTCCCGTGAAGGAATCATGAAATTCATGCCCGGCGCCGTGGCGGGCCTGCCCGCTGCGTGAACCCAGCGCAATTTCCCCGCCGTTTTCGCAGCAACCGGGCTGCGCGCGACCGGGCGTCTTGACGCATCTCGGGCAAGCGCGTTCACTTCGCCCCGATCTTCGGGCGATGCAAGGGAGCGCGTAGCATGCCAAGCGACTGGACGGACCCGCGGGACTGGACCTCCCGGGACGCCTATCTTGACTGGACCCGCCATCTTGCCGCCAGACGCGCGCCCCTGCATCCGGCCGATCCCGAACCCGCCCCCGCGCTGGAGCCGGTCTTCGTGCGCCTTCTGGCGTCGGACACCGCATCGCGCCAGCGGCTTCTGGATCTGGTGTCCGACCCCGCCTCGCCGCTGTTCATGGATCCGCACGAAGAGGCACGGTTGTCCGAGCGTCTGGCCGAAGGCGCGGCGGAAGGCCTGCCCGACGAATACGCGCTGTACCGCCGCTGGCGCACCCCCGACAGCGCCCATGCCGACCTCTTCGAGGTGCTCGACACCGGCATCGAGGTCAGCGCCACGCGTCGGCCCGCGGGCGGTGTGCCCGCCCTGCCCGCCGCCGAAGAGCTGCCCAAGGGCACGCCTGTCGTCGCGCTGATCGACGACGGCATCGGCTTCCTGAACGCCCGCTTCTGCACCGCCGGGACGGACGGCCTTCGGACCCGGTTCCGCGCGCTCTGGCTGCAATCGCTGGAGCGGTTTTCCATCGACACCAAGCAGATCACCTGCGGGCAGGTTCTCGACCCCGCGGCGATAAACGCGCTGCTGGACCGCCGGGACGAACAGGGCAGCTATGCGGCGCTGAACGCCGGGCTCTACGGCCCGCAGACCCGCTGCGAGACGGCGCGCAACGCGACCCACGGCAGCCATGTCCTTGACCTTGCGGCGGGGGCCGATCCGCTGGATGCCTCCGATCCGGTGCGGGGCTGGCCGCTGCTGGCGGTGCAACTGCCGCCCGAGGCGATCGACGACACCTCTGGCATCCGCTTCGAGAACTACATGGTGCAGGGCCTGCGCTGGATCCTGCGCCAGGCCCATGCGCTGGCCCCCACGGCGCCGGTGATCGTGAACCTGTCGCTGGGGGTGACCGCCGGCCCCAAGGACGGCAGCCGCTTCGTCGAACACCAGATGGCCCGCGAGGCCGCCGAGTGGGAGCGGGTGAAGCGCCAGCCGGTGCGGCTGGTCTGGGCCTTCGGCAACACCTATCGCGGCAGTCAGGTGGCGCATCACGCCTTCCCGGCGGCGGCCGCGCAGGAGGACCGCGAAACGCAGATCGGCTGGCGCGCCCAGCCCGATGACGAGACGGCGAATTACCTAGAGATCCGCACCTGCAACGCGGCCTCCACCGATATCGAGGTTTCGGTCTGTTGCCCCACTGGAGCGGAGTCGGGCTTTGCCGCGCTGGCCCCCGGGCAGGTCCGCACGCTGGAACGCAACGGCAAGGCGCTGGCCCGGCTGTACCATGTGCGCGAACGCCGCTTCGGCGGCGGCGTGGTCAGCCCCGCGCATTACGTTCTGGCGCTGGCGCCGACGCGCGGGCGCAAGGCGGCAGAGCCCCTCGCCGACCCCGGGCGCTGGACCCTGAGGCTGCGCTACGGCGGCACGGCGGCGGCGCAGGTGGTGCTGCAGGTCCAGCGCGACGACGCCATGCGCGGCGCCATGGTGCAGGGCCGCCAGTCCTACCTCGATTGCGAGACCAGCGGGGTCTGGGATGCCGAGGAGATGGCCTATACCGGCTTCGCAGAGGATGGCCCAGTCCGGCCCGAAGGCAGCCACAGCGCCGACGCGACGGTGTCGGCGCGCCAGATCTTCAGCTGCGGCGCGGTCCGGGTGTCCGGGCGGGTCGCGGCGCGGCGCAGCGCCGAGAACTTCCGGCCCTCGCGCTACAGTGCCATGGGGGCCGCCTGGTCGGTGCCGGGGCCGACCGCCGCCACGGTGGCCGATACCGGATCCTTCCGGCCCGGCATCCGCGCCGCCGGGACTCTGTCGGGCACGGTGCGCAACTTCAACGGCACCAGCGCGGCGGCGGGGCGGCTGACCCGCGCGCTTGGCATGTCGGCGGCGCGGATCGTGGAAAACGCCAGCAGGGCAGAGACGACCCCGCTGGACGACATCGCTGAGGATGCGGTGCCCATGGTCGCCACGGAAGAGGCGGACCATGCGCGGCTGGGCAAGGCGATTGTCCTGCCCGGCAAGCGCTGAGGCGACAGTGCCACGACGCGAATGGGGTGGTCCGGCGCACCGGTGGCCGCCCCGCGACCGGTCAGGCCAAAGCGCCCGGCGGGCATCCCGACCTTCGAGACAACGCAAGGGGAAAGCTCAGCCCCCGGTCAGGCCGCAGCCCCCGCGCGGGCGGCACCCCGGAACGAAACGGCAGGCAGGCCTAAAGTAGCGCGCGGATCGGGTCCAGCAGGCCCTTGCTGCGCAGGGTCCGGACCGGGTAGCTGTCGTCGTTCAGGATGCGGTCGATGGTAAAGCCCGGCTCGATCTTGGCCAGCTTCTGCGCAACCGCCTGCGCCTTGTCCAACTGGCCTTCCAGCGCGTAGAGCGCCAGCAGATGCCGGTGCGCGGGCCGCGACAGCGGGGCCGAGCGGGCCGCGGCCTCGCCGGCGGCGATGGCCTCTTGCGGGCGGTTGCAGCCGATCGCGATGATGCAGTGCCCGGTATCCCAGTAGTGCCGGAACGGCGAGGTCCGGGCCAGAAGCTGTCCGCGCCGCGAGGCTTCGAAGGCGCCGTTCAGGTCGCCGGACAGCATCAGCCCTTCCGACAGGGACTTCCACGCGAAGGCATTGGCCGGGTTCCGTTCCACCGCCGACTGCGCGAGGTCGAGCACCCCGGCGCTGTCCCCCAGCGCGGTGCCGCGCACCTTCGAGATGATCGCGTGCACCAGCACGTTGTCCGGCGCCAGCTCCATCGCGCGGTAATGCAGGTCGACCGCCTCTTCCATCAGCGCGGCCTGATCGCTTTCGGGCATCTCGATCATCTGGGTCAGGCGGATCATGCTGGCCCAGGCCAGGTAGACGCCGTTCTCGTCGCGCTTGAAGGCCTGATCCATCAGCCCGTAGGCCTCGCGCAGGGCGTCCTGCTCGAAGCTGAACATCCGGTAGAGGCCCAGCCGCGACAGCGCCGTCGACCGCGTTTCGGGGCGGTCCTTGTCCAGCACATGCGGCAGCTTGCCGATGATCTGGTCCGCCGCCTCGAAGACGGTGCGCGAGATCTCCAGCTCTCCGGTCAGGATGTCCGAGAGGTTGGGCATGTGCTGCAGCTTGGAATAGAGGATGCGCGCCGAGGGCTGGTGGATCGCCTTGATGAAGACCGCATGCTCGTTGCCGTTCTGCAGGAGTTGCGCGTTGACGACGATGTCGCTGACCTGTGCCTCGGGCGCCGGAAGGTCGTCGCTTTCGGCCTGCCGCCACGCGCGGACCTGTTCGGCGATGTTCTCGCCGATCTGGTTGGCCAGAACCTCGCCCATCATGCGGTCGCGCGCAGGGCCGTCGGTCTCGACCCGGCAGTTGATCAGGATGCCGCGCCCGTCCGTGGGCGCGGTGCGCGCGATCCGGGACTGAAGCTCGGCCCGTTCCAGCCGCAGCCAGTCCTCGAACTCGGGATCGCGCACGTCGATCCCCTGCAACAGCTCGATCCGGTCGTCGTCGGGCACCACCTCTTCGTGCAGGTCGACGCGCACCCGCGCCGGATCCAGCCAGACATCGGTCCGGTCCGCCTCCAGCACGGCCGAGGCCTCGCCAAGCGCCGCGCGCAGTTTCGACAGCGCCTGCCGCAGGTTCGCGCTGGCCTGTTCCGGGCCGAAGGTGGACCACAGCTTGTCTTCCAGCCAGCGACGCGGGCGGCTCATCTCGGGGCTGAGCGCCAGCATGGCCAGCAGCGCCTGGTTCTTGGCGCCCTTCAGCACAAGCGCGGACCCGTCCGGACCGCGCAAACGCAGCGGCCCCAGAACCTCGACCCGGATATGCCTGTTCATCTGGCCGTCCATGCCCTGCACCCTACCCCCAGACGAAACGCTAGCACCGGTGCGACGCAACGGCAACGGACGTTAAAATTCCGCAAAACGCAGGCGGATGGCGTGAATACTCTTTGACGCCACGAAAACCGGCAGGGCACTGTCTGGCAGCAAATTCGGAGGGACGTCATGCCGGTCTTTGGCCTTTTCAACTCGCAGAACAGCCAGAACTCGCAAAACAGTCAGAATTCGCAGAACAGCCAGAATTCTCAGAACAGTCAGGCGACCGAGAATTCGCAGGGTGGTCCGGACAGCGGGGCTTCCAGCGCCGCGCTGGCGGTGGCGCGGGATGGCACCATCGGCTTCTGGGACGGCAGCGCCGACCGCCAGCCGAAACAGGAGGGCCGGGACAGCTGGGCGGCGATGAAGGCCATGGCCACCGGGCCGCGGCGCAACCTGATGGATCAGGCCATCGGGGCGCTGTTCTCGGTCAGCGCGCCGGAACCGGGCAGCGGCGCCGGCGAGGGCAGCGTCGCCATTCAGGGCAACCCCCTTGTGCGCCTGACAAAGCCCTCGAACGCCTTCCTGGCGGAAAAGCAGCTGCCGCACCTGCGCGGCTACGCCGATCTGCGCGCCGACCGCCTGCCCGAGATCATCATGCAGACCGGCGACATCCAGAGCTTCTTTGCGCTGGTGGGCTACATGTCCCCCGAGGCGACCAAGTGGACGCTGGCCCTGAGCCAGGCGATGCTGCGGCTGTGCTCCATGCTGGAAATGCCGCTGAAGCACGGGTTCGACGTGGCGCGTCCGATTGCCATGTCCACCAGGGTCCAGCCACTGATCCAGACGCCGGGCCACGGGGCCTGGCCCTCGGGGCACGCGACAGAGGCCTTTGCGCTGGCGACCCTGCTGACCCGGCTGTTCCACGACCGCGCCTTCGATCCGGTCGAAGAGATCCGCACCGGCGCGCCGCTTTTTCGCCACGCCGAGCGGATCGCGATGAACCGCACCGTGGCCGGGGTGCATTTCCCGACCGACAGCATGGCGGGCGCGGTGCTGGGGGTGACGGTGGCCGAAGCCTTCGTGAAACTGCTGGACGGCGCTGCGCAGGCCCCGTCGCGCCATTTCAAGGGCGCCGCCTATGCGGGCGACTTCACCCTTGCGACGCTGACGGCCTCTCTGGCCGATCCGGCGGTGATCAGTTCCGGCAGCGCCGGGCTGTCCGGCGAGGCCCTGCCCGCCTGGCTGACCCGGATGTGGCAAGAGGCCGTCGAAGAGTGGTGACCCGCCCGGCCTGATACGGCCCGCGCGGCGGGGCGCCGGAGCCATCGCCCCGCGGCCCCGTCCCGGGCTCGGCTGCGGCATTTGGCGCGGTGACATCCCCCGGGCCGGCGACAGGCCTGCGGCGGACCACCACGGCGCGGCAGGGCCCTGGACCCGTCGCGCCGCCTCATCTTGGTGTCGTCTGCGGCATTTGGCGCGGTCATGACACCAAGGCAGTCCACAGGCCCCGGGTCGGACACGGCGCCATAGCGCGGCGCCTTGCCACTGGTAGAACGGCAGCGGCCATGGCGCGCCTCGGTGGCGGCGCCGGGCGCGCGCCACCTAACCCCCTTGCCAGCAGGCCCGTCCGCCCCCACTTTGCGCCGATGGACTGGCGCGATACCGGCATTCTTCTGACCACCCGCAAACATGGCGAGACCGCCCTGATCCTCGACGTCTTCACGCCGGGGTACGGGCGCCAGACCGGCGTGCTGCGGGGCGGCGCATCGCGCAAGCGCGCGGCCTCGCTTCAGCCCGGGGCGCAGCTTGACGTCACCTGGCGCGCAAGGCTCGACGACCACATGGGCGCCTTCACCGCAGAGCCGCAGCGCTCGCGCATGGCCGCCGCGCTGGCCGACCGGCTGGCGCTGGCGGGGCTCTCCGCCGTGACCGCGCTTCTGGCCTATGCCCTGCCCGAACGCGAGGCCCATCCGACGCTTTACCGGCACAGCGAGCAATTGCTGGACCTGCTGGGCCAGCCCGCGCTCTGGCCGCTGGCCTATCTGCGCTGGGAAATGCGGCTTCTGGAAGAGATGGGCTTTGCGCTGGACCTGTCGTCCTGCGCCGTCACCGGCGCGACGGAGGGTCTGGCGCTTGTCTCGCCGCGCACCGGGCGCGCCGTCACGCGCGAGGGCGCCGGGGACTGGGCCGACCGCCTGCTGCCCCTGCCGCCCGTGCTGCGCGGCGAGGGCGCGGCGCCGGATAGCGAGATCGTCGAGGCGCTGATGGTGACGGGGCATTTCCTGACGGACCACCTGGCCGCCGAGATCGTCGGCCGCCCCCTGCCCGCCGCGCGCGAGGCCCTGATGGACCGCATTCGCGCCCGCGCCGGGGGCTGATCACAGCAGCCCCCGGCCCCGGGCCATCAGGTCCGGGCGGCGCAGCAGCACCGCCCGCAGCCCGCCACAAGCCCCGCCTTACTCTGCCGGGGCCGCGGCCGGGACAAAGACCATGCCGCCGCCCGCGCCGTCGCTCAGCACCAGCTTGCCGCCCTCTTCCACCGCCGAGGTCATGGCCTCCAGTCGCTCGAAGAAGCGCCCCTCGTCGCTCAGATCCGGGCAGGCCATCTGGGTCGAGGCAATCGGCCCGAGGTCGAGCGCCGGAAGCGTCCCTTCCCGGCTGCCGAAATAGCTGTTGCAGGGCGCCTTGCCGGAAATCCGACCGGGTTCCGACAGGTCCACCGTCGCGCGCGCCGCAAAAGCCTCGCCGTCCAGCGTTTCGATCTGCCAAAGCCCGGGGATCGTCTCGGGCTGCGCCCCGCATCCCGCGACCGCAAGGCCAGCGACAAGAACCAGATACCGCATGTCATTCTCCAAATCTGCGTTTCCCCCAAGATGGGACTCCTTTGGGCGGGCGCAACACCGACCGGCGGAAATCGGCGGACCTTCCCCCCCGGAGCGATCCGGGCTAAGTCATCCCGCATGAAATGGAACCTGCCCAATATCCTCACCGTCCTGCGCCTGCTTGCCGCCCCCGGCGTCGCGGTGATGTTCCTGTATTTCCACCGTCCGCTGGCCGACTGGTTCGCCCTGCTGCTGTTTGTCACCGCCTCACTGACGGACTGGATCGACGGCAAGCTGGCGCGGGCGTGGAACCAGGAAACCAAGATCGGCACCATGCTGGACCCCATCGCCGACAAGGCCATGGTGGTGATCGCGCTGATGGTGATCGTCGGCTATTCCTCGATGTCGCCCTGGCTGGTGCTGCCCGCCACCGTGATCCTGTTCCGCGAGGTCTTCGTCTCTGGCCTGCGCGAGTATCTGGGCGACACGGCAGGCACGCTGAAGGTCACCAAGCTGGCCAAGTGGAAAACCACCGCGCAGATGGTCGCCATCGCGACGCTCTTTGCGCAGGGGGTCTTCGAACACTACCTCGGCATGTCGGCTTTCGGCATGGATCAGGCCCTGTTCGAGCGTATCATGGCCGGAGAGGTGCCCGACGAGCTTGGCCTTGGCTGGAAGTACCGCGGCATGATCTGGGCGGGCCACGCGGGGCTTGCCCTGCTCTGGGTCGCCGCCGCGCTGACGCTGATCACCGGCGGGGACTACTTCCGCAAGGCCCTGCCCTTTCTGAAGGAGGAGCGCTGATGGACGTGCTGTATTTCGCCTGGGTCCGCGAAAGGATCGGGCTGGCAAAGGAACGCATCGACACCGAGGCGGCCACGGTCAGGGATCTGGTGGCCGAACTGGTGGCCCGCGAAGAACGCTACGCCGCCGCCTTCGCCGATACCTCGGCCCTGCGCGTGGCGGTGGATCAGGAACTGACGGATTTCGATGCCCCGCTGGAGGGCGCCCGCGAAGTCGCCTTCTTCCCGCCGATGACCGGGGGCTGAGATGCGTGTGGTTGTGCAGGAGGCGCCCTTCGACTTCGGCGCAGAGGCGGCGGGCTTTGCCGCCGGGCGCACCGACATGGGCGCCGTGGTGACTTTCACCGGCGTGGTGCGCGACACCGGGCAGGACGCCATCGACGTCATGGAGATCGAGCACTACCCCGGCATGACCGAAAAGGCGCTGGAGGCCATCGCGGCAGAGGCCATGGCGCGCTGGTCGCTGGGCGATGCGCTGGTGATCCACCGCTTCGGGCGCATGGCACCGGGCGAGCAGATCATGATGGTCGCCACCGCCGCCCGGCACCGCAAGGACGCCTTCGAGGCCGCCGAGTACCTGATGGACTACCTGAAGTCCCGCGCCCCCTTCTGGAAGAAGGAACACGGGCGCGACGGCACCTCGTGGGTGGCGGCAAAGGACGAGGACGAAGAGGCGCTGACCCGCTGGTAACCCGGGGCGCGCCCCCGATCCCGCCTTTCCCAATCCCACCCGCTTTGGTAAAGATATCTGACCACAGCGAGGCCCCGCCATGCCCTTCGAAAAGGTCCAGCCCGAGAAACTGTCGCTTGCCGTCGTCCGGCAGATTGAGCGGCTGATCCTGCGCGGCATCCTGCGCCCCGGCGAACGCCTGCCCTCGGAACGCGAATTGTCCGAGCGTCTTGGCGTCTCGCGCCCCTCGCTGCGCGAGGCGGTGGCCGACCTGTCCGAGCGCGGCCTGCTGGAAACCCGCGCCGGCGCGGGCATCTTCGTGACCGAGGTGCTGGGCTCTGCCTTCTCCGCCACGCTGGTGCAGCTGTTCGCCAGCCACGACGAGGCGGTCTTCGACTACCTGTCCTTCCGGCGCGACATGGAGGGGCTGGCCGCCGAGCGCGCCGCCGAGGCAGGCACGGAAAGCGATCTCAAGGTCATCGGCACGCTCTTCACCCGGATGGAGGCGGCCCACGGCAAGCGCAACCCGGCGGAAGAGGCCCGGCTGGACGCGGACTTTCACCTTGCGATCATCGAGGCCAGCCACAACGTCATCATGCTGCACATGATGCGCTCGATGTACCAGCTGCTGCGCGAGGGCGTGTTCTACAACCGGCAGGTCATGTTCAAGCAACGCACCACGCGAGAGGCGCTGCTGGACCAGCACCGCAGCATCAACGCGGCGCTGCAGGCCCGCGACAGCGCCGCAGCCCGGGCCGCCGTCGAGGCGCATCTGAGCTTTGTCGAGGCCGCGCTGTTTGCCGACCGCAAGGCGGACCGCAACGAGGCCATCGCGCGCCAAAGGCTGATGCGGGAGGGCGGTTAGGACGTCCCGCCGAAGCCATCGCACGGCAGCGAAGGATACGCGAGGAGGGGAAAGGCTGCGTCGCACCCGCCCCCCTCCTGCTCCCCTGCCGCCTTTCGAGTGAGCCTTGGAGAGCATCCGTCCGTTCGAACCCCCGCCCCTTATCCAAAACGCGAGGGGCCGCGCCATCGCGGGGCCGTGGTCCGGCGATCTTCGGTTTCTGGAAGGCAGTTTACCCCCGCCAAACCCGTATGAACTCAGACAGGTCGCGCAGGCGGCAGCCAAATCGCCGGGCCCCGGGACGGCCCGTCATGTCGGAGACATGCCTCCGGCATGATGGCGCGGCGGCCTGCGGCCTTGATTCCGCGCCGGGTGGGCGTGACGAAGGTTGGTTCTCAAAAGCGGTACAGGACCTTGCCACCCGTTCCGAAAAGACGGGGCTGCGACCGCCCTCATGGCCATGGCACCGAGTGGCTGTCACCTCCGCTGCGCGGACATGACCTTGCCACATGCCGCGAAAAGACGGGGCCGCGACCGCCCTCATGGCCATGGCTCCCAGTGGCTGTCACGTCCGCTGCGCGGACATGACCTTGCCACATGCCGCGAAAAGACGGGGCTGCGACCGCACACATGGCCATGGCTCCCAGTGGCTGTCACGTCCGCTGCGCGGACATGACCTTGCCACATGCCGCGAAAAGACGGGGCTTTTCGCGGCATGAAAAAACCCGGGCGCGAGCGCCCGGGCCAGTGGTCTCTGGACTGAGTGGAAGGAAAAACTCAGCCCTTCGAGAATTCCGGGTAGGCCTCCATCCCCAGTTCGGCCATGTCGAGACCCATGATCTCTTCCTCTTCCGTGACCCGGATGCCGGTGACCGCCCTGAGGATCAGCCACAGAACCGACGAGACGACGAAGACGAAGACACCGACGATGATGATCGAGATCACCTGCCCGCCGATGGTCGCGTCGCCGTTGGTCAGCACCACGGCCAGCGTGCCCCAGATACCCGCAAAGAGGTGCACCGGGATGGCGCCGACCACGTCGTCGATCTTCAGCTTGTCGAGGAAGGGCACGGCGAAGACCACGATCACGCCACCGACGGCACCGATCAGGGTGGCGGCACCCAGCGTCGGGGTCAGCGGTTCGGCGGTGATCGAGACCAGACCGGCAAGGGCACCGTTCAGCACCATCGTCAGATCGACCTTCTTGAACAGAAGCTGCGTCAGGATCAGTGCCGCGAAAGCGCCACCGGCTGCCGCCATGTTGGTATTGGCGAAGATCCGGCTGATATCGGCCACGTCACCCACCGAGCCCATGGCCAGCTGCGAGGCGCCGTTGAAGCCGAACCAGCCCATCCACAGGATGAAGGTGCCCAGCGTCGCCAGCGGCAGGTTCGAGCCCATCATCGGAATGACGCGACCGTCCTTGGCATATTTGCCGATGCGCGGCCCCAGGATCAGGGCACCCGCCAGGGCCGCCCAGCCACCGACCGAGTGCACGACCGTCGACCCGGCGAAGTCGAGGAAGCCGTACTGGCTGTCGAGGAACCCGCCGCCCCACTTCCACGAGGCCTGGATCGGGTAGATGAGGCCGGTCAGCACCGCGGTGAAGATCAGGAAGGGCCAGAGCTTGATGCGCTCGGCCAGCGTGCCGGAGACAATCGAGGCGGTGGCCGCGCAGAACATCAGCTGGAAGAAGAAGTCCGAGCCGGTCGCGGCATAGCCATAGTCGTCCGCCGCATCGCGGGTCACGCCCACGGCCTCCAGAACCGCGACGCCGAAGGCGCCGAGGTAGCCGCCGGTCTCATCGCTGCCGATGGACCAGCTGCCCAGCGGGTACATCACGTTGTAGCCGATCAGGTAGTACATGATCGCGGCGATCGCGAAGAGGCCCATGTTCTTGGTCAGCTGCATGGTCACGTTCTTCGACCGCACGAGGCCCGCCTCGAGCATGGCAAAGCCCGCGGCCATGAAGAACACGAGGAAGCCGCCCACGAGGAACAGCAGCGAGTTGAAGATGAAGATCGAATCGGAGGAGGCATCGGTGCCGACAACCGGTCCGGCTTCGGCCACCGCTTCGGCGGCCTCGGCAGCCTCCTGCGCGAAGCCGAGGCCGGGCAGCGCGATCATAAGCGCGAGCGGAGCCAGGGTCTTGAGTTTGGTCATGGTCGTTTCCTCGTGAAAATCTGGCGCGTCTTACAGCGCGTCTGCGTCGGTTTCGCCGGTGCGCACCCGCACGGCCTGCTGGACATCCAGCACGAAGATCTTGCCGTCACCGATCTTGCCGGTCTGGGCGGTCGCGCGGATGGTTTCCACCACCTCATCGGTCATGGCCCCCGAAACGACGATCTCCAGCTTGATTTTCGGCACGAAGTTCACGGCGTATTCGGCGCCGCGGTAGATTTCGGTGTGACCGGACTGCGAGCCGAAGCCCTTGATCTCGGTCACCATCATGCCGCGCACGCCAATGCCGGTCAGAGCCTCGCGGACCTCTTCCAGCTTGAACGGCTTGATCGTTGCAATGATCAGTTTCACCTGTGTCCCCTTCAATCAGGCGGGGCGGACCCCGCAGTGGCACCGGCAGAGGAGCGCGCCACGGGGTCCAAAATGAAGAGCGGGCTTGAATATGCGGCTGCTGAAGGATACTGAGCGCACAAAATTTATGCGCCATTACGTTTGCGCCTAAAATTTAATCTGAAGTAAAACGGTCCCCGGGCTTGCAGCCAGTCAACATTCCCCCCAATTGCGGGTAGTGTCCCGGGCAAACAAAACGGACGAGCAGCGCAGATGACACCCAGGGGACGAAAGCCGTCGCGGCTTGTGGCCGACCGACGCTATTCCGCCGAAACCGGGAAACCCAAGAGCCCGAAGGGAAGCAAGCCCTCGGGCCGCAAGCCCACGCGCCGCAAACCGGCGCGCAAGCCCCGGGGCAACCGGCTGGTGCGGGCGATCACATGGCCGTTCCGCGCGCTCTGGGCGCTGGTCTGGCGCGTCACCCTGTTCACGACCGTGGTGCTGGCGCTGGTGGTCGGCGCCTCTGTCTACTACGTCTCGTCCACCCTGCCCGAGGTCGCGACCCTGACCGACGGGCGTGCGCGCGGCTCCGTCACCCTGCTGGACCGCGACGGGCGCGCCTTCGCGATGCGCGGCGACCAGTTCGGCGGCGTGGTCTCTGCCGACACCGTCTCTCAGCATCTGGTCAACGCGGTCATCGCCACCGAGGACAAGCGTTTCTACCGCCATCTCGGGGTCAGCCCGCGCGGCGTCGCCGGGGCCATCCGCATCAACCTCTCGGAAGGGCGCGGGCCGCTCTCGGGGCACGGCGGGTCCACCATCACCCAGCAGGCGGCCAAGCTGATCTGCCTTGGCGTGAAATACGACCCCAGCGAATGGGAGTCCGAGGCCGACTATATCGCCGACTGCCGTCGCGGGTCGCTGACGCGCAAGATCAAGGAAGCCGTCTACGCCATCGCGATGGAGACGAAGTACACCAAGTCCGAGATCCTGACGATCTACCTCAACCGCGCCTACATGGGCGGCGGCGCCTACGGGGCCGAAGCCGCGGCGCGGCGCTACTTCGCGAAACCGGCGTCAGAGCTGGACCCCGGTGAATCGGCCATGATCGCCGGGCTGCTCACCGCGCCCTCTTCGCTGGCCCCGACCGCGAACCTCGAACGCAGCCAGCGCCGCGCGGCTACGGTTCTGCGCCTGATGGAGGAACAGGGCTACCTGACACCGGCAGAGGCGCAGCGCCATCAGGACAACCCGGCCACGATGCCGCCGGAGGCACAGGACACCTCGGGCGGCTATTTTGCCGACTGGGTGATGCAGTCGGGGCCAGAGTTCTTCACCCGCAAGACAACCGACGACGTCATCATCGAGACGACGCTGGACCAGCACATCCAGAAGGCGGCGGCGCGCGCGGTGAACCAGATCTTCTCCGAGAAGGTGCGCGAAGGGTCAAAGGCCGAGGTCGCCGTGGTGGTCATGTCGGCGGACGGCGCGGTGCGGGCGATGATCGGCGGGCGCGACACCGATGCCTCGGGCCTGTTCAACCGCGCTTTTCAGGCGGTGCGCCAGACCGGGTCGGCCTTCAAGCCCTTTGTCTACGCCACCGCGCTGGAACTGGGGCATTCGCCGCTCGATACCGTGGTGGACGAACCCTACTGCCTGAACATCCCCGGCTCGGGGCAATGGTGCCCCGAGAACTACTCGCGCAGGAACTACGGGCGCGTGACGCTGGTCGAGGCGCTGAAGCGGTCGCTGAACATTCCCACCATCAAGGTGTCGGAATCGGTCGGGCGCGATCTGGTGATCCGCGTGGCGCGCGACTTCGGCATCGTGCGCGAGCTGCATGACGTGCCCTCGATGGCGCTTGGCACCTCCGAGTCGACGCTGATCGAAATGACCGGCGCCTATGCGGGCATCCTGAACGGCGGATCCTCGGTGACGCCCTACGGGCTGCGCCAGCTGCGACTGAAGGGCGACTCGGAACCGCTGATGGGCACCGGCGGCGGCATCGGGGAACGGGTGATCCGCCCCGAGGCGGCGGCGCAGCTGATCTGGATGATGGAAAAGGTGGTGTCCGAAGGCACCGGCCGCCGCGCCAAGGTGCCCGGCTGGCAGGTTGCGGGCAAGACCGGCACAAGCCAGGAGGCGCGGGATGCATGGTTCGTGGGCTTCACGGCGGATTACGTGACCGGCGTCTGGATGGGCTACGACGACAACACCTCGCTGACCGGCGTCACCGGCAGCGGCCTGCCCGCCGAGATCTTCCAGGCGGTGATGGCGGGCGTGCACGAGGGCGTCGACCCCAGGCCCCTGCCCGCGCAGGCGCCGCCGCAGCCGGAACCGCAATACGTCGAACCGGTGCCCCAGCCGCAACCCCAGCCGGCACCACAGCAGCAACGCCGCCGGGAAAGCGTGCTGGAACAGGTGCTGCGCGACATCCTCGGCGGGGGCTGATCGGGGCAACGGCGGGGGCCGCAGCACCTCGCCAAAGCCCCATCGCGGCGACGCGGATCGCGCATCCCCACCGGCCCTGCGACAGTGCCGGGCCGGTAGCATAGCGGGCCAGCGGGGTCGCGGGCCGCGCTGCCCGGGCGGCAGGGAGCGTGACACCGACCAAGCCGGACAGGCTGCGCGACATCTCTGATTAGAAGAAACTGCCCGCAGGCAGGTGAGCCGCACCAGCGCAGAGCCGTGGTCCGGCGCACCGATACCTCTGGAAGGCCGTTTACCCCGGCCAATTTCAGATTGCGCCTGCATCGGCCAAATCGCCAGGCCGTCGCACCGAAGGTGCGCCGCCTGCATCCATACCGAAGGTACGCCGCCTGCATCAGCCCGCCTTTGGCGGGGCGGTCAGCCCGTCATGTCGAAGACATGCCTCCGGCAGGATGGCGCGGCGGGCTTCGCCCTTGATTCCGCGCCTGGCGGTGGGTCGGAACGTTGCGCGAACCAGCACTACCTCACGGCCCGGGGCTCCGCCCGTTCGCCCCTTGGACCTGCCCCCGGCAGGTCCACCGCTGCGCGGATCGGGGCTCACCCCGCCTTGCGCAGGTCCGCGATCATGGCGTCGATGTCGCCGCGGCGGCGGTCCAGCATGGCGCCGATCTCGCTGCGTTCGGTCAGCAGCATGTTCACCCCCTCGACATACATGTTGAAGAAGCGGTTGTTCTCCGACACGTGGAAGGTCACCGTGAAAGGATCCATGCTGCGCAGAAAGGCCGTCGACTTCACCTCGAAGCCGTTCTTGATCCGGCCCACCGACTGGACCTCCAGCCGGCCGCCCTCGAACTCGCGGAAGCGTTTGCCGTATTTGCGCGCGATGTAGCCGGTGAAGGCATCGGTAAAGGCCTTCTTCTGCGCCCCCGAGGCGCGCCGCCCGTCGACGCCCATGGCATAGGCCGCAATCACCCGCGTATCGCCGTATTTCTTGAAGATGCGCTCGAACTCGCCGTACATCGCCCCCGGAGACCGGCCCGAGGCGATGACCCGGTTGATCTCGGAGACCATGCCCTCGATCAGGCCGCGCGCCTGCCCCTCGCTCAGCGCGAAGCCCGGACTGGCGACACCCGCCAACACCGTTGCAAACCCGCCTGCCAGAATGCCGCGTCGTGAGAAATTCATGATACCCCCCGGGAAAATTCAGAATCCTGATACATCAATGGCCGTGGGGTCGATTTCGTTCCCCGGCGCTTCCTGACCCAGCTCGAACCGGCGGTTCTGCATGTAGATCAGCTTCACTTGATCATAGGAGTCGGCGCTTTCATAGAGCACCGAATCGACAGTGTCGGAATATTGCCCACGGTCGCCCACCATCTCCAGCGTGCGGGCCGCGGTGCCGATGTAACGCTCGGGCGCAGGCACCAGGTAACTGACCGGATCCAGGAACAAATCCGCGAAGCGCCCGATGGCGTCGCGCTCCGTGGAGGGCCCCAGAACCGGCAGTTCCAGATAGGCGCCTTCCGGCACACCCCAGACCGACAGCGTCTCTCCGAAGTCGGTGCCGTTCTCGGGCAGGCCCATCTCGGTGGCCACATCCGCAAGCCCGCCAAAGCCCATCAGGACATTCGCGGAAAAGCGCAGCGTGCTTTTCGAGGCCGCGCCCAGTCGCCCCTGCAGCACCTGGTTCACCACCGTCTGAGGCAGCGACACCGTCTCGGCGAAGTTGGAAATCCCCTGCTGCACCTCGTCCGGCACGGTCCGGGAATAGCCACCGCCGGTGCCCTTCAGAAAGCGTTCGTCGACAGCGCGGTTGAAGGCATGGGTGCGGCGGTTGCTGGCTTCATAGGGGTCGTAGACACCGTCCGCGGGGATATCGCCCGGCCCCGGAAGGCTGCACCCGGCCACCATGCCGGTCATGGCAGCCCCCCAAATCATCCGGTCAACCCGCATTCCCGCAACATCCTGTGCAAAAGCCTTGGGAAAGCGTACCGATCCCCCTAAAAGGCTACTTAAATTCATTTCCCAGGGGACCCAACTTTGGTGGTCGGATTCACACCTGTTGTGGCAGATTGGCGACAAGCCTCGCCGAAGGCCCAGACTGCCACAGAAACCGGCTTCTGACAAAAGAAAGGGTCAGGCACGACCATGACCGCCTCGAGAACTAGGGACACCGGCCGCGACGAATTGCGCGCCGCACGCCGCCAGAGCCGCCCGTATTACTGGTTCGTCGCCATCTTCAGCTTCTTCGTGAACATGCTGATGCTGACCGGCCCGCTTTACATGCTGCAGGTCTACGACCGCGTGCTGGGCTCGCGGTCCGAGGCGACGCTGGTCGCGCTGTCGGTGCTGGTGGTCTTTCTCTACGGCATGATGGGCATTCTCGACTACGTCCGGGGCCGGATCATGGGCCGCGTCGCGGCACGGTTCCAGGCGGCGCTGGATCTGCGGGTCTTCGACGCGGTCATGCGGCGGTCGACGGTGCAGCCGGACGACCTGGCGCAGACCGGGCTGCGCGACCTCGAATCGATTCAGCGGCTGATGTCCTCGCCGGTACTGATGGCGGTCTTCGACATCCCCTGGACGCCGCTGTTCATCGCCGCGATCTTCGTCTTTCACCCCTGGCTGGGGTATCTCGCCCTTGCGGGCGGGGCGGTGCTGATCGTCGTGACCTTCGTCAACCAGGCGGTGACGCGGGCGCCCTCGCTGAAATCGAACGCCGCCGTGATGCAGGCCGAGAAGACCTCCGAGCAGATCCGTGCCGAGGCCGAGATGGTGCAGGCGCTGGGGATGCGCCGCGATGCTTTCCAGCGCTGGATGGTGGCGCGCGGCGACGCCCTGCGCGGCCAGATCGCCACCGCCGACCTGACCGGCACCTTCACCACGCTGACCAAGACCTTCCGGCTGTTCCTGCAATCGGCCATGCTGGGCCTTGGCGCCTACCTCGTGCTGCAGGGCCAGCTGACGCCCGGCGCGATGATCGCCGGGTCCATCCTGATGGGCCGCGCGCTGGCGCCGGTGGAGCTGGCAATCGGCCAGTGGGCCGCCGTGACCCGCGCCCGCAAGGGCTGGGACAACCTTGCCCAGCTGCTGACCGAGACCCCACAGGAACCGCCGCGCACCGCCCTGCCCCGCCCGCAGGCCAGGCTGGAGGTGCAGCAGCTGACCGTCGTCGCCCCGGGCGAGCAGCAGGCCGCCCTGCGGCTGGTCAGCTTCACCCTGATGCCGGGGCAGGCGCTGGGGGTCATCGGGCCGTCCGGCTCCGGCAAATCGACGCTGGCGCGCGCCCTGACCGGCATCTGGCGCCCGGCGGGCGGCAAGATCCGCCTCGACGGCGCCTCTCTGGACCAATACGGGCCGGAGGTGCTGGGCCAGCACATCGGCTACCTGCCACAGCGGGTGACGCTGTTCGACGGCACCATCGCCGAGAACATCGCCCGCCTGTCGCCGCAACCCGACGCGCAGAAGGTGGTGGAGGCCGCGCAGAAGGCGGACGCGCACGAGATGATCCTGAAGCTGCCCAATGGCTACGACACCCGCGTCACCGCCGCCGGCGGGCGCCTCTCCGGGGGCCAGATACAGCGCATCGGACTGGCCCGCGCCCTCTATGGCGATCCGGTGATCCTGGTACTGGACGAGCCGAACTCGAACCTCGACAACGAGGGATCGACCGCCGTCAACAAGGCGATCAGGGGCTTCAAGGCGGAAGGCAAGTCGGTACTGATCATGGCCCACCGCCCCGCCGCGATCCAGGAATGCGACCTGCTCCTGATGCTCGAGGGCGGCAGCCGCGTGGCCTTCGGGCCCAAGGACGAGGTGCTGCAGAGCATGGTCAAGAACCACCAGCAGATCCAGAGATCCGCAAGCCCCGGAGGTGTGCGATGAGCAGCCCCAGCCCCTTCCCCACCCGCGGCCCGATGATCCTTGGGATCGTCGCCCTGCTGATCCTCGTCGGCGGCTTCGGCACATGGGCCGCGACGACGAATATCTCGGGCGCGATCGTCGCCTCGGGGTCGATCGAGGTCGACCAGAACCGGCAGGTGGTGCAGCACCCGGACGGCGGCGTCGTGGCCGAGATCCGCGTGCGCGAGGGCGATACGGTCGAGGTCGGCGATACGCTGATCCGGCTGGACCCGACCCTGTTGCAGTCGGAACTGGCGATCACCGAGGGCCAGCTCTACGAGCTGATGGCGCGGCGCGCGCGCCTGCACGCGGAACGCGATACCGCCGCCGACATCACCTTTCCCGAACCGCTGTTGACCCGCGCCGCGGCCGACGAAGAGGTCAGAGAACTGGTCGAGGGCCAGCGCAACCTCTTCCTCGCCCGGCTGGAATCGGCGGCCCGCGAGATCGAGCAGCTGTCCAAGCGCAAGGACCAGATCGCCGACCAGGTGCGCGGGATCGAGGCGCAGCAGGTGGCGCTGGACGAGCAGCTTGATCTGATCCGGCAGGAGCTGGAAAACCAGCAGTCGCTGCTGGAACGCGGGCTGGCCAAGATCGGCACGGTTCTGGCGCTGCAACGCGAACAGTCGCGGCTGACCGGCACCGTGGGCGAGCTGATCGCCCAGAAGGCGCAGGCCGAGGGGCGGATCACCGAGATCGACATCCAGATCCAGAGCCTGCAGACCCAGCGCCGCGAGGAATCCATCACCACCCTGCGCGACCTGCAGTTCCGCGAGCGTGAACTGGCCGAACAGGCCCGCGCCCTGCGCGAACGCCTCAGCCGGATGGAGATCACCGCGCCGGTGTCCGGTGTGGTCTACGGCATGACGGTCTTCACCCCGCGCTCGGTGATCCGCCCGGCGGACCCGGTGCTGTATCTCGTGCCGCAGGACCGCCCGCTGGTGATCGCGGCGCAGGTCGAGACGATCCACATCGACCAGCTTTTTGTGAACCAGGAGGTCTCGCTGCGCTTCGCCGCGCTGGACCAGCGCCAGACGCCGGAGCTGTTTGGCCGCGTGGTGCAGATCTCTGCCGATGCCTTCGAGGACCAGTCGACCCGCGTGCGCTACTACCGCGCCGAGATCGTGCTGAGCGAGGGCCAGATCGACCGCCTGCCCGAGGGCACGGCGCTGATCCCCGGCATGCCGGTCGAGGCCTTCATCCGCACCGCCGACCGCACCCCGCTGGCCTACCTCGTGAAGCCCTTCACCGACTATTTCGCCCGGGCCTTCCGCGAGACCTGATCGGGCGGGGGGAAGCCGGTTCGAACCGGCTTCGAACGGCCTTCGAAGGCCGTTGCCCGCAAGCCTCTGCCGAAAGCTCCCGGCGGCAGGGAACGGCTTTCGAAAGCCTGTCCCGCCGCCCCAAACAGGGGCTTTTCATCGCAGCCGCACGCGTCTAGCTTCCGCCCGACACTGCACAGGAAGAGCCCCAATGTCCGACCCCATCGAAACCCGCCTGGCCGAGCTTGGCCTCACCCTGCCCGACGCGCCGGCCCCCGCGGCGAACTACGTGCCCTACGTGATCTCGGGCAACATGCTCTACGTCTCGGGGCAGGTCTCCATGGGGCCCGACGGCTTCATCACCGGCAAGCTGGGCCAGGATCTTTCGGTCGAGGACGGCGCGGCGGCGGCCAGGGCCTGCGCGCTCAGCCTGCTGGCACAGGTCCGCGCGGCCTGCGGCGGCGACCTGTCGCGCCTGAAGCGCGTGGTGAAGCTGACCGGCTTCGTCAACAGCACGCCGGATTTCGCCGACCAGCCCAAGGTGATCAACGGCGCCTCGGACACGCTGGCCGAGATCCTCGGCGATGCCGGGCGCCATGCCCGCTCTGCGGTGTCGGCGGCCAGCCTGCCCTTCGGCGTCGCGGTCGAGATCGAAGGCATCTTCGAGATCGCCTGAGGCCGGACCCGCAGCCAAGGTACCGCGATGACGCCCCTGCCCCGCGCCTTCCTCGACCGGCCCATTGCCCACCGTGCGCTGCACGACCGTGCAGCGGGCCGGATCGAGAACAGCCCCGCCGCCATCCGCGCCGCGATCGCGGCGGGCTACGGCATCGAGATCGACATCCAGCGCTCCGCCGACGGGCAGGCCATGGTCTTTCACGACTACGACCTGCAGCGGCTGACCGGCACGCGGGGCGCGATCCAGCAGCACAGCGCCAAGGCGCTGCGCGGCCTGACGCTCACCGGCGGGAACGACACCATCCCCACCCTGCCCGAGGTCCTGGCGCTGGTCGGCGGCGCGGTGCCGCTGCTGATCGAGGTCAAGGACCAGGACGGCGCCATGGGCCCCAGGGTCGGCCCGCTGGAAGACGCCGTCGCCGCCGCGCTCGACGGCTACCAGGGCCCGGTCGCGCTGATGTCCTTCAACCCGCATTCCGTCGCGGCGCTGGCCGACCGCATGCCGCAGCACCCGCGCGGCCTGACCACCTGTGCCTACGCGCCCGAGGACCACCCCACCCTGCCCGCCGCCACCCGCGACGCCCTGCGCGGCATCCCCGATGCCCATCGCACCGGCGCCAGCTTCATCAGCCACGACCACCGCGACCTCTCGTCGCCCCGCGTCGCCGCGCTGAAGGCGCAGGGCCTGGCCGTGCTCTGCTGGACGGTCCGCTCACCCGAGGAAGAGGCCAGCGCGCGGCGCATCGCCCAGAATGTCACCTTCGAAGGCTACACGGCTTGAACCCCCGGGCGGAAACGCCAGATTGAACCCGTGATGACCGACCAGAGCCCCGGCCCGACGCTCACCGTCTCCGTGCTGACAAGCCTCTCGCAGATCGCCGCGGGCGACTGGGATGCCTGCGCCTGCCCCGAGGACGCCGAGGGCCGGCCCTACGATCCCTTCACCACCCACCGCTTCCTCAGCGCGCTGGAAGACAGCGGCTCGGTCGGGCGCGGCACCGGGTGGGAACCGCGCTATCTCGTCGCCGAAGCCGAGGGCGAGACGATCGCCGTGGCGCCGCTGTACGGCAAGACCCACAGCCAGGGCGAATACATCTTCGACCACAACTGGGCGCACGCGCTGGAAAACGCGGGCGGCGCCTATTACCCCAAGCTGCAGATCGCCGTGCCCTTCACTCCCGCCACCGGGCGCCGCTTCCTCACGAAGCCGGGGCACGAGACGCAGGGCATGTCGGCGCTGCTTCAGGGCGCCGTGCAACTCGCCGCCGAGAACGGCCTGTCCTCGCTGCACACCACCTTCTGCACCGAGGCAGAGGCCATCGCGGGCGAGCGCATGGGCCTGCTGCGGCGCGTGACGCAGCAGTTCCACTGGTACAACCGCGACTACGCCGATTTCGACGCCTTCCTCGCCGACCTCAGCAGCCGCAAGCGCAAGACCATCCGCAAGGAACGCCGCACCGCGCAGGCCTTCGGCGGCCAGATCGAGACCCTGACCGGCGAGGCCATCCGGCCCGAACACTGGGACGCCTTCTGGCAGTTCTACCAGGACACCGGCGCGCGCAAATGGGGCGCCCCCTACCTGACCCGCGCCTTCTTCGAAATCGCGCACGAGACCCTGCGCGACGATATCGCGCTGGTCCTCTGCACGCGCCACGGCCAGCCGGTGGCGGGCGCGCTGAACTTCATCGGCCGCCAGGCCCTCTACGGACGCTACTGGGGCTGCACCGAAGACCACCCCTGCCTGCATTTCGAGGCCTGCTACTACCGGGCCATCGACTTCGCCATCGCGCAGGGCCTGACCCGGGTAGAGGCCGGGGCCCAGGGCGACCACAAGCTGGCGCGCGGCTACCTGCCCGCGCAGACCCATTCGCTGCACTGGATCGCCAACCCCGGCTTTTCCGAGGCGGTAGAGCGCTTTCTCAAGGCGGAACGCGCCGCAGTAGACGAGGATATCGAGATCCTCACCGGCTACGGCCCGTTCCGGAAGACCACTCAGGAGGAAAGAGAATGACCGAGAAACTGTCGGACACCGCCCGCCAGACCGTGCTGGAGCCGCTGTTCTCCGCCGGCTGGGAGATGGTCGAGGGGCGCGATGCGATCCACAAGACCTACAAGTTCGGCGACTTCACCGAGGCCTTCGCCTGGATGACCCGCGCCGCCATGTTCGCGGAGAAATGGAACCACCACCCCGAGTGGTTCAACGTCTACAACAGGGTCGAGGTGACGCTGTCGACACATGATGTCGACGGCCTGTCGCAGCTGGACGTCAAGCTCGCGCGCAAGATGGACAGCCTGTAGGGCCACGGCCCGGCTTCTTCGGTCCAAAAATACCGCGGGGGAGGCCGCAGGCCGGGGGCGGAGCCCCGCTTGCCCGACCTCCGCCGCCCGGACCGGAACAGTATGGAATGGAAGAAGCTTTTGCGCCGCAAAAGCTTCCCCCCGCCCATCCTTTGCGACGCAAAGGATGGCTCCTCCTCGTCAGATCGCGGCGAGAATCGCCTCGCCGCCCGAGGTCTCGCAGACACCCGGGTTCTCTTCGGCGTGCAGCACCTTGACCACGCCGTCCTCGGCATAAAGCGCATAGCGCTTCGAGCGGTCGATCAGGCCCACCGGCGGCGCCGAGAAATCCATGCCCGCCGCCTTGGTGAATTCCGCCGCCGGGTCGCCCAGCATGGTGATGCCGGCCGCCGTGGCACCGGTATCGGCGCCCCATGCGCCCATCACGAAGGGGTCGTTCACCGACAGGCAGATCACCTCGTCGACGCCCTTTTCCCGGAAGCCATCCAGCGTGCGCATGAAGCTTGGCACATGCGCCGTGGAACAGGTGCCCGTATAGGCGCCCGGCAGCGCGAAGATCACGACCTTGCGGCCCTTGACCTTGTCCGAAAGCTTGACCTCTGCGGGCCCCTCCGGCCCCATGTATGCCAGAACCGCCTCGGGCAGCGTCGCCCCAACTGAAATCGACATTGTCGCTGTCACTCCTGCGTTTGCGTTTTCCTGCGCCTCGACTATAGGCTCCGGCACGCAAAGGGAAACGGGAGAGTGACCATGTCGGGTGTCGTTGTTGTCGGGGCGGGTCAGGCGGCGGCGTCGCTGGTCGCGAAACTGCGCAGTGGCGGCTACGCGGGACAGATCACCCTGGTCGGCGAGGAGCCCGTGGTGCCCTACCAGCGCCCGCCGCTGTCCAAGGCCTACCTGCTGGGCGAGATGGATCTCGACCGTCTCTTCCTGCGGCCCGCAGAGTTCTACGCCGCCCAGAACGTCACCCTGCGTCTCGGCTCCCGGGTGACGGGGATCGACCGCGCCGCCCGGACCGTAACAGTCGGACAGGACACCCTTTCCTACGACGACCTCGTGCTCTGCACCGGTGCCCTTCCCCGCCGCCTGCCCGAGGCCATCGGCGGCGCGATCGGTGGCGTCTACGCGGTCCGCACCCTTGCGGATGTCGACGCCATGGCCCCGCGGTTCCAAAAGGGCGCCCGCGTGCTGATCGTCGGCGGCGGCTACATCGGGCTCGAGGCGGCGGCGGTGGCCGCGAAGCTGGGCCTGACCGTGACCCTGGTCGAGGCCGCGCCGCGCATCCTGCAACGGGTCGCCGCGCCCGAGACCTCGGACTACTTCCGCGCCCTGCACCAAAGCCACGGCGTCGACATCCGCGAAGGCACGGGCCTGGTCAAGCTGACCGGCGGTGGCGAGGTCACCGGCGCCGAACTCTCGGACGGCACGCGGCTCGAAATCGACTTCGCCATCGCCGGGGTCGGAATCGCGCCCGACACGGGTCTGGCCGAAGCGGCGGGGCTCGATATCGACAACGGCATCCTCGTGAACGCACAGGGCCAGACCTCCGACCCGGCGATCTGGGCGGCGGGCGACTGCGCGGCCTTCCCGCAGGCCGGGGCCCTCATGCGGCTGGAAAGCGTCGGCAATGCCATCGACATGGGCGAGCTGGTGGCCGGGAACATCCTCGGCGCGGGCCGCGCCTATGCCGCCAAACCGTGGTTCTGGTCGGACCAATACGACACCAAGCTGCAGATCGCCGGGCTGAACGCAGGCTACGACCAGATCGTGACGCGCAGGGCCGAGGACGGCGGGCTGTCGCACTGGTACTACGCCGGCGACAGGCTGCTGGCGGTGGACGCGATGAACGACAGCCGCGCCTATATGGTCGGCAAACGCCTGATCGAGGCGGGCCGGACAGCGGACAAGGCAGTGGTGGCCAACCCTTCGGCCGACCTCAAGCCGCTGCTGAAAGGGTGAGGATCGTCGCCGGAGAGTTTCGCGGGCGCCGCCTTGCCGCGCTTGGCAAGGGCGACCCGGGGGCGCATCTGCGCCCCACCACCGACCGGGTGCGCGAGGCGCTGTTCAACATGCTGGCGGGCGGGCGGTTCGGCGAGCCCTTCGACGGCACGCGGGTTCTGGACCTCTTCGCCGGCACCGGCGCATTGGGTCTGGAGGCCCTGTCGCGCGGCGCCGCGCACCTGACGCTGGTGGAAAACGGCCGCACCGGCCAGCGGCTGATCCGCGAGAACCTCAAGACGCTGGGATGCGCCGACCGGGTGCGCCTGATCGGCGCCGACGCCACCCGCCTGCCCGCCGCCGATGCGCCCTGCGCGCTGGTCTTCCTCGACCCGCCCTACGGCAAGGGCCTCGGCGAGCGGGCCCTGACCGCCGCCCGCACCGCGGGCTGGCTGGCGCCCGGCGCGCTTGTCGTCTGGGAAGAAAGCGCAGCCCAGCCCGCGCCAGAAGGCTTCACCGCGCTCGAAACCCGGGCCTACGGCGACACGGTGGTGACCCTCCTCAGCGCCCCGACCGGGGCCGCACAGCCCTAGGACAGCGGCCAAGCCCCTGCCCCCTGCCCGAACCCCGCGATCCCTAGCCCCCCTGCGGCCCCCGGAAACGCGCCGATCCCGGAAGACGGAGCTCCACACCTGCAAGGCTGGCAAAGCGCGCAGGCTCTGGTATCATCGCATTCAAATGCATGAATGACATGGGAGGTCCAACATGCCGCTTTTCCGCCCCTCACGCCGCGCGCTTCTGTCCATGGCCGCCGCAGCCCCGACGCTGGCCCTGCCGGTGCGCGCGCAGGCCCAGGCGCTCGGCGCCCCCTCGGCCAGCAACCCCGCGCACATGCAATTCACGCTGGGAGAGATGACGCTGACCGTGGTCTCCGACGGCCACCTCGAGCTTCCGGCCAACAGCCTCGGCGTGAACGCCGATCCCGAAGAGGTCCGCGCCTTCCTCGAAAGCTACTTCCTCTCGACCGACACCAATTACGCCCATGCCAACCACCTGGTCATCCAGACCGGCGAGGCCACGGTCCTCGTCGACACCGGCTCCGGCAGCCGCTTCCTGCCCACCGCCGGGCGGCTGGCGGAGAACCTCGGAAAAGCGGGCATCGAGCCCTCGGCGATCACCCATGTCCTGATCACCCACGCCCATCCGGACCACATCTGGGGCATCCGGGACGACTTCGACGAGGCGCTCTTCCCCGATGCCGCCTATTTCGCCGGCCAGACCGAACACGACTACTGGATGCAGGACGACCTGGTGAACCAGGTCCCGCCGGAAATGCAGCAATTCGTCGTCGGCGCGGTCAATGCCTTCCAGGTCGAGGGCGTCGACTGGACGCTCCTTGCCAATGACCAGGAGGTCGTCCCCGGCGTGCGCGTCACCGATACACCGGGCCACACCCCCGGCCACCTCTCGGTGATCGTCGAATCGAACGGCCAGCAACTGATCGCGCTCGGCGATTCGATGAACCACGCCCATATGAACTTTGCCCACCCCGACTGGGTCAACAATTTCGACATGGATGCCGAGACCACGCAGGCCACGCGAAAGCGCCTGCTCGACATGGCCGCGGCGGACCGCATGGCGGTTCTGGGCTACCACTTCCCCTTCCCGGGTGTGGGCCATGTGCGCACCAGAGGCGAAGCCTACGAATTCGTCCCCGCCCTCTGGCAATGGTGACGGTGCGCCCTTCTTCGGTCTGAAAATACCTCGGGAGGGGGTCGGGGAGGGCAGAGCCCTCCCCGGGGCCTGCGTGGCCTGAACGCAAATCGACCCTCTGCGCCGCAAGGCGCGCCTCGGGATCGGGCGCCCGATCAGCGCCTGGATCAGCCGTAGGTCGGGTGGAACAGTCCGCCGGGCGACAGCGTGAAGATCTCGCAGCCCTCCGCCGTCACGCCGACCGAATGCTCGAACTGCGCCGACAGCGACTTGTCGCGCGTCACCGCCGTCCAGTCGTCGGCCAGAACCTTGGTCTCGGGACGGCCGAGGTTCACCATGGGCTCGATGGTGAAGAACATGCCCTCTTCCAGCACCGGCCCGGTGCCCGCGCGGCCATAATGCAGCACGTTGGGCGGCGCGTGGAACACCCGCCCCAGCCCGTGCCCGCAGAAATCGCGCACCACGGACATGCGGTGCCCCTCGACGAAGCTCTGGATGGCATGGCCGATGTCGCCGAAGGTATTGCCGGGCTTCACCGCCTCGATCCCTACCATCAGCGCGTCATGCGTCACCTGGATCAGCCGCTCGGCCTTGCGCGGCAGCTTTCCGGCCACGTACATCCGGCTGGTGTCGCCGTACCAGCCGTCCACGATCACCGTCACGTCGACGTTCAGGATATCGCCGTCCTTCAGGGTCTTGCCGCCCGGAATGCCGTGACAGACCACGTGGTTCACGCTGATGCAGGAGGCATGCTGATAGCCCTTGTAGCCGATCGTGGCCGAAATCGCCCCGGCCTCTTCGACCCGCGCGCGGATATAGTCATCGATCGCCTCGGTGGTCTGCCCGACGAAGATCCGCTCGGGCAACGCGTCGAGGATCTGCGCCGCAAGCGCCCCCGCCCGCTGCATCCCGGCAAAATCGCCCGGTTCGTAGATGCGGATGCCGTCCCGCGTGACCCGCCCGCTTTCGTCCATCTTCACAAGGTCGCTCCACTTTGTCCTGCCCCCGTTTAACCCCATGGCGGCGCTTTTGCCAGACCGCCGCCGCGCGCCCCGGGGAACCCTTTGCACGGACCCGGGTTGGGAGCGCAGACCGACAAGGGGGACAACACCATGGACCGGCTGAACGCGCTGATGACCACAGAACTCGTCAACGGAACCTCGCTATCGGACCTTCTGACGCTGGAATTCCTCGCGCAGGCGCTGGGGAATGTGGTCGCGGCGCTTCTGCTGCTGGCCGTCAGTTTCATGGTCGCGGGCTGGGTCCGGCGGCGCATCCGCGCCATCGGCGAGAGCAATCCGAAGATGGACGTCACCCTCTTCCACTTCCTCGGCAACCTCGCGCGCTACACCGTGCTGGCCCTTGCCGCGCTGGTCATCCTCAACACCTTCGGCGTCCAGACCACCTCGATCATCGCCGCCCTCGGCGCCGCCGGTCTCGCGGTGGGCCTGGCCCTTCAGGGCACCCTGTCGAATGTCGCGGCGGGCGTCATGATCATCGTCTTCCGCCCCATCAAGATCGGCGATTTCGTCGAGGTCGGCGGCGAGATGGGCACCGTCAGGGACATCACCCTCAACACCACCGAACTGGCCAGCCTCGGCAATGTGCAGATCATCGTCCCGAACGCCGCGGTCTGGGGCAATGTGATCGAGAACTACTCCGCCTATCCCGAGCGCCGCGCCGAATGGACCTTCGGCGTGGGCTACGGCGCCAATCTGGCAAAGGCCGAGCAGGTGATCCGCGAGACCGTCATGGCGGACGCGCGCTCGATGGCGCAGCCCGAACCCTTCATCCAGGTCAATGCGCTCAACGACAGCTCGGTGGATTTCCTCGTCCGCGCCTGGGTCGCAACCGACGATTACTTCCAGTACCAGGCCGACATGAAACGCGCGGTGAAAGAGGCGCTCGACAGCGCCGGCGTGGACATCCCCTTCCCCACGCGCACCCTGCATGTGGACGGCGCCCTGCGGACCGGCACCGGGGCGCAGGCCTGCCCTCCCGCCACAGAGTGACCAAGGGCCGCCGGAGCGCGCCACGCCCGGATCTTCTCCGGTCCTCAAATACCTCTGCGCCGTTGCAACCGGCGCGCCGCCTTTTCTTTCCGCGCCACGCCCCGTAAGACCGCCCCGGCACAGAAGCGAAAGGCGGTCCCATGTCCTTCATCACCCTCGTCCGCCACGGACAGGCCAACTCTGCCTCCCGGGACGAGGCGGGCTATGACAAGCTCAGCCCGCTGGGGTGGGAACAGGGGCGCTGGCTGGGCGGCTACTTCCGGCAGGCCGGAGAGCGCTTTGCCCGCGTCTACACCGGCACCCTGCGCCGCCACGTCGAGACCGCCGAGGCCATCGCCGCCGATTGCGCGACCGCGCCGATGCGCGACGAACGCCTGAACGAGCTGACCTATTTCCACATGGCGCAGATGCTGGAAGAGCAGCACGCCATCGCCATGCCCGCCGACCGCGAGGCCTTCGTCCGCCACCTGCCCGTGCTCTTCGCCCATTGGCGCGACGGCCGGATCGAGGGCGCGCCCGAGACCTTCCAGGCCTTCGAATCCCGCACCCGCGCGGTGCTGGAAGAGATCGCCGCAGGCGAGGGCCGCGCGCTGGTGGTGACCTCGGGCGGGCTGATCGGCATGGCCATGCGCATCGTCATGGGACTGGACCTGCCCGCCATGGCGCATTGCTGCCTCGCCATCGAGAATTCCTCGGTGCACCGCATCCAGCCGCTGCCCTCGGGCCTTGCGCTGACGCAGTTCAACGCGCTGCCGCACCTCGACACGCCGGAACGGCAGCACGCCCGCAGCCACCTGTGAGGGGCAAAATTCTTCGAAGAATTTTGCAAGGGCTTTCGAAAGCCCTTGCCTCCGCCCCGGGCAACCTGTCCCCTCTGCCTCGACCGAAAGGAGATCCCGCATGACCCATCTCTGGATCCGCGCCGAGACCCGCCCGAACGAGGAACGCGTCGGCATCACCCCCGAGGGTGTGGCGCGCCTTGTCGCCCGCGGCACGCAGGTCACGCTCGAGGACAGCCCGACCCGCATCCTGCCCACCGCCCCCTATGCCGAGGCTGGCGCCACCATCGTGCCCGAGGCCTCCTGGCCCGGCGCGCCGGAGGACGCGCTGGTCTTCGGCCTGAAAGAGCTGCCCGACGACGGCACGGCCCTGCGCCACCGGCACATCCTCTTCGGCCACGCCTACAAGGGCCAGCCAGACGGGCAGCGCCTGCTGAAGCGCTTCGCCGAGGGCGGCGGGACACTCTACGATCTGGAATACCTGCTGGACGAGAACGGCCGCCGGGTCGCCGCCTTCGGCTACTGGGCGGGCTACGCCGGTGCCGCCGTCTCGCTCTTGGCCTGGGCCACACAGCGGCAGGGCGCGCTCTGCCCGCCGGTCAGTGCCTGGCCCGACGAGGCCGCCCTGCAACGCGACCTGCGCGCCGCGCTTCAGGGCGCCTCGCCGCTGCCCCGCGCCATTGTCATCGGCGCGCTGGGGCGCGTGGGCTCCGGCGCGCGCGATCTCTGCGCCGCCATGGGCGTGACCACCACCGACTGGGACATGGCCGAGACCGCCTCGGGCGGGCCCTTCCCCGAGGTGCTGGAGCACGAGGTCTTCCTCAACTGCATCCTCGCCCAGCCCGGCTGCCCGGTCTTCGTGCCCGCCGGGGCCCGCGGGGCGGACCGCCGCCTGAGCGTCATCGGCGACATTGCCTGCGACCCGACCAGCGCCTTCTCCCCGATCAAGGTCTACGACCGCGCGACCTCCTGGGAGGAACCGGCGCTGCGCGCGCATGAGGATCCCCCGCTGGACGTCATGGCCATCGACAACCTGCCCTCGCTGCTGCCGCGCGAATCCTCGCTGGATTTCGCCGCGCAGCTTCTGCCCCATCTGGAAACGCTCGACCGGCTGGATCAGGGCGTCTGGGGCCGGGCGAAGGCGCTCTTCGACACCCATCTGAAGGAGGCAACGACATGACCATCCACTGGTGCGGCACCGGCCTGTCCGCCGTCCCCGGCCTGCGCCGCCTGATCGAGGCCGGCCACCCCGTCACCGTCTGGAACCGGACCCTGGACAAGGCGCAGGCCGCCGTGGGCGACCTGACCGACGCCATCCGGACCTTCGACATCGAGGCCCTGCGGGCCGAGGCCCGCGCGGGTGACGTCATCGTCTCGATGCTGCCCGCCGACTGGCATGTGCCGCTGGCGGAACTGGCCATCGAGGCCGGTGCGCAGTTCGTATCGTCGTCGTATATCGCGCCCGAGATGCGGGCGCTGGACGCCCGCGCCAGGGCAGCGGACGTGCGCCTGGTCAACGAGGTCGGCCTCGACCCGGGCATCGACCACCTGATGGCCCATGCGCTGATGGCCGACTACAAGGCCTCGCCCGCCTTCGACAAGACCAACGCGGTGTCCTTCCTGTCCTATTGCGGCGGCGTCCCGAAAGAGCCCAATGCCTTCCGCTACAAGTTCTCCTGGGCGCCGGTGGGCGTGCTGAAGGCGCTGCGCTCCCCCTCGCGGTCGATCCGCAACTTCTCGCTGCTCGAGGTCTCGCGGCCCTGGGACGCGCTGACCCGCTTCGATGCGCCGCTGCCGGTCCCGGAAAGCTTCGAGGTCTACCCGAACCGCGATTCCCTGCCTTTCATGGCGGAATACGGTTTTGGCGAGGACTGGCAGGTGAAGGACTTCGTGCGCGGCACCATGCGCCTGAACGGCTGGGCGGAAGCGTGGAAGGAGATCTTCGCCGAGGCGCCCACCGCCTCTGACGCGCGGCTGGCCGAGATCGCCGACCAGCTGCTGGCCGAGAACGCCTACGGCCCCGGAGAGCCGGACCGCGTGGTGCTCTGCGTCGACCTGAAGGCCGAGCGCGAAGGCGCGCCGGTCTGGCACAAGACCTACGTCATGGACGCCTGGGGCGACGCACGCGGCAATGCCATGGGGCGGCTGGTCTCGGTGCCGGTCTCGCTGGCGGTCGAGGCGGTGCTGGCGCGGGCGGTGCCTGCGGGCGTCACGGCGGCGCCCTCGGACCCGAAGCTGGTGCAGGGCTGGCTGGAGGAGGTGCAGCGGCTGGCGCAGCACCTGATGGTGGTCGATCACCGCGCCTGACCGCGAGGGGCGCGCCGTTTTCGGGCGGCGCGCAGAGGTATTTGGGCCAAGAAGAAGCCCGGGGATGCGCCAGGCAGGCTGGCCTGTTCCCTGCCGCCCCCGGTCAAGGGGTATTTGGGCCAAAGAGAAGCATGGGGGCGCGTGTGCCTGGCGGATGTCCCGCCCGTGGCGCGCCTGCCTTTTGAGTATCTTTGCAGAGAAGACGCTGCGGGGCGTGACCGCAGGGATCGGCAGGGCGATTGGCTGGGCCGGGCTTCTTTGGTTCCTGCGAGGGCTGCTGGCCGCCCGGCCCCTTCAGCCCTTCGGCAGTTTCGGGGCGGCGCGGTCCAGCACGAGATCCGCGTCAGAGAAGCGGAAGGGGGCGCGGACGCCCGCGATGCCCTCGGGCGCGATCTGAAGGCCCCGCGCCACCACCTGCGGGTCGGCGAAGACCTGCGCCATGTCGTTGATCGGGCCGGCGGGCACGCCCTCTGCCTCGCAGGCGGCCAGCAGCGCGTCGCGGGTCAGGCTTCGCGTGGCCCCGGTCAGGCGGGCGGTCAGGGTGTCGCGATTGGCGATGCGGTCGGCATTGGTCAGGTAGGCCGGGTCCGTTGCGAGGGCCTCCAGCCCGAGGATGCCGCAGAGGCGGCGGTACTGGGCATCATTGCCCGTGGCGATGATGATATGCCCGTCGGCGCAGTCGAAGACCTGGTAGGGCGTCAGGTTCGGGTGGTAGTTGCCCGTCCGGCCCGGCGGCGTGCCGGTGGCGAGGTAGTTCAGCGACTGGTTCGCCATGGCCGTGACCGCGCAGTCCATCAGGCTCATGTCGATGTGCTGGCCGCGGCCCGTGCGCCCGCGCTGGTGCAGGGCGGCGAGGATGCCCGAGACCGAGTAGAGCCCGGTGAAGAGGTCGGTGATCGCCACGCCCGCGCGCTGCGGCTGGCCCTCGGGATCGCCGGTCACGGACATGAAGCCCGACATGCCCTGGATGATGTAATCGTAGCCCGCCCGGTGGGCGTAGGGGCCGTCCTGCCCGAAGCCGGTGATCGAGCAGTAGATCAGCCGCGGGTTGACCTGCGACAGCGTGGCATAATCCATGCCGTATTTGACCAGCCCGCCGACCTTAAAGTTCTCGATCAGGATGTCGGCATCGGCCACCAGCTCGCGCATCCGGGCCTGCCCGGCCTCTGACGCGAGATCCACGCATTCCGACCGCTTGCCCCGGTTGCACGCATGGAAATAGGCGGCGCTGCGATCCCCGTCGCGCTCGACGAAGGGCGGCCCCCAGCGGCGGGTGTCGTCGCCCTCGGGGCTTTCGATCTTCAGCACATCGGCGCCGAGGTCGGCAAGCGTCTGACCGGCCCAGGGGCCGGCCAGGATGCGCGCCAGTTCGATGACCTTCACCCCCTCGAGGGGGCCGCGCGGTGCCGAGGTCATTCGCCCAGGCGTTCGTCCAGAAGCGCCGAGAAGTCGGCGTAGTTCATGTTCGAATGCTTGGTGCCGTCGACGATGAACGAGGGCGTCGACGAGATGTCGTCGCGCGTCGCGTTTTCCTGATACCAGGCCACGAGGCTGCGCAGCTTGGTGCTGTCGGTCAGGCAAGCGTTCAGCTCTTCCGAGCCGAGGCCCGCGAGGCGGCCGATCTTGCGCAGGGATTCCGCGATGGCCTCGTCCGATCCGCCGCGCGCCCAGTCCTGCTGGCCCTTGTAGACCAGATCGGTAATGCCGAAGAACTTCTCTTCGCCGCCGCAGCGCGCGATCAGCGAGGCCCACATGCCGTATTTGTCGAAATAGACCTCGCGGTAGGTGAACTTCACCTTGCCGGTGTCGATGTAGTTCTCTTTCAGCTGCTTGAAGACCGAGGTGTGGAAGGTGGCGCAATGCGGGCAGGTGTAAGAGGCGTATTCGATCACCTCGACCGGCGCGTCCTCGGCGCCCAGCGTCATCTCGACGATGGCGGAGGTATCGACCTCTCCGGCCTCCTGCGCCGAGGCGGCGCCCGGCAGGGCGATCTGTGCGCCCGGGGCGGTGCCGGAGCCCTGCGTCATGTACCACGCGCCGCCGCCGATCAGGGTCAGCGCCACCGCGCCCGCCGTCAGGGAATTCTTCATCGCTCGCCTCGTTCCTTGCAAATCCATGGGTCGGCGCTAACGCCGCTTGCCCTTGGATATGACGTTTGCCCCCAGGCGTTCAAGCGCCGCACGCAGGCCCGGGTCGCCCACTTCGCCCGTACTGGCCCGCACCTCACGCAGAATTTCCGGCGCGTGATCGGGCTGAACGGGTTTCGCGCGCCGGTGCTGGAAGTCCACCTGCCCCTCGGCGAATCCCGTGGCGGCGGTCTGGGTGACGCGCACCCGGGCAATCGCGTTGTAGCCGTAGACGCCGTTGATCCTGGCGCGGATCTGTTCGCGCTGCATCTCGACCATGGGGGCCATGGCGCCGGTCGTCAGCACCGTCAGCGTGGCGCCAAAGCCGCCGCGGCCATAGCTGACCTCGACCGGGCGGGACATGGCGGCGAGGTCGGCGCCGACGATTTCCTCCCAGTGGGTCAGCACGCGGGACTGGGCAAAGCCGCGCGTCTCGGAGGCGTTGCGGACGCGGGTTTCGAGCAGCTTCGAGGTGCGGGCAAAGCCGTAGGTGGTGCCGCGGCGCTGGGTCATGGCTTGAATCTCTCCTGTCGCCGCTATTGTAGTGGGCGCGCGCCCTGCCGCGCCAGTCCAGTCTTGCCGCAACCGGAGCCTTTTCGCGTGTCATCCGCCGACCCCCTCGACCTGCTCGACTGGTACGACCGCCACGCGCGCGAAATGCCCTGGCGCACGGGCCCCCGCGCCCGGGCGGCGGGGGTGCGGCCCGATCCCTACCGCGTCTGGCTGTCCGAGATCATGCTGCAACAGACCACGGTCGCGGCGGTGAAGAGCTACTTCCTGGCCTTCACCGAACGCTGGCCGACCGTGACCGCCCTGGCCTCGGCGCGCGACGAGGACGTGATGGCCGCATGGGCGGGCCTTGGCTACTACGCCCGCGCCCGCAACCTGCTGAAATGCGCGCGGGTGGTGGCCGGGGACTACGGCGGGCAGTTTCCGCAGGATCACGCCACGCTGCTGACCCTGCCGGGCGTGGGCCGCTATACCGCCGCTGCCGTCGCGGCCATCGCCTTCGACGACCCGCAGGTGGTGGTGGATGGCAATGTCGAACGCGTCATGGCGCGGCTGCATGACGAGCACACCCCCCTGCCGCAGGCCAAGCCGATGCTGACCGACTATGCCGCCGCGCTGACGCCCCTGGCCCGACCCGGCGACTACGCGCAGGCGGTGATGGACCTCGGCGCCACGATCTGCACGCCCAAGCGCCCCGCCTGCGGGCTTTGCCCCTGGCGCGCGCCCTGCGCGGCCTGGGCGGCGGGGACCATGGCGGAATTGCCGAAGAAGGCGCCGAAGAAGCGCAAGCCCACGCGCCACGGCATCGCCTACCTTGCCCGTCGCGTGGATGGCGCGTGGCTGCTGGAGCGGCGGCCCGACAAGGGGCTTCTGGGCGGGATGCTGGGCTGGCCGGGGTCGGACTGGGGCGACGCCCCGGCAGAGGCGCCGCCGATCCGCGCCGAGTGGCGCGCGTTGGGCGAAGAGGCGCGCCACACCTTCACCCATTTCCACCTGCGGCTGACGGTGAAGACCGCGCTGGTGCCGATGGAACGCGCCCCGGATCGCGGAGATTTCATCGAAGCGCCCGATTTCAGCCCCGCCGATCTGCCAACGGTGATGCGCAAGGCCTTTGATCTTGCGCAAGGCGCCTGGAGCAGGCAGCGTTAGGATGGAGCGCATGAAGGACAAGCCGATGATCCCCGCCGCACAGGTCGCCCGACTGACCGCCGCGCTGCCCTTCACCCTGTCCTTCGTGCTGATCCCGCTGGTCTGGCTGGGCGCCGTTCTGGGCGGCTGGTGGGTGGTGCTGGCGCCGCTCTGCGCCTGGTATCTGTTTTCCGCCATCGACCTTGCGGTGGGGCTGAACGGCGAGAATGCCGACCTGGAGACCACCGAAGCGCAGCTGTTCTGGTATCGCGCCCTGACGCAGGTCTGGGTGCCCCTGCAGGCGGCGACGCTCTTCGGGCTGATCTGGTACGTGACCCGCGCCGACCACCTTGGCGGCTGGGAGACATTCGGCGTCTTCTTCGGCACCGGCGTGATGACCGGCACCGTGGGCATCGTCTACGCGCACGAGCTGGTGCACCAGCGCAACCGGCGTGAGCGGCTGCTGGGCGACCTCTTGCTGGCCATGGTGCTGTATTCGCATTTCCGGTCCGAGCATCTGCTGGTGCATCACCGCTATGTCGGCACGCCGCGCGACCCGGTGACGGCGCGCTACAACGAGGGCTTTCACCGCTACTACCCGCGCGTGCTGCGCCAGAGCCTGCTGTCGTCCTTCCGTGCGGAACGCGACCTGCTGGCCCGGCGCGGCCTGCCGTGGTGGCACCGGCGCAACCCGTTCTGGCTGTACTGGGGGCTTCAGGCCGGGATGCTGGCGCTGGCCCTGCTGGTCGGCGGCTGGGGCGGGCTGGGGCTGTTCCTGATCCAGGCCGGCGTGGCGATCTGGCAGCTGGAGGTGGTGAACTACGTCGAACACTACGGGCTGACCCGCAAGCACCTGGGCGGGGGCCGCTACGAACACGTGCTGCCGCGCCATTCGTGGAACGCCGCGCACAAGGCGACAAACTGGCTGATGATCAACCTGCAACGGCACTCGGACCACCATTACAAGCCCGACCGGCGCTTTCCGCTGTTGCAGACCTACCCCGAGGACGAGGCGCCGCAACTGCCCTACGGCTACCCGGTCATGGCCGTCGCGGCCATGGTGCCGCCGCTCTGGCGCCGGGTGATGAACCCGAAGGTGCGGGCCTGGCGCAAACGCCACTACCCCGAGATCGAGGACTGGCGGCCCTACTCAAGGGCCGAGTTGCCGCACCCCCGCTGAGGCATGGGGCAAGGCGCTTCGAAGCGCCTTGAAAGCGGCTTTGAAGCCGCTTTCCCGCCCCCTGCAGCATGGTCGCACCCCACCGCAGCGGGGTGACAAGGCGCACGGCCCTCGTTAGAAGGCGCGCAAATTCCGCGTCAACGAGGACTTTCCATGACCATCCAGGTTTTCGGCCACAAGAGCCCCGACACCGACAGCACCGGCAGCCCGATCATCTGGGCCTGGTATCTCAACGAGATCAAGGGCGAGGCGGCCAGGCCCGTCCTGCTGGGCGAGCCCAACACCGAGGCCGCCTTCATGCTGACGCACTGGGGTCTCGACAAGCCCGAGATCATCGGCGACGTCGAGGCGGATGCGCCGGTGGTGATCGTCGACACCAACAACCCCGCGGAACTGCCCGCCTCGATCAACAGCGCCGACATCCGCGCCATCATCGACCACCACAAGCTGGTCGGCGGGCTGGAAACCAAGGGCCCCATCGACATCCGCATCGAGCCGCTGGCCTGCACCGCCACCATCATGCACAAGATGATCGGCGCCGACCTCGCGCGGGCGCCCCGGGCCATCAAGGGCGCGATGCTGACCTGCATCCTGTCCGACACGCTGGAATTCCGCTCGCCCACCACGACGCCTGAAGACCGCGCCGTCGCCGAGGCCCTGGCCGCGGACCTGGGCGTCGACCTTTCGGGTTTCGCCGCAGAGATGTTCGCCGCCAAATCCGACGTCTCGGCCTTCTCCGACGCCGAGCTGATCCGCATGGACAGCAAGGAATACGCGGTCGAGGGCACCAAGTTCCGCGTCTCGGTGCTGGAGACCACCGCGCCCGAGATCCCGCTGGGCCGCAAGGACAGCCTGATGGAGAGCTTCAAGACCGTCGCCGCCGAGGATGGCGTCGACCAGGTGCTGCTGTTTGTCGTGGACATCCTGAAGGAAGAGGCCACGCTGCTGGTGCCGAACGACCTGGTGAAGGGCGTGGCCGAGAAGAGCTTTGGCGCCACGGTCACCGGCGACACGGTTGTGCTGCCGGGTATCATGAGCCGCAAGAAGCAGATCATCCCGAACCTGAAGGTCTGAACCTTTCCGGGATCGTGAGACGAGGGCGCCCTGCCGATGCGGGGCGCCTTTTTCGTTCCCGTCGGAGGGGGCGCTGCCCCCGGCCTTCGGCCTCCCCCGGGATATTTCGGGACAGAAGAAAACCGGGGCCCGGGGTCAGGAAAACGGGGGCCCGGGGTCAGGGCGCCCGGAACGGCAGCGGCGTGCCGAGGGTGACGCCCTGCGGCGTGATCCGGCAGCCGAAGGCGAGGACTTCGACGCCTGCGGCCTGCGCCTGCGTGAAGGCGCGCGCGTAGGCGGGGTCGAGGTCGGCGGCGAGAGTGACGGCGGTGATGTCGGTGCGCTGCACGAGGTAGAGCATCACGGCGCGGGCGCCCTGCCCCGCCACCTGCGCCAGTTCCGCAAGGTGCTTGGCGCCCCGCGCGGTCACGCTGTCGGGAAACTCGGCAAGGCCGGGGGTGCGGGACAGCGTGACCGATTTGACCTCGACATAGGCCTCGGGGCCGCCGCCCGTCAGCAGGAAGTCGATGCGGCTGTTCCGGCCGTATTTCACCTCGGGGCGGACCAGGTCGTAGCCCTGCAGGCCCGGCACCTCTCCGGCCATCAGCGCGGCCTTCAGCATCCGATTGGGCACGCCGGTGTCGACGCCGGTGAAATGCCCGCCCGGATGTTCGACCAGCCGCCAGGCCCATTTCAGCTTTTTCTTCGGGTCGTCGTTGGGCTCCAGCCAGATGCGCTGCCCCTCGTCCTTCAGCCCCAGCATGGAGCCGGGGTTGGCCACATGGGCCGTGACCTCGCGCCCGTCGTCCAGAAGACAGTCGGCGAGGAAGCGTTTGTAGCGGCGGATCAGCCGCGCGGGCACCAGATCGGTTTGAAAGCGCATGGCCCCGGCCCTATACCGTAACGCATCCAAGGCCAAGGAGCCGCCATGCCCAACCCGACCGCCGCCATGCTTGTCATCGGGGACGAGATCCTCTCTGGCCGGACCCGCGATTCCAACATGCATTTTCTCGCGCAGGAGTTCACCAAGCACGGGATCGACCTGCGCGAGGCGCGCATGGTGTCCGACGACCATGCCGCCATCGTGGGCGCGCTGAACGCTCTGCGCGCGCAATACGATACCGTCGTCACCTCGGGCGGGATCGGGCCGACCCATGACGACATCACCGCCGACGCGGTGGCCGAGGCCTTCGGCGTCTCGATCGGCATCCGCGACGACGCCCGCGCGCTGTTGCAGGCGCATTACGACCGGCAGGGGTCCGAATTCAACGCCGCCCGCCAGCGCATGGCGCGCATCCCCGACACCGCCATCCTGATCGAGAACCCGGTCAGCATCGCGCCCGGCTTCACCATCGGCAACGTGCATGTCATGGCCGGGGTGCCCGCGGTCTTTCAGGCCATGGTGGCCAGCGTCCTGCCGACGCTGACCGGGGGCGAGCCGCTGCTGTCGCAGACCCTGCGCATCCAGCGCGGCGAGGGCGATATCGCCGGGCCGCTGTCCACGCTGGCGGCGGAATTCGACGATCTTCAGTTCGGCTCCTACCCGTTCCAGAAGGACGGCGTCTACGGCGCCAACGTGGTCTGCCGCGGCACCGACGGGGCGCGCATCGACGCCGCGATGACACGGCTTGCGGCGCTTTTCCCGGACGCCCGGGCGTAACCCGATGGACAGCGGCGCGCGGGCGTCCCATAACCGGAGGGACCGCCCCAGTGACCCGGTGACCATGCCCGCCGAGACCCGCCGCCTTTTCGACGCAATACAGGCCACATGGCCCGCCGCCAGCCTTGTCGAGGCCGGGCCGTGGACCCTGCGCGAGGGCCGAGGCGGCGGCAAGCGGGTCTCTGCCGCGACGGCCCGGGCCGCGTGGCAGGCCGACGATCTCGGCGCCGCCGAGAAGGCCATGCAGCTGATGGGCCAGCCGCCGCTTTTCCAGATCCGTCCGGGCGACGAGGCGCTGGACAGCGCCCTTGCCAGTGCCGGATACACCCTGACCGACCCCACCGACATCCGCATCGCCCCCATCGAGGCGCTCTGCGACAAGCGCCTGCCCCGGGTCTGCGCCTTCACCATCTGGGAGCCGCTGGCGATCATGCGCGAGCTGTGGCAGGAGGCCGGCATCGGCGAGGGCCGCCAGCGCGTCATGAACCGCGTGACGGGGCCGAAGACCGGCCTGTTCGGGCGGGTCAGCGACAGCCCCGCGGGCGCCGGGTTCTGCGCCATCCACGACGGCCTTGCCATGGTGCATGCGCTGGAGGTCGCGCCCGCCCATCGCGGCAAGGGCCTGGGCGGCTGGATGATGCGCAGCGCCGCGCTTTGGGCCCGCGACCACGGCGCGACCGAGATCGCCGCTTTGGTAACGCAGGCAAACGACCGCGCGGCGGGGCTTTACGACAGCTTGAACATGGCGCGCGCCGGGCACTACCATTACCGCATCCTGAAGGACGCAGACAGAGAGACCCCGTGACCGACGACACCCTTCCCACCGCGCTGAACCTGCCGATGGTCGACCCGCTGCCCGAGCCGACGCAGAAATTCTTCGACATCTGTCAGGACAAGCTGGGCATGGTCCCCAATGTCCTGAAGGCCCATGCCTTCGACATCGACAAGCTGAACGCCTTTTCAGGCCTCTACAACGAGCTGATGCTGGCGGACAGCGGGCTGAGCAAGCTGGAACGCGAGATGATCGCCGTTGTCGTCTCTTCCGTGAACCGCTGCTATTATTGCCTGACCGCCCATGGCGCCGCCGTGCGCGAACTGTCGGGCGACCCGAAGCTGGGCGAGATGCTGGTGATGAACTGGCGCGTCGCGGACCTGAAACACCGGCAGCGCGCCATGCTGAACTTTGCCGAGAAGATGACGAAGAACAGCGCGGAGATCGGCGAATACGACCGCGAATCCCTGCGCGACGCGGGCTTTTCCGAGCGCGACATCTGGGACATCGCCAATGTCGCGGGCTTCTTCAACATGAGCAACCGCGTGGCGTCGGCCACCGATATGCGACCGAATGACGACTATCACGCGCAGGCGCGCTAGGGCCTTCGCGCTCTGCGCCGTCATGGCGGGCGGCGCCGCCGCGCAGGACCTGCCCCTGCCCGAAGGCGCGGAACGGGGCTTTGCCACCGTTCAGGACCCGGGCGCCTATGCCCTGCCCACGGGGCCCTTTGCGGACGGCGCCCTGCCGGTGCGCCGCGCCGAGGGCCGTGTCAGCGTCGAGGCCTGGCAGATCCCCGGCGCCGAGCGCACGCCCTTTCAGCTTGCCGCGCCGATCCGCGACACGCTGCGGGCCTCGGGCTTCGAAATCCTGCTGGACTGTCCGGCACGGGCCTGCGGCGGCTTCGACTTCCGCTTTGCCACACTGGTGCTGCCGCCGCCCGAGATGTTCGTCAGCCTCTCGGCCTATCACTTCGTTTCGGCCCTTGCGCCGGACGGGCGCGCCGTCTCGGTCCTGGCCAGCCGCGACAGCGCCATGAGCTACGTCCAGATCATCCGCGTCGGCGCCGAGGCCAGCGCCAGCCCCGGCACCGCGCCCCTGTCGCCGCGCCCGCTGGGCACGCCCGGCGATATCCCCGGACAGCTGGAGCAGCAGGGCTTTGCCGTGCTGTCGGACGTGGTCTTTGCCTTCGGGTCCTCGGAACTGGGCACCGAAGAGATCGCCTCGCTGGACGCGATCGCCGACTGGCTGGCCCTGAACCCGAACCGCAAGGTGCTGATCGTGGGCCACACCGATGCCACCGGCTCTCTCGACGCCAACCGCGCCGTATCGCTAAGCCGCGCCCAATCCGCCGTCCGCTACCTGCGCGAGCGCCGCGGCACCAACCCGGCGCAGATCGCGGCAGAGGGCGCGGGCTACATGGCCCCGGTCGCCAGCAACCTCACCCCCGAGGGGCGCGAGGCCAACCGCCGGGTCGAGGCGGTGCTTCTGTCCACCGAGTAGCCGGTGACGCCGGGCGGTATGACGCTCGGCCTTCCCCGTGAAAGCCCCCGAAGGGAGGGCCGGGCATGGGCGCCCCGGCTGTGGCAGCGGCCCCGTTAACGCTGTGGCAGGATTTGACCTGACCGACCCTGTCCATCCGGTTTATGACAGATTTGAACCACTTTCGAAGGACCGGCGGAACCCCGATCATTCGGGCGAGGACAGGACCAAGGAGGCCCCGATGCGCAGGCGCAGCGTTCCCGAACAGGCATACCGGACCCTCGGGGTCTCGCGCCTTGACGATTTCGCCACCATCCGCCGCACCTGGCTGAAGCGGGTCCGCGCGCTTTATCCCCGCGTGCTGCATGGCGACGGGACAGAGGCGGCGACGCGGGAACTGGCGGCGCTGAACGACGCCTACGACGCCATGCGCTGGCACCGGCCATTGCCTGAAGCCGCAACAAGGACGCCCGCCGCGCCGCCCCGTCCGCAGCCACACCCGCAGCCGCCTCGCCCGGACAGCGCCCCTTCTCTGGCACCCCTGCAGCAGGCCGCCCCGCGCGAGGCGCTCGACCGCTTCGCCAGCGCGCGTGACGTCTTTGCCCGCGACGGCGCCCGGACCCTGCGCCACGCCTGACCAGCCAAACAGAAGAAACCCCGGCACGGCGGCCGGGGGTCAAGGTGTCCCTGAACAGGGCGGGGGGAATTCAGTGACTGCGGGGGGCTATTCCCACTTGTGCGGGCCTTTCTCGGCAAAGGCATGCACAAGGAAATCGATGAAGGCGCGCACCTTGGGCTGGGTGAAACGGCCCGGCGGATAGACCGCGTAGATGCCCTGTGTCTCGACCGGCAGATCGGGGATCGCATCCTCGACCAGCCCGGCCTCCATCGCCTCGGCGTAAAGGTAAGAGGGCAGATAGGCGATCCCCAGACCCGCGATGCAGGCGTTCAGCAGCGACTGCCCGTCGTTGACCGTCAGCCAGCCCGCCGTGCGCACCTGGCGCTTTTCGCCCGAGGGCGCGGTCAGCTTCCAGACGTTGCCTGAGGATTGGTTGGAATAGTGCAAGAGCTTATGCGCGTTCAGGTCGTCGATCCGCCCGGGCCGCCCGTATTTCTGAAAGTACGAGGGCGCGGCGATCATGCGCTTCGTGGTCTCTGTCAGCTTGCGGGCGCGCAGGGTGCTGTCCTCCAGCTCGCCGATGCGCACGGCCATGTCGAAGCCCTCGCTGATCAGTTCGACGTAGCGGTTGTTCAGCACCATGTTGACGGTGATGTCGGGGAACTCGGCCAGGAACTCGCCCAGCACCGGGCTCAGGTGGTTCACGCCAAAATCCGTGGCGACAGAGATCCGCAGCAGCCCCGAGGGCGCCGATTGCATCGAGGTCACCAGCGCGTCCGCCTCTCCGGCGTCGTTCAGCACGCGCCGGGCGCGGTCGTAATAGGCCAGCCCGATCTCGGTCGGCGACACCCGCCGCGTGGTCCGGTTCAGCAGCCGGGCGCCCAACCGCGCCTCCAGCGAGGACACGTGCTTGGACACCGCGGATTTGGAAATGCCCATCTTCTTGGCAGCGTCGGTGAAGCCGCCCTGATCCACCACCGTGGCAAAGGCCTCCATCTCGGTCAGTCGATCCATGCCGGTCTCCTTCAAGTCGCGTCGTTGATCCCCTTGATGGTGCCGAACTGGGGCCACAGTTGGGCACGCGCCGGACAATACGACGGTATTTGCGCGCTCTGTTTAAGACAGGGAAACGACCGGCGCCGTGCTAGACTGCGCGACACCGACGAAGACATCCATGCAAAGGAGGAGTTTCCCCATGCCGATCCGACCCCTGGCCGCCGCCCTGGCAATGGCCCTTGCCCTGCCCGTCTGGGCCCAGCAGGGCGGCCCGACCCCGTCCGCAGAGGACGCCAGCGTCTATTTCGCGAATCTCTCCGATGGCGACAGGGTCAGCAGCCCGGTGACCATCGTCTTCGGCCTGAGGGGCATGGGCGTCGCCCCCGCCGGGACAGAGAAGGAGATGACCGGTCACCACCATCTTCTGATCGACCGCCCGCCGCTGGGCGAAGGCGAGGAGGGCGCCGAAGAGCTGATGAACGGCCTGCCCGCCGACGATCATCACCGCCACTTCGGCGGCGGCCAGACCGAGGTCACGGTGGACCTCGATCCCGGGGAGCACAGTCTGCAACTGGTTCTGGGCGACGCGGGCCATGTGCCGCACAGCACCCCGGTGATGTCCGAGGTCATCACCATTATCGTCGAATGACAAAAGGGGCGGCGCCGGGATGTCCCGGGCGCCGCCCCCGGCCCCTTCCGGACCCGGCGCGCCTCAGGCTGCCTTCCTGTTGTGCCGGCCTTCCTCGATTTCCTCGACGATCTTCGACACGAAGTGTTTCAGGTCTTCGGGCTTGCGGCTGGTGACGATACCGCTGTCGCAGACCACGGGCTCGTCCATCCAGCGCCCGCCCGCATTGACGCCATCGGTCTTGATCGACTTGAATGAGGTCACCTCGCGCCCGGAGAGGATCCCGGCCTCGATCAGCACCCAGGGCCCGTGACAGATCGCGGCAATGACCCTGCCTTCCTTGGCAAAGGCCCGCACCAGCGCCAGCACCGGCTCTTCCACGCGCCGCAGGTCCGGGTTGATCTGGCCGCCGGGGATCACCACGGCATCGTATTGGGTCGGATCGGCCTCCGCCTCGCGACCCCGGTCGTCACCCTCCCAGCCCCTGACGGGCTTGCCGCCCAGCGTGGCGACATGACCCGCGGCCCCCTTGGCGCGCAACTGGTCGCGGGGAAACTCCAGTTCCGATCGCTCGAACCCATGGGTCGAGAAGAAAAGGACTCTGGCTCTGGCGATCTTGCTCTTGTCCAAATCGCCCTTCAGCCGGTTGCCTGCCAGATCAAGGCAAAGCCCGGGCCCGCGTTCCGGCGCGCCCGGGCCTCTTCTGTCCCGAAATATCCCCGCCGGAGGCATCCCCGGCCCGCCAGCCCCGCCACCGCGCCGCCAAAGCGCCCTGTGGGACGGTGGGCGGGGCGCCTTTGCCGCAGGCAAACAGCGCCCGCCCGCCGGAGCTAGAGCGCGGCGGCCAGCCGCACGCCCTGGTCGATCGCGCGCTTGGCGTCCAGTTCGGCGGCCACGTCGGCGCCGCCGATCACGTAACAGGCCACACCCTGCGCCTCCAGCGCATCGGCCAGCGACCGTTCGCTCACCTGCCCGGCGCAAAGCACCACGGTATCGCAGGCGATCACCTCGGGCCGTTCGCGCGCCGCGCCATAGCTGACGTGCAGCCCGGCATCGTCGATGCGCTCGTAATTCACCCCGGACCGCATCTCGACCGCCTTCATCTTCAGTGCCGCGCGGTGGATCCAGCCGGTGGTCTTGCCCAACCGCTTGCCCGGCTTCTCGGCTTTGCGCTGCAGCATGACCACGGCCCGCTCCGCCGCCTCCGGCTGTGGTCCTGCGGGTGCCAGCCCGCCGCGCGCCGCTTCGGGATCGGTCACGCCCCATTCGCGCATCCAGTCCGGCAGGCTCTCGGTCGGGCTGTCGCCGGTCGCCAGGTACTCGGACACGTCAAAGCCGATGCCCCCCGCACCGATCACAGCGACCCGCTTGCCGACCTCGGCGCCGTGCCGCAGCACATCCACGTAGCCCAGGACAGAGCCGTGATCCTGCCCCGGAATGCCCGGATCGCGCGGCAGCACGCCGGTCGCCACCACCACCGCGTCGAAGCCGCCCAGATCCCCGGCCTCCACCCGGCGGCCAAGCTCGAGCGTCACGCCCGCCGCCTCCAGCGCGGCCCGGAACCAGTCCACCAGCCCGTGGAATTCCTCCTTGCCGGGGATCACCTTGGCCATGTTCAGCTGCCCGCCGACCTCCTGCGCCGCATCGAACAGCGTCACCCGGTGCCCGCGCTCGGCAGCGGTGATCGCCGCCGCCATGCCCGCAGGCCCCGCCCCCACCACGGCGACACTCTTCGAGACCTCGGCAGGCGTCACAACCAGCTCCGTCTCGAAACCCGCCCGCGGGTTCACAAGGCAGGACGAGACCTTGCCCTGGAAGGTGTGATCCAGACAGGCCTGGTTGCAGGCGATGCAGGGGGCGATCAGGTCGGGCCGCCCGGCCTCTGCCTTGGCGACGAAGTCCGGATCGGCGAGGAAGGGCCGCGCCATGGACACCATGTCGGCGCAGCCCTCGGCCAGCACCTGCTCTGCCACCTCGGGCGTATTGATCCGGTTCGAGGTGATCAGCGGGATGCCGACCTTGCCCATCAGCTTCTGCGTCACCCATGCGAAGGCCCGGCGCGGCACCGATGTGGCGATGGTCGGAACCCGCGCCTCGTGCCAGCCGATGCCGGTGTTGAGGATCGAGGCCCCCGCCGCTTCCACCGCCTGCGCCAGCCTCACCACCTCTTCGTGGGTCGAGCCATTGGGCACGAGGTCGATCATCGACAGCCGGTAGATCAGGATGAAATCTTCGCCCACCGCCTCGCGGACCCGGCGCACCACCTCGACCGGCAGCCGCATGCGGTTCTCGTAGGATCCGCCCCAGCGGTCCTCGCGCTTGTTGGTATGGGTCACAAGGAACTGGTTCAGGAAATACCCCTCTGACCCCATGACCTCGACCCCGTCATACCCCGCCTCGCGGGCCCGGGCGGCGGCCGTGGCGATATCGGCGATCTGCTTCTCGATCCCCGCCTCGTCCAGGGCCCTGGGCGGGAAGGGAGAGATCGGCGACTTCACCGGCGAGGGCGCCACGCAGTCGGGTCCGTAGGCATAGCGCCCGGCGTGCAGGATCTGCATGGCGATCTTGCCGCCACCCTCGTGAACCCGGTCGGTGACGATCCGGTGGTTGGCCACATCCTCGGGCGTATACAGCCCACAAGCCCCGGGAAAGACGCCGCCCTCGCGGTTCGGCGCGATGCCGCCCGTCACCATCAGGCCGACCCCGCCACGGGCGCGGGTGGCGTAGAACTCGGCCACGCGGTTCCAGTCACCGCGCTCTTCGAGGTTGGTGTGCATCGATCCCATCAGGACCCGGTTCTTCAGCGTGGTGAAACCAAGATCCAGCGGAGCCAGAAGATGCGGATAGTGGGTCATGTCGTGTGCCTCCCTCGCGTCTGGGCGGACCCTTCCACGGCACCGGTGCGCTTGTCACCGCGAAACGTGACGTCACTGACCGGTGCAAGGGCGAGGAGGCCCCGCGACAGGCCCGCCGGGAAGGCCGGGCAGAGGGCGCGGCCCACCGCCCCGGCCCAGCAGGCCGACGGCCCGGCGGGCGATCCCATCGCCCGCGTCCCCCGACTTGCACCGGCAAGCGTTTTGGCAGCCTGCCGGTTTCGACGGTCCGAAACGGCGCCGCGACACTCGCAGCCGCGCGCCCGCCGGAAGGCAGGCACCGGACCGGATTTCAGCGCCGGGCTACTCGGCCCCGGCGCCCGGAAACCGGCCACCCGCTCGCCGGCAGCGCCGGCGGCCCCTTCATCGCACCCGCAGGGCCCGCACCGCCCCGCGTGGGCGCCTATTCCGCCGCGTCGCGCTTTGGCAGAACCCAGTCCGCGCGCGGGAAATGGCAGGTATAGCCGCCCGGATAGCGTTGCAGGTAATCCTGATGCTCGGGCTCGGCCTGCCAGAAATCGCCCACCGGCTCGACCTCTGTCACCACCTTGCCGGGCCAGAGGCCGGAGGCCTCGACATCGGCAATCGTGTCCAGCGCAACCTGCCGCTGGTCTTCGTCGACGTAGTAGATCGCCGAGCGGTAGGACAGCCCCAGATCGTTGCCCTGCCGGTTCAGCGTGGTCGGGTCGTGGATCTGGAAGAAGAACTCCAGCAGGCGGCGGTAGGTGATGCGCTCGGGGTCGTAGAGGATCTCGATCCCCTCCGCGTGGGTCCCGTGGTTGCGATAGGTCGCGTTGGGCAGGTCGCCCCCGGTATAGCCGACGCGGGTCGCCTCGACCCCCGGCAGCTTGCGGATCAGCTCTTCCATGCCCCAGAAGCAGCCCCCGGCCAGAACGGCACGTTTCGTCATTCGATGTCCTCCACCTGGTCGATGTATTGGCCGTAGCCCTCGGCCTCCATCTCGTCCTTCGGGATGAAGCGCAGGGAGGCCGAGTTGATGCAGTAGCGCAGCCCGCCGCGATCCACCGGCCCGTCCGGGAAGACATGGCCGAGGTGGCTGTCGCCATGGCGCGAGCGGACCTCTGTACGGATCATGCCATGCGTGATGTCGCGCAGCTCGACAACGTTGTCCGGCTCCACCGGCTTCACGAAGCTGGGCCAGCCGCAGCCCGATTCGTATTTCGCGGCGCTGGCAAAGAGCGGCTCGCCCGACACCACGTCCACATATAGCCCGGCCTGCTTGTTGTGCAGGAATTCGCCGGTGCCCGGACGCTCTGTCCCGTTCTCCTGCGTGACGCGGTACTGCTCGGGCGTCAGACTGTGGATAACTTCCGGTCTTCGTTCATATTTTGTCATCTCGGGTCCTTCCTCGGCCGGCTCTGCGGGCGGTCACGGCAAAGATGGGGCCCGCCGCGCGAAAACCAAGCATGCTGTCACAGAGATCACGTCCGCCTGGCCGGGGGTTGCGCGATCCTGTCGATGTTGCCATTTAAACCATGAGTGACAAAGCCTTTCTCCCAGGAAACGCCAAGCGTCGCTCCGGGCGCCGAGATGGCAGCTTGGCGCCCGACAGACGCCTTGGCCGGGGGTCACTCACTCCCCTCCCGCGTCGCATTCGACAGCCGATGCGCCGCCCATCCGGCGGCATCCCGGACGGTCGCGTCCGCGTCATCCGTCAACCCCTGCGCCACGGCCCGCAGATCCGGCTGGCCAGAGTTCCCGATGGCATAAAGAACGTTGCGCAGAAAGCGGTTGCGCCCGATCCGCTTGATCGGCGAGCCCGAGAAACGGGCGCGGAAGGCGGCATCGTCGAGGCCCGCAAGCTCTGCCAGCGCGGGCGCGCGCAGGTCGTCGCGGGCATGATACTTCTGCTCCTCCGCGCGGCGGGCGAACTTGTTCCAGGGGCAGACCGCAAGACAATCGTCGCAGCCATAGATGCGGTTGCCCAAGAGAGCGCGCAGATCCTCGGGGACCGGGCCGTGGTGCTCGATGGTCAGGTAGGAAATGCAGCGCCGGGCATCCAGACGGTAGGGCGCGGGAAAGGCCCCGGTCGGACAGATGTCGAGACAGCGCCGGCAGCCGCCGCAATGGTCGGTCTCGGCCCCGTCGACGGGCAGCGCCAGCGTGGTGAAGATCGCGCCAAGGAAGAACCACGACCCCAGGTCCCGGCTGACGAGGTTGGTATGCTTGCCCTGCCAGCCCAGCCCCGCCGCCTGCCCCAGCGCCTTTTCCGGCACAGGGGCCGTGTCGACGAAGACCTTGATCTCGGTCTCCGGCCCCGCCTCGGCGATCAGCCAGCGCCCCAGACGCTTCAGCCGCTTCTTGACCACGTCATGGTAATCGCGCCCCTGCGCATAGACCGAAACAGCGGCGCGGTCGCGGCGCCCCAGAACCTCCAGAGGGTCGGTCTCGGGGCCGTAGTTCTCGGCCAGCATGATGACCGAACGCGCCTCGGGCCAGAGCACGTCGGGCGCTCCGCGCCAGTGCACCCGATCGGCAAGCCAGCCCATCTGCCCGTGATACCCGGCGTCCAGAAAGGCGCGCAGCCGCCCCATCACCTCGGGCACATCGCCGGGCCGACAGATCCGGCAGGCCGCGAAACCCGCCTCGGCGGCCTCCGCCTTCAGGCGGTCACCAAGCGGGGTCATGACGCCGCGCCTGCCACGACGGGGCCACCCGGCATCTGGGGGCGGAGGGGGCTCTGCCCCCACTGCTGCGCAGCCCCCCGAGGTATTTGGAAGACCAGAGAAGAGCTATGCGCGCGCCCTGCGATCCCGGGTGCCCGCTCGTCTGACCCTGCCGTGCCCCTGCGCAACTCTGCCACCCCTGCTTCTTCTTGGTCCAAATACCCTCGGGGGAGTCCCGCAGGGACGGGGGCGGCGCCCCCCCCTCTCCCCCTATCCGCTCGCGCCGCCCTTGGCCACCGCCGCGCCCTCTTCGACCAGCGCGAGGAAGTTGCGCAGCGTGGGTGTTTCGTCCGCCCGGCGCCAGGCGATGCCGGTTTCCAGCACCGGAGCCGTGCCGTCGAGGTCGCGGTAGACCACCCCCGCCCGGGCGAGGTTCTTCAGCGAGCGCGGCACCAGCGCCAGCCCCATGCCCGCCGAGACGAGGCTGATGATCGTCTGCATCTGGATCGCGTGCTGCGCCACCTGCGGACGGACGCCGCGCGCCGTGTAGAAGCCGGTGACGAGGTCGTGAAACAGCGGCGCGGCGCGGCGCGGGAAGACGATCAGCGGCTTGTCGATCAGCGCCTCCGGCGACAGCCGCGGCCCCTCGGGCAGGCGGCCTTCAGCCACCCAGCTTTCGGGGACCGCCGCGACCAGCGGCTCGGCCAGCAGGCGGCGGTAGGCGAGGGATGCGGGCAGCGGGTCGTCGCCATGCGGCAGGACGATGCCCGCGTGGCCCTGCCCCTCGACCAGCGCGGCGATCTGCATGTCGCTGGTCATCTCGGTCAGGGCGAGGTCGACCCCCGGATAGCGCGCGCGGAAACCCTGTACCAGCGCGGGCAGCACCGAGTAATCCGCCGTCGACACGAAGGACAGCGCCAGCCGCCCCGCCGCGCCGCCGCGCAGGGCTTCGGCGGTGTCGCGCAGCCCCTCGACCGCCGCCAGCGCCGCCCGCACATGCGGCAGGAAGGCTTCGCCGAAGGGCGACAGCGCCACGGAGCGCCGCGTGCGGACAAACAGCGCCTCGCCCAGCGCGGCCTCGAGCGCGCGGATCGACTGAGAAAGCGGCGGCTGCGTCATGCCCAGACGCGCGGCGGCGCGGCCGAAGTGCAGCACCTCGGCCACCGCCACGAAATGTCTCAGTTGCCGGGTGTCCATTGATATGCCTCGCGACTTAGTCGGCGCAGAATAATATATTTCACAAGCAGGGAACAGGGAGGTATACCCGGTCGACACTGCAAAGAGGGAGGGTCCGATGCCCCGTTACAGATCGAGAACCAGTACCCACGGCCGCAACATGGCAGGGGCCCGTGGCCTCTGGCGCGCAACCGGCATGGGCGACGAGGATTTCGGCAAGCCGATCATCGCCATCGTCAACAGCTTCACCCAGTTCGTGCCCGGCCACGTCCACCTGCAGGACCTTGGCCAGATGGTTGCCCGCGAGGTCGAGAAGGCCGGCGGCGTCGCCAAGGAATTCAACACCATCGCGGTCGACGACGGCATCGCCATGGGCCACGACGGGATGCTCTACTCGCTTCCCAGCCGCGAGATCATCGCGGACTCGGTCGAATACATGGTCAACGCCCATTGCGCCGACGCCATGGTCTGCATCTCGAACTGCGACAAGATCACCCCCGGCATGCTGATGGCCGCCATGCGCCTGAACATCCCGGCGATCTTCGTCTCGGGCGGACCGATGGAGGCGGGCAAGATCGACCTCGCCTCGCTCGACGTCAAGAAGGTGGACCTCGTGGACGCCATGGTCGCCGCCGCGTCGGAATCCTACACCGACGAGGAAGTCCAGCACATCGAGGAGAACGCCTGCCCGACCTGCGGGTCGTGCTCGGGCATGTTCACCGCGAACTCGATGAACTGCCTGGCCGAGGCGCTGGGTCTGGCGCTGCCGGGCAACGGCTCGACGCTGGCCACCCACGCCGACCGCAAGCACCTGTTCCTGGAAGCGGGCCGCAAGATCGTCGAGATCACCCGCCGCCACTACGAGCTGGAAGAGACCGGCCTGCTGCCGCGCGAAATCGCCACCTTCGAGGCCTTCGAGAACGCCATGTCGCTGGACATTGCCATGGGCGGGTCCACCAACACCGTGCTGCACCTTCTGGCCATCGCGCTGGAAGGCGAGGTCCAGTTCACCATGGACGACATCGACCGGCTGTCGCGCAAGGTGCCCTGTCTGTGCAAGGTCGCGCCCAATATCGAGAACGTCCACATGGAGGACGTGCACCGCGCCGGCGGCATCTTCTCGATCCTCGGCGAACTCAGCCGCGCGGGTCTGCTGCATGAGGAATGCGCGACCGTGCATTCGACCACCATGGGCGAGGCCATCGGGCACTGGGACATCAAGGTCGCCAACAACCCCGAGGCCGAAAGCCTGTTCAAGGCGGCCCCGGGCGGCGTGCGCACGACCAAGGCGTTTTCCACCGAGAACCGCTTCAAGGAGCTCGACAAGGACCGCGAGAACGGCGTCATCCGCTCGAAGGAACACGCCTTTTCGCAGGACGGCGGGCTGGCGGTTCTGTTCGGGAACATCGCGCTGGAAGGCTGCATCGTGAAGACCGCCGGGGTCGATGCCTCGATCCTGAAGTTCACCGGCACCGCACATGTCTGCGAGTCGCAGGACGCCGCCGTCTCGGACATCCTCACCGGCAAGGTGAAGGAAGGCGACGTGGTCGTGATCCGCTACGAGGGGCCGAAGGGCGGGCCGGGCATGCAGGAAATGCTCTACCCGACCTCCTACCTGAAATCGAAGGGCCTCGGCAAAGCCTGTGCGCTTCTGACCGACGGGCGTTTCTCGGGCGGCACCTCGGGCCTCAGCATCGGCCACGTCTCTCCCGAGGCGGCCGAGGGTGGCGCCATCGGGCTGGTCGAAAAGGGCGACAAGATCGAGATCGACATCCCCAACCGGAGCATCAACCTGATGGTGGACGACGCGACGCTGGCCGCGCGCCGCGCCGCGCAGGACGAGAAGGGCTGGAAGCCCGCCGAGCCGCGCAAGCGCAAGGTCACGACGGCCCTGCAGGCCTATGCCGCGCTGACCACCTCCGCCGCCAAGGGCGCGGTGCGCGACGTCAGCCAGCTGACCAAGGGCTGAGCGCAGCCAAGACGCGCGTCAGGGCCCCCGCAGGCGACTGTGGGGGCTTTTTTGTTGGGCAAGGTCGATCTGCCCAGAGCCTCAAGTTGCCCGACACTGGATTGAGCCAAGCTCCGGGCGCCGAACTATTTCAGGAGCTGACGCCACCCCGACACCTGCGACCGCCACATACGATGAACCGCGCCAGTGACGGGCGTGGTTCGGCGCCCCCCGGTTCAGGAAGGCAGTTTATCCCTGCAAAGTCCGTACGACCACGTCAGGTCGCGCAAGCATCAGCCAAATCGCCGGGCCCCCGGACGGCCCGGCGATGGCGCGGCGGCCTACGGCCTGGATTCCGCGCCCGGTGGTGGATCGTAAGAGTGCAATCACCCACATAGACTCTCGTAGAAAGTTCACTGTCCGCAAAAGTTGAGTACAGGAGGCTGCGTCTGTGCATATTGACAGGACCGTTCATCGCGCACGACGAGGCGGCGGCAGGCCCCCCTTCCCGCCCCTCTGAACCTTTCCCGCCGCCACGGGTTTACCCCCCGCACCAGCAAAGGCCCCACAGACATGTTCGACTGGATCACCGGCATCATCGACGCCATCGGCGCCTTCGGGGTCGGGCTGTTGATGTTCATCGAGAACGTCTTTCCGCCGATCCCCTCGGAGCTCATCATGCCGCTTGCGGGGTTCAACGCCGCGACGGGCGCACAGAACCTCTGGCTGGTGATCATCTTCGGCTCTCTGGGGTCCATCGCGGGGGCGCTGCTGTGGTACTGGTTCGGCGCGAAGATCGGCATGGAGCGCCTGCGCCGCCTTGCCGACCGGCACGGGCGCTGGCTGACCATCACACCCGATGAGCTCGACCGGGCCAATGGCTGGTTCCAGCGGCACGGCGGCGCGGCGGTCTTCCTCGGGCGCCTGATCCCCACCGTCCGCACCTTCATCTCCGTCCCCGCCGGGGTCGCGAAGATGCCGATGGGTCGCTTCCTGGCCTATACGACGCTGGGCACGCTCCTCTGGACCGCGCTTCTGGCCTTCGCGGGCTACGCGTTACAGTCGCAATACGATCTGGTCGCGCAATGGCTGAACCCGGTCTCGACCGCCGTGGTCACGGGCATCGTCGCCCTCTACCTCTACCGTGTCGCCACCTACAAGCGGCGCCTGCGCAAAGAGGATGCGCGCAGCGGCTAGTATCCGGACGGGGCACACGGCCTGCTCCGATGGCCCCACGGGGCCGGGCATCGGCGCCCCCTTGAAGGCCCCTGCCCGCAGGCGTGATGTCTCAGAAATCGAGGTCCGAGTAATGCGCGGGCTGCGGGAAGCCGGGCACCTGATCGGCGAGGATCGAGCGGAAGGCGGGGCGCGACTTGATCTTGGCGTACCAGTCCTTGACCACCGCCGAGCGGTTCCAGTCGACGTCCGAGATGTAATCCAGCGACGACAGATGCGCGGCGGCGGCGAAATCCGCCAGCGTCATCGAATCCCCGGCCAGCCAGCGCCGGTGATCCAGCAGCCACGCGAGGTAATCGAGGTGGTACTTGATCGCCTTGGCGCCCGATTTGACGTTGCCGCTGTCGGGGAACCCGGCCTTCATGACCTTCTTGTTCACCCGCTCGTACAGCAGCTTCGACGTCACCTCGTTGTGGAACTTGTCGTCGAACCAGCCGACGATGCGCCGCACCTCATAGCGCGCATCGGCGCCGCGCGGCATCAGCGCGGGTTCGGGGTACTTCTCTTCGATCCATTCGCAGATCGCCGCGCTTTCGGCCATGGTCTTGCCGTCCATGCGCAGAACCGGGACCTTGGCCGCCGGGTTGCGCCGCAGGAAGTCGGGGTCCTGCTCCCAGTAGCGTTCTTCCACCAACTCGCATTCGATCTTCTTCTCGGCGAGGCTCAGGCGAACCTTGCGGCAAAAGGGGGAAAGAGGCACGTGGTACAGCTTGGCCATGATGGTCCTGTTGATGGCGGGAACAGCCCCTCTTAGTCGTCATCGGCCCCCGGTTTCAATGCCTGCGAGGCGGTAATGGGCCAATCGGCGCCTACTCGAAGCAGGCCGCCCGCCCGTCCGCCCGGATCGTCGCCGCCCCGTCCCGGATCGCGCGCGCGCGGCGGCTGACCGCGTTCGAGGGGTTCGAGGCGCTGCGTGTCTTGGGGCTGGGCAGCACCGCGGCCAGAAGCGCCGCCTGCTGCGCGGACAGATCCGCCGGTGCCACGCCGAAATAGTGGCGCGCCGCCGCATCGATGCCGAAGACGCCCTCGCCGAACTCTGCGATGTTCAGGTAGACCTCGACGATCCGGCGCTTCGACCAGAGGGTTTCCACCGCCGGTGTCAGCACCGCCTCCAGCGCCTTGCGGATATAGCTTCTTTCCTGCCAGAGGTAGACGTTCTTCACCACCTGCTGACTGATCGTCGAGCCGCCACGCTCCGCGCCAGAGGCGATGGCCGCGCGGATCGCATCCATGTCGAAGCCCCAGTGCCTGCAGAAGTTGGCATCCTCGGCGGCGACCACCGCCCGCGCCATGACCGGCGCCACCGCGTCGAGATCGACCCATTGGTGTTCCACCGCGCCCAGACGCTGCCGTTCCGCCCAGATGGTATGCGTCGTCGGCGGGTTCACCACGCTGAACAGCACCACCGCCCCGATCACCAGCGCGCCCATGATCACTCCCAACCGCAATGTCCAGCGCATCAGCCATCGACCGGGGCGGAACCGGCGTACCTGCGGCTTCTCCCGCGTCTTGCCCGTGGACTTCTGTTTCTTGCCTGCCATATCGCCCGTTCTACACCGGACACCCGGCCCCGGAAAGACAGGGCGCGCCGGGCATTGACCGGCACCCCGCGCAACTGAAAGCCAAGCTGCCCCCATGCCGGGATCGCGTCCGCCCCCGTGGAGGGTCACATCCTGAGGGCGCAATCGGGCCTGACTTGGTGCAGAGTGTGGCAAGATCGGACCTTTTCGCCCAAGGCAGACGCCCCCCTTAGGCGTTCCGGCCCTGCGCGAAGCAACCACCGCAGTCACCGGCGCCAGCCCGGGCCTGCAACGTCACCCACGCCCCGCCGGGAGCGCCCCGCAGGACGGCTTCCGCCAGCCGGGCCCGCGCCCATGAGTCATGAAAAAGGGCGGCCCGAAGGCCGCCCCCTTGTCTTACTCTGCCGGCACCGCGACCTGATCCTCGATGCCCAGCGGATGCGGGATCTTGTTCAGCATCTCCTTCGGGCAGACCTGCACGAAGTTGCCCTTCTCGAGGTCCCAGTGCTGCAGGATATCCTGCGCCTTGCGGCTGCGGGTCTCTTCGACGTGACGCTCGATCAGGCCCTTCAGCTCGTCTTCCCATTCGGAGACGGTCACCGGGCAGGTCACGAGGCTTTCCATGTTCATCATGTCCTGCGCCCGGCCCTCGGGGTCATACAGATAGGCCATGCCGCCGGTCATGCCCGCGCCGAAGTTCGCGCCGATCCCGCCAAGGATCACCGCCACGCCGCCGGTCATGTACTCGCAGCCGTTCGAGCCGCAGCCCTCGACCACCACCCTGGCACCCGAGTTCCGCACCGCGAAACGCTCGCCCGCGCGGCCCGCCGCGAAGAGGTAGCCATCCGTCGCGCCGTAAAGCACGGTGTTGCCGATGATGGTGTTCTCCGAGGCCACCAGCGGCGACACCAGCGGCGGATGCACCACGACGGTGCCGCCCGACAGGCCCTTGCCGACGTAGTCGTTGGCATCGCCCGAGACCTCCAGCTTCAGCCCCGGAGCCGCGAAGGCGCCCAGCGACTGACCGGCGGAACCCGACAGCTTGATGTGCAGGTGATCGGGCTGCAGCGCGTTGCGCATCCCGAACTTCGACACGATATGCGACGAGACCCGCGTGCCCACGGTGCGATGCGTGTTCATCACCGCGTAGGACAGCTGCATCTTCTCGCCGTCCTCTAGGAAGCGCGCGGCATCGCGCACGATCTCGGCATCCAGCGTGTCGCGCACCGGGTTCCGCGGCTTGCCCCGGTCGTAGACGATGTCGTCCGAGCCGTCGACGCGGATCAGCAGCGGGTTCAGGTCGAGGTCGTCGAGATGCTCGGCACCCCGGCTGACCTGGCTCAGCAGGTCGGCGCGACCGATCACCTCGTCAAGGCTGCGCGCCCCGATCGAGGCGAGGATCTCGCGGACTTCCTGCGCGTAGAAGGTGATCAGGTTCACCACCTTGTCGGCGTTGCCGGTGAACTTGCCGCGCAGCGCCTCGTCCTGCGTACACACGCCCACCGGGCAGGTGTTCGACTGGCACTGACGCACCATGATGCAGCCCATGGCGATCAGCGCGGCGGTGCCGATGCCGTATTCCTCGGCACCCATCATGGCGGCCATGACGATGTCGCGACCGGTCCGCAGGCCGCCGTCCGTGCGCAGCGTCACGCGCGAGCGCAGGTTGTTCATCGCCAGAACCTGATGCGCCTCGGTCAGGCCCATCTCCCACGGCAGACCCGCGAACTTGATCGAGGTGCCCGGGGAAGCCCCGGTACCGCCGTTGTGGCCCGAGATCAGGATCACGTCGGCCTCGGCCTTGGCCACGCCCGCCGCGATGGTGCCGACGCCCGAAGAGGCCACCAGCTTCACCGTCACCTTGCAGCGCGGGTTGATCTGCTTGAGGTCGTAGATCAGCTGCGCCAGATCCTCGATCGAGTAGATGTCGTGGTGCGGCGGCGGCGAGATCAGCGTCACGCCCTTGGTCGAATGCCGCAGCCGCGCGATCAGGTCGGTCACCTTCATGCCGGGCAGCTGGCCACCCTCGCCGGGCTTGGCGCCCTGGGCCACCTTGATCTCAAGCTCTTCGCAGTGGTTCAGGTACTCGGCAGTGACACCGAAGCGGCCCGAAGCGACCTGCTTGATCTTGGCCGAGGGGTTGTCGCCGTTGGGTTCGGGCACGAAGTGCGCCGGATCCTCGCCACCTTCGCCGGAGTCGGACTTGGCCCCGATCCGGTTCATGGCGACGTTCAGCGTCTTGTGCGCCTCGGGCGAGAGCGCGCCCAGCGACATGCCCGGCGTCACGAAACGCTTGCGGATCGCGGTGATGCTCTCGACCTCTTCCAGCGGCACCGGCTTGCCCAGCGGCTTCACGTCCAGAAGGTCGCGCAGATGGATCGGCGGATTGGCCTGCATGGCGTTGGAATACTGCTTCCACATCTCGTAAGAGGCGCGGTCGCAGGCGGCCTGCATCAGGTGCATGGTCTGCGCACCCCAGGCGTGGGTCTCTCCCGACTTGCGCGCCTTGTAGAAGCCGCCGATGGGCAGCACGTCACGGCCACCCCGGAAGCCAAGGGCGTGGATTTCCTCGGCCTTCTTCTGGATGCCCTTCACGCCGATCCCCGAGATGCGGGAGATCATGCCGGGGAAGTATTCCGCCACCATGGCGCGCGACAGCCCGACGGCCTCGAAGTTCAGCCCGCCGCGATAGGACGAGATGACCGAGATGCCCATCTTCGACATGATCTTCAGCATGCCCGCGTCGATGGCCTCGCGGTAGGCAGAGACCGCCTCGGTCAGGGTCATGTCCAAGAGGCCGCGCTTGATGCGGTCCGCAAGGCTGTCCTCGGCAAGATAGGGGTTCACGACGGTCGCCCCCGCCGCGATCAGGACGGCGAAGTAATGCGGATCGATGCATTCCGCCGAGCGCACGTTGATCGAGCAGAAGGTCCGCAGGCCCTTGCGGGTCAGGTAGCTGTGCACCGCGCTGGTCGCCAGGATCATCGGCATCGCGATCTTGTCGGCATCGCAATGCTCATCGGTCAGGATCAGGTGCCCGGCACCCGAACGCACCGCATCCTCGGCCTCGGCCCGGATGCGGGCCAGACCCTCGCGCAGCGCGTCCTTGCCGGCGGTGAAGGTACAGTCGATCTCGACGCAGGGCGCGTTGAACTGCCCCTTCAGCGCCTCGAACTGGGCATTGCCCACGAAGGGCGTGTCCAGCACCAGGATCTCGGTCTGGGCGCTCGATTCATCCAGCACGTTCTTGAGGTTGCCGAAACGCGTCTTCAGCGACATCACCCGGAATTCGCGCAGGCTATCGATGGGCGGGTTCGTCACCTGGCTGAAATTCTGCCGGAAGAAATGCGACAGCGGACGATACTTCTTCGACAGCACCGCAGAGGGCGTGTCGTCGCCCATCGAGGCCAGCGCCTCCTTGCCGTCCTCGGCCATGGGCGACAGCGTCTGTTCCAGTTCCTCGATGGTGTAGCCTGCGGCGATCTGGCGGCGGCGCAGTTCCGCGCCCTCGAACTTTGCACTCTCGGTGACCGCGTTCAGCGTCTCGTCCAGCTCGGTGATCTTGCCGACCCATTCGCCAAAGGGCTGTGCCGCAGCCAGCTTGTCCTTGATCTCGACGTCGCGGTAAAGCTTGCCCTCTTTCATGTCGACGGCAATCATCTGGCCCGGCCCAAGCGCGCCTTTCTCGCGCGCCGTGGCCTCGTCGGTCGGAACCATGCCCACCTCGGACCCGGCAATCAGCAGCCCGTCACCGGTCACGACATAGCGCATCGGGCGCAACCCGTTGCGGTCCAGGCCGCCGCAGACCCAGCGGCCATCGGTCATGGCTAGGGCGGCGGGGCCGTCCCAGGGCTCCATCACCGAGTTGCAGTAGGAATACATGTCGCGCCACGACTCGGGCAGTTCCACCGCCTGCTTCGACCACGACTCGGGCACCAGCATGGTCTTGGCCATGGGCGCCGAGCGCCCGGCGCGCACCAGCACCTCGAACACCCCGTCCAGGGCCGCCGAATCCGACGCCCCGTTGGCGATGATCGGCTTGATGTCCTCGGCCATCTCGCCGAAGGCGGAGGAGGCCATGCGGATCTCGTGGCTCTTCATCCAGTTCAGGTTGCCCTTCAGCGTGTTGATCTCGCCGTTGTGGGCCAGCATGCGGAAGGGCTGCGCCAGCCACCACTGCGGGAAGGTGTTGGTGCTGTAACGCTGGTGATAGATCGCGAAGGCGCTCTCGAAGCGGTCGTCCTGCAGGTCGGGGTAGAACTCCGCCACCTGCTCGGCCAGCATCATGCCCTTGTAGATGATCGACCGGCAGGACAGCGAAGCGATATACAGCCCCCCCGCCCCGGCGATGCCCGCCGCCGCCGCCGCCTTCTCGATCCGGCGCCGGATCACGTAAAGCTCGCGCTCGAAGGTCTCTTCGTCCACACCCTTGGCGTTCGAGATCAGGATCTGCTCGATCTCGGGCCGCGTCGAGTTGGCCTTTTCGCCAAGGCAGGAGACATCCACCGGCACGTGGCGCCAGCCGTAGATGTAGTAGCCCATGCGCAGGACCTCGGTCTCGACGATGGTCCGGCAGGCCTCCTGCGCGCCGAAATCCGTGCGCGGCAGGAAGACCTGCCCCACGGCGATCAGCTCGTCCTGGCGCGGGTGGTGGCCAGTGCGCTGGATCTGGTCGTAGAAGAAGGGCACCGGGATCTGCACGTGGATGCCCGCCCCGTCACCGGTCTTGCCGTCCGCATCGACCGCGCCCCGGTGCCAAATCGCCTTCAGCGCGGTGATCCCCGCCTCGACAACACGGCGCGACGGCGAACCGTCCAGCGACACCACAAGCCCCACGCCGCAGGACGAATGCTCTTCGCTCTCGTGGTACATGCCGTTCTCCGACATCCACTTGCGCTTGGCTTCCTCGCGGCGAACCCAGTCTTGATCGTACTTGGTCATGGCTCAGCACTCCTCGTTCAGATGCGGATTGTCCGCGTCGTAATCACGCCGGGACACGCGCCTGACCTGCGCGCCCCCAGCCAAAATCCCTCCGGGTGACGGTCTGCCTAGACCACGCGCATCAAACCTGCGCCCCCGGCATTCTCGAAAAAACCCGGACACAGCTCCACCATGTCCGACCCGTGATCCTGCAACAGCACCGACACCCCGCAGGCGTCGCACCACGCCCGCGCCGCAACCGGCGACGAGCGGCGCCGCGTCACCGGCCCCGACAGCCGGGCCCGCGCCCCGGACACCGCGAGACCCATCTGCACACCGCCTGCACAGCGCGCCGCCGAGGCATCGGCCTGCCGTCACGCTCATGTCGCGCCTCCGTAAAGCGCCAGCGTCTCGGCCCGGCTCAGCCTCGGGTGGTCGCCCGCAAGCCTCCAGCACTCCGGCTTCTGATCCGCGAAGATCTCGCGCTCCAGCACCAGCCCCCCGGCGTCGTCCAGCAGCCCGACCGGCACCTCGTAGTCGCCCGCGCCGTCGACACCCCTGTCATAGCGATACCACAGCGCCGAGCCGCATTTCCCGCAGAAGCTCCGCGACGCCCAGTCCGACGACCGCAGGCTGCGGATGTGCTCCGCCCCCGCGACGCGCATCGCCGCCTCGGGCACGGTGACGGCGAACATGGCAGAGCCCAGCCAGCGCCGGCACTGCGCGCAGTGGCAGACACCGAAACCACCCGTCTGCGCCGCCTCGAAAGAGACCGCCCCGCAAAGACAATGCCCCCGCCGCACGGTCATGCCCCGCCCCCGACAGCAAACACCCCTGTGTTTCTTCTTGGTCCAAATACCTCTGCAAGACCGGCAACGCGCGACTCGACCGCAAACCCGGCGCTCACCCCGTCGAAACCGCGCAGCAGCCCGACGATCCCGCCGCCGCTGCGCGCGATGACGGCGCAGACCTTCCCCCCGGCCGCGTTCAAGGCGCGCGAGCCGCGGGTCGCCGCATCGGGCCGCAGGCTGCGCCTCCGGTCCGGCTCTGCCACGGGGCCGCTTTCGACCCGCCGCGCATCGCCGTCGATACGACCGCCCCCGGCGCCCGAGCCGGGAACCGAGCCATGGATCCTGCGCTGATCCGGGTCCACGGTGGGACAGCTGTCGCGGTTCTGCGTGGTCAGATAGACCGCGCAGCCCGCGGGCGGCTCGAAAAGCGCCCCGGCCCGCGCGGGTGCCGCCGCGCCACAGGCCGTCGCGGCGATCGTCAGACCGCCCGCCAGACCCGCGATGGCATTCCCCGTTCTCACCCTTAAACCCTCCAGGGGCCGGCACCGCCGACCCGGTCGATCCCTGTTGCGTTGCCCGTTCCACCGGCCAGGCCCGGCGCCGATTGCCTGCACGCAGACCGCCGCGCCGGGACCGGCTGTCGCGTCACTCCGCCGCGATGGCGGCGGCGCGGCTGTTCAGATCGCCCAGGATCGCCTCGGCGCAGTCGCGCCCGTCGCGGATCGCCCAGACCACCAGGGATGCGCCGCGCACGATGTCGCCCACCGCGTAGACGCCTTCCAGCGCGGTGCGCCCGCTGGTGAACTGCGCCTTCACGGTGCCCCAGCGCGTGACCTCCAGCTCGGGGCAGCCCCAGAGCGTCGGCAGCTCTTCGGGCTCGAAGCCCAGCGCCTTGATCACCAGGTCGGCGGGCTCGTCGTAATCCGCCCCCTCGATCACCTCGGGCGACTGGCGTCCGCTGGCATCGGGCAGGCCAAGGCGCATCTTCTGCACGATCACCGAACCCACGGCGTCAGTCTCGCCGGACCTGAAGCCCGCCGGCGCGGTCAGCCATTCGAACTGCACGCCTTCTTCCTCGGCATTCTGCACCTCGCGCTGCGATCCCGGCATGTTTGCCCGGTCGCGGCGGTACAGGCATTTGACGCTCTCGGCGCCCTGCCGGATCGCGGTGCGCACGCAGTCCATCGCCGTGTCGCCGCCGCCGATCACCACGACCTTCTTGCCCTTGGCGTTCAACTCGCCGCTGTCGTACTCGGCCACGGTATCGCCGAAATTGGCGACCCGGTTCGAGGCGGTCAGGTAGTCGATGGCCTTGACGATGCCCTTGGCGCCCGCGCCCGGCCCGCCCAGATCGCGGCTCTTGTAGACGCCGGTGGCGATGATGACCGCGTCATGCTGCGCGCGGATCTCCTCGAAGGACATGTCCTCGCCCACCCGGCAGTTCAGGACGAAGCGCACGCCGCCCGCCTCAAGCTGCTGGTTGCGGCGCATGACCACCTCTTTCTCCAGCTTGAAGCCGGGGATGCCATAGGTCAGCAGCCCGCCCGAGCGGTCGTGGCGGTCGTAGACCGTCACCTGCACCCCGGCCCGGCGCAGCATGTCGGCGGCGGCCAGGCCGCCCGGCCCGGCACCGATGATTCCGACGCTTTCCTTGCGCTCGACCTCGGGGGCGGCGGGCGTCACCCAGCCCTCTTCCCAGGCCGTGTCGGTGATGTATTTCTCGACAGAGCCGATGGTCACGGTGCCATGGCCCGACTGCTCGATCACGCAATTGCCTTCGCACAGGCGGTCCTGCGGGCAGATGCGGCCGCAGATCTCGGGGAAGGTATTGGTGGCCTGGCTGATCTCATAGGCCTCCTTCAGGCGGCCCGTGGCGGTCAGGTTCAGCCAGTCGGGGATGTTGTTGTGCAGCGGGCAGTGACTCTGGCAGTAGGGCACGCCGCATTGCGAACACCGCGATGCCTGCTCCCTGGCCTTCTGGTCGGCATATTCGGCGTAAATTTCGGCAAAGTCCCGATTCCGGACATCAGCCTCGCGCTTTGCGGGCATCTCCCGCTGAGTCGTGACAAACTTAAGCATCGGCTGCTTTGCCATAGTACGTGCCTTTTCCAGAAATTGGGTGCGTCAAAGCTCCCGCACCTGATACAGAAGCCGAAACCGAATTAAAAGTCACAACTACTGACCTATATGCAGAAAAATCTGGCGCTACCCACCTCCGATCCACGCCCGGCATCCAAAATTAGGTCCGATCATATACCTAATTCGTTTCTTTCCAATCCGGAACATGGGGTTATACCCGGCAGGTGACCCCAAACCGGATGACCCCAATGCCCCTCACCCAGCTCCTGATTCTCGCGCTCATCCAGGGTGTTACGGAATTCCTGCCGGTCTCCTCCTCGGGGCACCTGATTCTCCTGCCCTCGCTGACCGGCATGCAGGATCAGGGGCAGGTGATCGACGTCGCCGTGCACCTCGGCACGCTTTTCGCGGTGATTCTCTACTTCCGCCGCGATGTGGCGCTGGCCGCCTCGGGCACGCTGCGCCTGCTGACCGGGCGCCGCGACACGCCGGGCGCCGAACTGGCCTTCCTTCTGCTGATGGCCACCATCCCGGTGATCCTCGCGGGGCTGGCGCTGAAACTCACCGGGCTGGACGACGCCCTGCGCTCCGTCGCGGTGATCGGCTGGGCGATGCTGGGCTTCGGGCTGGTTCTCTGGTGGGCGGACAGCCGCAGCCCCACGGTCAAGACCGATGCGGACTGGAACCTGCGGGACGCGATCACCATGGGCCTGTGGCAGGCGGTGGCGCTGATCCCGGGCACCTCGCGGTCGGGCATCACCATCACGGCGGCGCGGCGGCTGGGCTACACGCGCCAGGACGGCGCCAAGCTGGCCATGCTGATGTCGATCCCGACGATCATCGCCTCCGGCACCCTGCTGGGCCTCGAGGTCGCATCCACCGCCGATGCCGCCGCCGCCCGCGACGGCGCGATCGCCGCCGCCTTTGCCTTTGTCGCGGCCCTCGGCGCGCTGACGCTGATGATGCGCCTGCTGCAGTCCGTCAGCTTCACGCCCTACGTGATCTACCGGGTCATCCTGGGCGCGGTCCTGCTCTGGATCGCCTACAGCTGACCCGCCCTTCTCTGGTCCGAAAATACCTCGGGGGAGGCCGCAGGCCGGGGGCAGAGCCCCCAGCCCCGCCGCAACCGGCCATCACGCCCGGTGGTAAGGCGCCCCCGCAAGGATCGACGCGGCACGATACAGCTGTTCCGTCAGCATCACCCGCACCAGCATATGCGGCCAGACCATCTCTCCGAAGCTCAGCGCGAAATCCGCCTCGGCGCGCAGGGCGGGGTCGATCCCGTCCGCGCCGCCGATCACGAAGGCCAGGTCCTGCGTCCCGGTATCGCGCCAGTCCGCCAGCCTTTCGGCAAAGGCCGGGGAGCCCATCACCCGCCCGCGTTCGTCCATCACGCAAAGCCGCGCGCCCGTGGGCAGGGCGCGGCGCAGCAGCATGGCTTCCCCGGCCATGCCACCGCCCTTGCGGTCGTCAACTTCATGCACCGTCACCGGGCCCAGCCCCATGGCCCGCCCGCTGCGGTCGAATCGCTTGATGTAGTCTGAAACAAGCGCGTGTTCGGGACCGGCCTTCAGCCGGCCCACAACGCAAAGATGCACCCGCATGGCCCGTCGTCAGGCCCCGGTCGCGGCCCCCACGGGCTGCCACATCTTTTCCAACTGGTAGAACTCGCGCACTTCGGGGCGGAAGACATGGACGACCACGTCGCCCGCGTCGATCAGCACCCAGTCGCCGGTGTCGCGGCCCTCGGTCTGGCTGAGGATGCCGTATTCCGCCTTGAGCGTATCGGCCAGTTTCTCCGCCAGCGCGCTGACCTGCCGCGACGAACGGCCGGAGCAGATCACCATGTGATCGCAGACAGAGGATTTGCCGCGCAGGTCGATCTGCACGATATCCTCGGCCTTGTTGTCGGAGAGCAGGGTAAAAACCCTGGCAAGCAGGGCTTCGCCATCGGGTTTGCTGGAGGTCACGGCACCCATCGCCGCACCTTGTGCTGCGGCTTCCGCCGCATATGCCGTCGCAGACAGGACATAGTCCTCCTATATTGCTCGCGCCGTGCCACACCCCGGCGCCGGGTGTGACCCTGATATAACACCTGCGCTGCGGATTCTCAACGCAGCGGGCGCAGCCCGCGATCCAGAAACCACTCCCTGCCGCGCAAAGCCGTCACGGCGGCGGCGAATCGGGCCCCATGCGCCCTCCAGACGCGCGATCTGCGCGGGGGATTTACCCCTGCCGTCAGGGCAGGGCATGGCCCTGCAGAGCGAGATAGGCGACAAACAGCAGCCAGAGACAGGCCAGCAGCCCGACCGCATTGGCCACACGCCCGGTCTTGCGGTGCAGTTTCGCGTAATCCGCCATCTCGGGCGATGCGGCGCCGCCCTCGGGCGGCAGGTAATCCGGCTCTGGCCCCAGCAGGCGCCGCAGCTTCGTCGGAAGATCCCCGGCCGCGCGCTTCAGACGCTTGCGCCGCCACGACTGCGCGCCGATCCACAGCGCGATCGACGGGGCGAACAGGACCATTGCAGGACTGGCCATTCAGGGGCTCTCCTTGTGTTGCATTTTGGCACCGATCCCGCCCCTGCCCCCTGCCCCGGATCGCCGCGCTGCCGCCGAACGGCGGACGACGGCGCGCGGCCTGCTGGCCGGGCGCAGGGATCATGAGGCCCGGATCGGGCGGACCACCGGGAATCTGGCGCCCGGGGCCCGCGTTTTCAACCCGCCCGATGCGGCATTTCCGCCGCGTCGAGCGCGGCGGTCAGAGCCTCGTCGGGCACCGTGTTCTCGTTGACCTCGGTGCGGCTCTGCGACTTCCACCCGTTGGTGATGGCCCGGCAGTGATAGAACCAAGCGCCGTCGGCGCGAAAGCGCCACGGAAGGGGCAGCCCTTCCAGTTCATGCGGGCGCCACTGCAGCCGCCCCAGCGGACCCTCCGGCACGATGCACCATTTCGACGGGCAGGGCCGCGCCGGGCTGTCCGCATGGGTGTGGCGGGCATGCCATGACCAGCCCTGCGAGCCCGGCGCCGGATGCACCCAGCGGCCCGGGAACTGCACGAAACCGCGCGACGAGCCGGCGGCGAGGTCGAAGACCGTCCGGCCCGGGGTCATCACCAGCTCGTCGATGTCGCAGTTCAGCACCGCCCGCGCCTGCTTCAGGAAGCGCAGGCGCAGCACGTTCATCACCCCGGTCTGCAGGAACAGCTCGGCATTGACGAAGGGCGGCTTGCCGCGCGGCCCGTACCGCAGCGGGGTCGACAGGATCACCGACCGCGAAAGGCCCGCGCGCTCCAGCGCCGGGCGGATTGCCTCGGGTCCGTATTCCGCAGACCCGTTGTCGACGAAAAGGCAGGCCTGAGCCCCGTGGTGACGCACATGGAACCGCGCCCAATCCTCGACCCACGCGGGATCATTGTCCTTGGACAGGGTCATCAGCACGTTCAGGCCCGCGAAACCGGCGGTCTGCGGCCCGTGAACCCCGGTCTCTCCGACCCAGTCGCCGATCCGGACGGAAACCCTGTCCGGCCGGACCGGGGCCTTCAGCGCGATCAGCGTATGACGGTAGTAGCGGCGCAGGCGGGCGCGCACGGGCCTGCCGTCCAGCGCAAAGGCGGCGCGTGACACCGGCGCCCGCAGGGTGTTGAGCCGGGGGCAGACAAGGACCACCTCGTGACCGGTCCAGACCGCGTCCAGCCACAGCGTCGTGGCGTCGAAGCGGTCCGCGTAGCCCTTGGCACGCTTGTCCGGGGGCACCCGCGGTTGCCGCGCCAGCCCGCTGCCCTCAAGGCTCAAGGTCGCAAAATCGCCCACGGCTGTCCCTGCCCGGTGCCCTTGCCTGCTGGGTAACGCAGCCGGTCGGCCGGGTAAAGCGCCGGTTCACGGCACCGCGCCTGCGATCCGGGCGGCTTCGCGAAACCCGCACGCGCACCGGTCGCGAGAGGCGCATCGATGGCCAGGGATGCCACAGGGCGCGGCGTCCTGCGGGGAGCGGAAGAGAGACGCCTTCCGCCCGGCCTGAGGGCGGTCAGCGCGGCCGGCCCAGGCCCGCCGGGCTGAGCGGTTGCGGGTCGCTGATGCCTCCCGACCGGCGCGGCGTGATTTGGAGCGCGGCGCTTGGTCTTCACCCGGGACGGGGCCGGAGCGGTCGCGGGGGGCCCTGCCCCCGGCCTGCGGCCTCCCCCGAGGTATTTTGAGGACCAAAGAAGACGGCAGAACCGGCAGCGCCCGCCGCGTCGGCCTGTTCCAGGGGGGGGACTCGAAAGAGAACAAAAAATGAACTATGCTTCCGGGCATGTTCGCCGAGCTCTGCATCACCTCGAATTTCACCTTTCTCACCGGGGCCTCGCATCCCGAGGAGTTCATGGAACGGGCCGCCTTCTGCGGAATCGGGGCCATTGCCATCGCCGACCGCAATTCCGTCGCCGGCATCGTGCGGGCCTTTTCGCAGGCAAGGGAGATTCGCCACCAGGTGGCCGAGCGCGCGCGGGAAGAGGCGCGCACCGGACCCATGGGGCCGGTGGCGCCCGAAGGCGCCCTGCCTGCGCCCTCGCTGGACATTTGCCATGTGCCGCGGCTGATCCCCGCCGCGCGGCTGGTCTTTGCCGAGGGGGTGGAGATGACCGCCCTGGCCGCCTCGCGCGCGGGCTGGGCGCTGTTGTGCCGGATGATCAGCACCGGGCGGCAGCGGGCGGCGAAGGGGGAATGCCTGCTGCACCTGGCGGATCTGCCGGACGATCCCGGGGGGCTGCGGCTGATCCTGCACCCGCCGGGCGCGGTGCGGCAGGGCTGGCTGACCGAGGTCCGGGCCTTGCTGGCGCGCCTGCGGGTGCGCCCGCATCTGGCCATGGCGCCGCGCTACGACGGGCGCGACGGGGCCCGGCTGGACCGGCAGGCGGCACTGGCGGAGCGGCTGGGGCTTGAGACGCTGGCCAGTGCCGAGCCGCTGATGCACCACGGGCGGCGGCGGCGGCTGGCGGATGTCATGACCGCGATCCGCACCGGGCGGCGGGTGGATCACCTTGGCCGCGACGCCCTGCCCAATGCCGAGCGGCGGATGCGGTCGGAGGATGAGATGCGGCGGCTGTTCGCGGCCCATGAGGGCGCCGTCGACCGGGCGGCGGCGCTGGCCCGGGACTGCCGTTTCGACCTTGGGTCGCTGCGCTACGAGTACCCCTCGGAGATCGCCGAGGGCGAGACACCCACGGACCGGCTGCGGCGGCTGGCGCTGGAGGGGCTGGGCTGGCGCTATCCGCAGGGCGCGCCCGAGAGCGTGCGGACCCTGCTGGAGCATGAGCTGACCCTGATCGCCAAGCTGCGCTACGAGCCCTATTTCCTGACCGTGCGCGATATCGTGGCCTTTGCGCGCAGCCGCGACATCCTCTGCCAGGGGCGCGGGTCGGCGGCGAATTCCGTGGTGTGCTACTGTCTGGGCGTGACCTCTGTCAGCCCCGAGATCGGCACCATGGTCTTCGAGCGCTTCGTGTCCGAGGCCCGCGACGAGCCGCCCGACATCGACGTGGATTTCGAGCACGAGCGCCGCGAAGAGGTGATCCAGCATATCTACCGGACCTACGGGCGGCATCGCGCCGGCCTCTGCGCCACTGTCATCCACTACCGCGGCAAGCGCGCGATCCGCGAGGTCGGCGCGGCCATGGGCCTGTCGCGCGACACCATCGGGGCGCTTTCCTCGCAGCTTTGGGGGTTCTTTTCCACCCATGGGGTCGAGGCGGAGCGGATGCGCGAGATCGGGCTGGACCCGACCGACCGCAGGCTGGCGCAGACGCTGGAGCTGGTGCAGGAGATCCAGGGCTTTCCGCGCCACCTGTCGCAGCACGTCGGCGGCTTCATCGTGACCGAGGGGCGGCTGGACGAGCTTGTGCCGATCGAGAACGCCGCGATGAAAGACCGCACGGTGATCTGCTGGGACAAGGACGACATCGACGCGCTGGGGATCCTGAAGGTCGACGTGCTGAGCCTTGGCATGCTGACCTGCATCCGCAAGGCCTTCGAGCTGATCGCATCCGAGCACAACGAGCGGCATACGCTGGCCACGCTGCCGCCCGAGGATCCGCGCGTCTACGACATGCTGTGCCGCGCCGACAGCATCGGCGTCTTCCAGGTGGAAAGCCGGGCGCAGATGAACTTCCTGCCCCGGATGCGGCCACGCTGCTTCTACGACCTGGTGATCGAGGTGGCGATCATCCGGCCCGGCCCCATCCAGGGTGACATGGTGCATCCCTATATCCGGCGGCGCAACGGCGAGGAGCAGGTGTCCTTCCCCTCGGACGCGCTGGGGCGGGTTCTGGGCAAGACGCTGGGCGTGCCGCTGTTCCAGGAGCAGGCGATGCAGATCGCCATCACCGGGGCGGGGTTCTCGCCGGACGAGGCGGACCGGCTGCGGCGCTCGCTGGCGACCTTCAAGAAACACGGCAGCGTGTCAGAGTTTCGCGGACGGTTCCTGCGCGGCATGGCGCGCAACGGCTACGAGGCAGAGTTTGCCGAGCGCTGTTTTTCCCAGATCGAGGGCTTCGGATCCTATGGTTTCCCCGAGAGCCATGCGGCAAGCTTCGCGCTTCTGGTCTATGCCTCGGCCTGGATCAAGTGCCACCACCCGGCGATCTTCGCCTGCGCGCTGCTGAACGCCCAGCCCATGGGCTTCTACGCACCCGCGCAAATCGTGCGGGACGCGCGTGAGCACGGGGTGACGGTGCTGCCCGTCGACGTGAACGCCAGCTACTGGGACAATACGATCGAACGCGACGGCTGCGGAGCCCTGGCGCTGCGGCTGGGGTTCCGGCAGGTGCGCGGGCTGACAGAAGAAGACATGCAGTGGCTGACCGCCGCGCGCGGCAACGGCTACCGGTCGGTGCGGGACGTCTGGCGGCGGGCCGGGCTGGGGCCTGCGGTGCTGTCGCGGCTGGCCGAGGCCGATGTCTTTGCCACGCTGGCGCTGACCCGGCGCGCCGCCCTGTGGGAGGCCAGGGCACTGGCGCCGGGGCCGGACCTGCCGCTGTTTGCCCGCGACATGGACGGCGAGGCGATTGCCGAGGCGCTGGCCGCGCTGCCCGCGATGACCCCCGGCGAGGAGGTGGTGGAGGATTACGTCGCCATGCGGCTGTCCCTGCGCGCACATCCGGTGGCCCTGCTGCGGCATCTGCTGACGCCGGTTGAGGGGGCGGAGGGGGCGTCATGCCAAAGGCATGCAGACAACATGCCCCCGCTGCTGCGCAGCCCCCCGGGATATTTCCGGACAGAAGAAACGGGGGGCGGTGCCGATCCGGCGGGGGCGCGGGCCGATCTTGCCAGCGGGCACGGGCGGCATCCGCGCGACATGCCCGCGCCGGTCCCGCAGATGAGGGGCACTCACAAGGGCGGTCGCCTGCGGAGTTGAGTGCGGCTTGTGCCGGAGCGGGCGGTGGATCACTCTGGCGTATCGGAGGAAGGAAACCATGATCGCCATCATCTTCGAAGTGACCCCGGCGGAGGGACGCAAGCAGGCCTATCTCGACATCGCCGCCACCATGCGGCCCCTCGTGGAACAGGTGGAGGGCTTCATCTCGGTCGAGCGGTTCCAGAGCCTGACGAACCCGGACAAGCTGCTGTCGATCAGCTTCTTCGAGGACGAGGCGGCGGTCGACCGCTGGCGCCAGCTGGAAAAGCACCGCGCGGCGCAGGAGGCCGGGCGCGGCGGGCTGTTCGCCGGATACCGGCTGCGGGTGGCGCATGTGCTGCGCGATTACGGCAAGGAGGATCGGGCGCAGGCCCCCGAGGACAGCCGCGCGCGGCACGGCGGCTGAAGGGAATGCCGATTGTCCGGGAAAGACGGTATTTTCGGAAAGAGTCCGCGCAGCCATGGGCCCCGCGCAAAGACCGGGTCCGATGACGCCCCGCCCGGACCGCCCAAGGCGGGCCACAGGGCTGAGCGGAAAGAGAGACACCCCTGTTTCGGGGCCGGCCCGAAAGGCGGTCCCTCCCCCGGCGTGGCGGGGGGAGGACAGGAGGGGGGCCGGGGCATCCGGCGTGCCGGCAGGCACCCCGTTGAGGGAAACCGCACCGGGATCCCGAGGGCGGGTGGGGCAGGACCTGCCTGCCCGGCCCCCGTGGCGTCAGACGCCTGCCTTGACGATGGCCTCGGCGAGGATCGGCACGGTGCTCTGGTTCAGCCCGGCGATGTTCATCCGCGAATCGCCCACCATGTAGACGCCGAAATCGTCGCGCATCTTCTGCACCTGTTCGGGCGTGGCGCCGATGCGCGAGAACATGCCCCGGTGCTGCGCGATGAAGCCGAAGCGGTCGGAGCCCGACAGCCGCTGCAGCTCGCTCGCCAGCTGCGCGCGCAGGCCCAGCATGGTGTTGCGGACCTCTTCCAGCTCTGCCGCCCAGTCGGCGCGCAGGGCCCCGTCGGTCAGCACCATGGTCACCAGCCGCGCGCCGTGGTCCGGCGGGAACGAGAAGTTCTGCCGGTTCAGGTAGTTCAGCGTGCCCTGGTTGAGCTTTTGCTTCGCCGGGTCCTGCGCCACGGCCATCAGAAGGCCCGTGCGCTCGCGGTAGATGCCGAAGTTCTTGGAACAGGAGGCCGCGATCAGGCACTCGGGCACCGAGGATGCGACCAGCCGCACCGCCTGCGCGTCTTCCTCAAGCCCGTCGCCAAAGCCCTGGTAGGCGATATCGACCATGGGCACCGCGCCCTTGGCCAGCAGCAGGTCGACCAGCGCCTGCCACTGGGTCATGTTCAGGTTGGCGCCCGTCGGGTTGTGGCAGCAGCCATGCACCAGCACCACGTCACCGGCCTTCACCGCGTCCAGGTCCGCCATCATGCCGTCGAAGTCGACGCCGCGCGTCTCGTCGTCGAAATAGCGGTAGGGCACGGTCTCGATCTGCATGTGCTTGAGGATCGACAGGTGGTTCGGCCAGGTCGGATCGCTGACGAAGACCCGTGCGGCGGGATTCGCCATGCGGATCATGTCGAAGGCCTGCCGCACCGCGCCGGTGCCGCCCGGCGTCGCCGCCGCCGCGACCTGGCTCCGCGGCACCGCATCGCCCAGCACCAGCGACACCATGGCATCGCCATAGGCCGGATCGCCCGCAAGCCCGGTATAGGCCTTGGTCTGCTCGGCTTCCCACAGCTGCTTTTCCGCCGCCTTCACCGCGCGCATGATCGGGGTATTGCCGCTGGCATCCTTGTAGACGCCGACGCCAAGGTCGATCTTGTTCTCGCGCGGGTCCTCCTTGTACAGCTGCATCAGCTGCAGGATCTTGTCGGCGGGTTGCTCCTTGAGCGTCTCGAACATCAGTCTTCTCCGGTTGCGACGGGCAGCGTCGGGAAGGCACCCCATTCCGCCCAGGACCCGTCATAAAGCGAGTGGTCACCCTTGCCCATGACCTCGAGCGCGAGGCTGAGCACGGCGGCGGTCACGCCCGACCCACATGTGGTGATGACCGGCTTCGACAAGTCCACGCCGGCCGCCTCGAAGGTGCCGCGCAGCGCCTCCGCATCCTTCATCGTGCCGTCCTCGGCCAGAACGGCGCGGTAGGGCACATTCTTCGAGCCGGGGATATGGCCGGGCCGCAGGCCCTCGCGCGGTTCCGGCGCCTCGCCACGGAAGCGCGGGGCAGAGCGGGCATCCACTACCTCGGTATCCTTCAGCTTCACCGCGGCGGAGACCTGCGTGACGTCGCGCACCAGATGGGCCTGGCGCCGCGCCGTCATGTGGCGGTCGCGGATCATCGGCGGCAGGTCCTCGACCGGCCGGCCCTCGGCCTGCCACTTCGGCAAACCGCCGTCCAGCACGGCCACGCTGTCCTGCCCCATCAGGCGGAACAGCCACCAGACGCGCGCCGCCGAAAACAGGCCGGCGCCGTCGTAGATCACCACCTGATGGCCGTCACCGACACCCAGGGCGCGCATGCGGCTCATGAACTTTTCCGGTGCCGGGGCCATGTGCGGCAGGTCCGAGCGCGCGTCCGACACGTCGTCGATGTCGAAGAACCGCGCGCCGGGGATATGCGCGGCGGCATATTCGGCGCGCCCGTCCCGGCCCATGTCGGGCAGGTACCAGCTGGCATCGAGGATGCGCAGGTCGGGATCGTTCAGGTGTTTCTCCAGCCAGCCGGTCGAGACCAGCGTCTTGGGATCGTCCACAGCAGCCATGCCGCCCCCCGTCTTGTCAGCTTGGCCTTGCCTAGCCACAGACGCGGCCCGTTGCAAGCATCAGCCTCCGGCCCCGCCATTCGCGGCACCCCCGGCAAGGGACAGCGCGCAACAGCCCGGCGCCGCCGCGCCAGTTTCAGCCGCGCTCTTTCAGCAGACGCTGCTTCTGGCGGCTCCAGTCGCGCTTGGCCTCGGTCTCGCGCTTGTCGTGGTTTTTCTTGCCCTTGGCGATGCCGATCTTCAGCTTCGCGATGCCCTTGTGGTTGAAATACAGCACCAGCGGCACCAGCGTCATGCCCTTGCGCTGGGTCTCGTTCCACAGCCGCGACAACTCGCGCTTGGAGCACAGCAGCTTGCGCCGCCGCCGCTCTTCATGGCCGAACATGGCGCGCTCGTAGGGGGCGATGTAGGAATTCACCAGCCACAACTCGCCGTCCTCGACCGCCGCATAGCTTTCGGCGACATTCGAGGTGTTCTCGCGCAGCGACTTCACCTCGGAGCCGGTCAGGATGATCCCGCATTCGAGATCCTCTTCGATGGCATAATCGAAGCGCGCGCGCCGGTTCTCGGCGATCACCTTGTAATTCGGGTTGCTGTCGGGTTTCTTGGCCATGGCACGCCTAGATAGGGTCTCGCGGCCCTTCTGTCCACGGGGTGCGATGCAAATCCTGCCCGGGAAGGCGCCCGCACAACATCAGACCGCGTCCCGCCCCCTCTGACAGGCCAGCCAGCCCCCAGACACAGGGCCGCGCGCCCCACGGCCCTTCCCCGGCAGGCCCGCACCCCCGCGCCCCCAGGAAACCAGCCGCACGCCCCAAAAGGCGCCGCAGACCCGCCCCCCTCATCCCGCAAATCGGCCGAGCCTGTCCCAAAAACGCCCCGCCCCCTCTTCTTTGGTCTTCAAATACCTTGGAGGGGTCTGGGGAGGCGAAGCCTCCCCAGCCGGGCGCCTGCCAAAGGCAGGCGAAACACCCCGGCCGCGGGCCTCCGCACAGGCCCCGGCACGGAAAACGCCCGCCTCCGTTTCCGAAGACGGGCGCCCTGTCCCTCGTACGAGGTAAGTCGCTTCTCGTTGGCCGCGGGGGATAGACCGGATCACCAGCGGATCCGGCCGTCGCGGCTTAGCGGCGAATGCCGAGGCGCTTGATGAGATCCTGGTAGCGCGCTTCTTCCTTGCCCTTCAGGTAGTCCAGCAGCTTGCGGCGCTGAGCCACCAGCTTCAGAAGGCCACGACGCGAGTGGTTGTCCTTCTTGTGGGTCTTGAAGTGTTCGGTCAGCGTGCTGATGCGCGACGTCAGGATGGCCACCTGCACTTCGGGCGAACCGGTGTCGCCTTCCTTGGTGGCATATTCTTTCATCAGGCGGTTTTTTTCTTCGACCGTGATCGACATCGGGGGCTCCTTTCGGATCGAGGGTTATGGCGCAAGCCGGGATGTCGTCCAGCAAGGCCCGTGGAGAGTATCCGCATCGCGCGGATGTGCCTCTCTACGCGATTCCCTTCGGGATGGGAAGGGCCAGCCGCCCCGGCCCCGGCAAGGCGTCACGGTCCCGGTCAGCCAAAGGCGATCTGGTCCGCCACGCTTTCCCCGACCAGCACGATGGCGTCCAGCCCCGGCGCAACCGCCGTCGGCAGGGTCGAAATCACGACGCCGTCCAGCACGATCTCCGTCGTCTCGGGATCCTCCGCGCTGATGCGCAGCGACAGCTGCGGGTCGGCGGCCTCGTCGCTGTCGTCGAAGACCACCATGATCTGGTCCTCCGCCGCGTCATAGTCCAGCAGGCTGGATGCGGCGGAGGTGATCCAGTCCCCCAGCAGCAGCCGATCCGCACCCGCACCGCCCTGCAGCATGTCGCCATTGCCGCCCACCAGCGTATCGGCCCCGTCGCCACCGTTCAGGAAGTCGCCCTCGTCCGTATCGGCCCCCGTCTCGTCCGGCATGGCGCCGACGATCACGTCGTTGCCCCAGCCGCCAAAGAGCGTGTCCACCCCGGCCCCGCCCTCCAGCGTATCACCGCCCTCACGGCCCAAGAGGGCATCGGCGCCCGCGTCGCCCAGCATCAGGTCGTTGCCCAGACCGCCGACAAGGCTGTCGACGCCGGGGCCGCCCATCAGGATATCGTCGCCGTCATGACCGTAGAGTTCGTCGTTGTCCTCGCCGCCGTCGAGGCTGTCGTTTCCGCCTTCGCCGTGGATGGTGTCGTCGCTCCAGTCGCCCTGAAGCGTATCGTCGCCCGCTCCGCCCAGCAGGTCGTCGCCGCCGCCCAGCCCGTCGAGGCTGTCGTTGCCCGCGCCGCCGGATATGCGGTCGTCGAATTCCGTGCCAGAGAGGGTTTCGTCATCCGCGTCACCCTCGGTGGTGACGCCAAGCCGGGCCAGCAGCGACCCGCCCTCCTCACCGTCACCCTCGTCCCCCGCCTCGAACCACGCCCGGCCATCGCCCTGCGTCTGGTCGGTGTCCCCCTCGGCCTCCCCTTCGGCATCCCGCTCGGGCGCGGCGTCGGGATCGTCTTCCGGCAGGCCGGTGCTGACGATCGCGATCGATCCCAGCGCCATCATTCCAAGCAATCCAGTGAGAAACAGCATGGTTCCGCCCCATTCCCGTCCTCATGACAGGCCGCCACGACTATCCCAGACAGAGATTGACCGATCAAACGCTTTCAGCCTGAAAGGTTAACGGACCCGGGCCGTCACGGGCCGTTGATTTCCTCGATGATGGCCCGGGCGATCTCTCCGATGATCGGGATGAACTCGATTTGCCCGAGGATCAGCGCCACCACCGAGACCAGCGCCGTCGCCCCGACAACCGTGCCAAGGCCGAAGGCCAGTCCGCGCAGGAATTGCCACCACATCAGGCGCCAGACATTGTTGTGAACCCGCACCAGCCGATGCGCATTGAAGGCGCCGACCTCGTCGGCCAGGCGACCCAGGTCCCTGTGCAGCCTGTCCAGATCCTCCTGCGGTCTATCCATCGCGCTGTTCTCCGGTGGTCCTTTCGCTAGCAGGAGGCCAGAACCGCAGGCCAAGGCAATCCCCCCGCGGGACCGGGCGCCCCGGGCGCGGCGGATCGGCAACGCCCCTTCAGGCGGGCCGGAGGTAGCGCCGCGCCTCCGGCCAGGGCATCGGGGCGGTGGCATAGGCCACGTAAAGCGGGTGGCGCGGGTGGCCGTCGCGGGTCAGGCCAAGGTGGCTTGCGGGGCCCAGCCAGCCCGCCACCTCCGGCCCCCGGTTCAGCAGGCCGCCATGCACACCCCAGCCGGCGACGGTCAGCGCGGCGCCCCGGGCCCAGTCGCGCAGCAGGGCGTCGTTCCCGGGGCCGACCGGCGCCGGCGCGGCCTTCAGGTCGCGCGGATGCGTGGCGCGATACGCGAAAAGATTGGCGATCCGAAGCCCGCCGAAGCCCATCGCCTCGGCCCGGCGCTGGCAGCGTTCGATGGTCGGGTCGTTGCGCGTCTCGTCGGCGGTCGAGGGGTTGAGCATCACGAAGAGCACCTCGTCGGCGCCCTCGCGCCAGACCCGCCGCAGCCCATAGCGATAGACCCCGCAGGTCGAGAAGAAGGCCTCGCTGCGCTGGCCGTCCGCGCGGACCGACGTGCGGCGGATCATGGCCGGCCCCGGGGCGCGCCGCTCGGGGCGGTTGTCCGGCGCCGCACAGTCATCCCCCGCCGCAGCATGGCCGCCGCCTTGCCTCGCGGGTCAGCCGCGCGGCCTGCCCCCTGGCGGACGGCTGACCCCTGTCGAACGGGCCGGTTTGGAATGGCATTCAGCCGGATCATGCACCGGACCCTGCCCCGGTGACCTGCGCGGCGCAAGTGCTTGACTTTTCCGGGCGCCCCGCCTCCCCATGGCGCCGCAGAACCGCCCCGGAAAGGACCGCCATGAACATCGAGAAAATCGAGGCCGCCGCAACCCGCCTGAAGGGCATTGCACGCCGGACGCCGCTGCTGTCCTCGCCGCATCTGGATGCCATCGCCGGGCGGCGGGTTTTCGTGAAGCCGGAATGCCTGCAGCACACCGGCAGCTTCAAGTTCCGCGGCGCCTATGCGGCGGTTTCGGCCCTGCCCCCGGAGGTCCGCACGCGCGGCATCCTCGCCTATTCCTCGGGCAACCATGCGCAGGGCATCGCGCGGGCGGCGCAGCTGTTCGGGGTGCCTGCGGTGATTATCATGCCGCAGGACGCCCCCGCCGCGAAGATCGAGGGCACCAAGGCCCTGGGGGGCGAGGTGGTGCTTTACACCCGCGGCGGCGAGAGCCGCGAGGCCATCGGCGCAAGGCTGGCCGAGACGCGCGGGCTGACCCTGATCAGGCCCTATGACGAACCCGAGGTCATCGCCGGACAGGGCACCTGCGGGCTGGAGATCGCCGAACAGGCCGCCGAACAGGGCATCGACCGGGCCGAGGTGCTGGTTTGCTGCGGCGGGGGCGGGCTGACCGCCGGGATCGCGCTGGCGCTGGAGGCCCGCGCCCCGGGCCTGCGCGTCCGCCCCGCCGAGCCCGAGGCCTTCGACGACACCGCCCGATCGCTGGCCAGCGGCACGCGGCAGAGCAACACGCAGGAGGCGGGCGGCCTCTGCGACGCCATCCTGACGCCCACCCCCGGAGAAATCACCTTTCCGATCAACGCCCGCCTCTGCGGTCCGGGCCTGTCGGTCTCGGATGCAGAGGTCTTGCAGGCCATGGCCCTTGCGCTGCGGCACCTGAAGATCGTCGCAGAGCCGGGCGGCGCGGTGGCGCTGGCCGCCGCGCTGTTCCGGTCAGAGGCGCTGGAGGCCGACACGGTGATCGCCACCGTATCGGGCGGGAATGTCGATGCTGCGGTGCTGGCGCGGGCGCTGGCGGGCTAGCGACGCGGTTCCGGTGCCTTCGGCGTTTCGCGAAGGCCGCGCATCGCCGGTGCGCGTCCGGGACACGGCGTCCCGCCCCTCCGGCCCGAGCGCTGCCGCGCCCGGCGCTAGGGGTCCAGCCGTCGCGCCTCGTCGACCAGCATGACCGGGATGCCGTCGCGGATCGGATAGGCAAGATTGGCCTGCTTGCTGATCAGCTCCTGCCGCTCGGCGTCGTAGTCCAGCGTGCCTTGCGACTGGGGGCAGATCAGCGCCTCTAGCATGCGGCGGTCGAATTCGGGGGGGGTCATTGCATCACGTCTCCTTCGCCGCCGCGCATGCGGTATTCGATCAGGGTCACCAGCGTTTCGCGCCGCGTGCCCAGCGAGGGCGCCTCGAGCAGCGCCTGCTTGTCCTCGGGACCGAAGTCCAGAAGCATCGACAGAGAGTTCACCAGCAGCTCGTCGTCGGCGTCCTTCAGCGTCTGCCAGTCCGCCTGAAGGTCGCGGGCGGTGAAGTAGCGGTCGAGCAGCCGCAGGAACCGGTCGCGGTCGAAACACTCATCCGCCTCGGGCCCGGCAGAGCGGTCGCGGTCGAAGCCCTGCCACGAGACCTCGCAGCGCCGGTAGGGGGTGAAGCCCTCGACCTCCTGCGACACGCGGAACCGCGAGATCCCGGTGAGGGTGATCATGTAGCGCCCGTCCTCGGTTTCCGAGAACTGGGTGACACGGCCGGCGCAGCCGATCCGGTGCAGCCCCTTTTCCATCCGCCCCGGGACCGGCGCGGGCTGGACCATGCCGATCAGCCGCTCCGGCGTCTTGAGCGCGTCGTCGAGCATCGCCAGATAACGCGGTTCGAAGATATGAAGGGGCAGACGCGCCCGCGGCAGCAGGAGCGCCCCGGGCAGGGGAAAGACCGGGATCATACCCGGCAGGTCTGTCAGCCGTGTCATGCCGTCTCAGGTAGCCTGCGCCGGGGCTCAGGCAAATATCATCGACGACAATTTCCGGCGTCCGTTCAGGGCCACCGGGTCGTTGGGCTTCAGCGCCTCGAAGATGGTGAAAAGCTGCGCCCGCGCGGCGCCGTCGTTCCACTCGCGGTCCCGCCGGAACAGGTCCAGCAGCTGCGCCACCGCGCCCTCTGCATCGCCATTGGCATAAAGCGCCTGCGCAAGGTCGAAACGCGCCTGATGGTTGTCGGGCTCGGCCTCCACCGTCGCGGTCAGCTCGGCCACCGGGCCGACGCCCGCCGATTGCCTGGCCAGTTCCAGCTGCGCATGCGCCGCCTCCAGTTCGGGCGCCTTGGAGATCTCGACCGGCGCGCCGTTCAGGATCGCCTCGGCCTGCTCCAGCTCGCCCAGCACCACATGCGCCCGCACCAGTCCGCCATAGGCCTTGGCATTGGCGGGGTCTTCCTCGAGGATTGCGGCGAAGGTCTGGGCCGCGTCCACCGCCGCCCCCTGCTCCAGCATTTCCTCGGCAGCGACAACGGCATCGTCCAGCCCGCCCGAGGCATCACCACCGGCGGCCTGCACCACGCGCTCGACAAAGGCCTTGATCTCGGACTGCGGCAGCGCGCCCTGAAAGCCGTCGAGCGGCTGGCCCTGATAGAAGGCATAGACCGTGGGGATCGACTGGATGCGCATCTGACCGGCGATCGCCTGCGCCTCGTCGACATTGACCTTGACCATCTTCACCGCGCCCTTGGCGGCCTTCACGGCCTCTTCCAGCTGCGGCCCAAGCGTCTTGCACGGCCCGCACCAGGGCGCCCAGAAATCGACGATCACCGGGATCTCTTTCGACCCGTCCACGACCTCGGCCATGAACTCCGCCTCGGTGATATCCTTCACGAGATCGCCCGCCTCGGGGCCCTTCGCAGCATTCAGTTCCAGCATCTTCGCCTCCGCCGTGTTGCGGTTTCCTTGACAGGCTAGATGGCTCACGACGCCGTCAGTTGCAAGGGTGAGGTCCGATCCGCCGCAGGTGGGACAGGCTTCCGGGGGAAGGCTGTCAGGACCGAACGGGCGTAAGCCCAGCCGATCCGCCGCAGGTGGACGAAGGCTCCGGCGGAGCCTTCGAGGTCCGAACGGGCGCAACCCCGACCGAAGCGACGCAGGAGGATGCAGGCTTTGCGGGAGTTGCCCCTGTGGACCGAACGGTCAAAGCCCCCGACCGATCCGCCAGGGGCGCTGCACGCATATCGATGCTTCAGGATCAGCACGCGCGCCGCCCTTCTCCGCACCCGGCGCGCCGGCGCCATGCCCGCCCCGGGGGGCATCCCGCAACATCTGCCCCGCGCGGTTCGACCGGCGACTTTCACGGCAGGGCCGCACCAGGCGCCTCCGCCCTCCCGAGGGCGGGCATGGCGCATGCGCGCCTCCCGCAACCGCCCTACAGGTCGAAGGTCGCGAAGACCGGCGCGTGATCCGAAGGTTTCTCCCAGCCGCGCGCGGCGCGCAGGATACGGCTGGAATGCCCCGCGTTGGCGATATCGGAGGTGGCCCAGACGTGATCCAGGCGGCGGCCCTTGTCGGCGGCATCCCAGTCCTTGGCGCGGTAGGACCACCAGGAATAAAGCTGCCCCTCGGGCAGGTCCTTGCGGGTGATGTCGACCCAGCCGCCCGCGTCCTGCGTGGCCCCCAGCGCCTCGACCTCGACCGGGGTGTGGCTGACGACCTTCAGCATCTTCTTGTGGTCCCAGACGTCGTCCTCGCGCGGGGCGATGTTCAGGTCGCCGACAAGGATCGCCTTTTCCGGGCGTTCGCCGTGGAACCAGTCGCGCATCTCGGACAGGTAGTCCAGCTTCTGCCCGAACTTCAGGTTCACCGCGCGGTCCGGTACATCGCCGCCCGCCGGGACATAGAAGTTGTGCACCGTGACGCCGTTCTCCAGCCGCGCCGCGACGTGGCGGGCATGGCCGAGGGCTGCGAAATCACGGTCGCCCACATCCTCGATCGGCAGCTTCGACAGGATCGCGACGCCGTTGTAGCCCTTCTGGCCGCGCGCGACGATGTGGTTGTAGCCAAGCGCCTGAAAGCCCTCCAGCGGGATCTTGTCCACCGGCGACTTGCATTCCTGCAGGCACAGCACATCCGGCATCTCCTCGGTCAGGAGTTTCTCCACCAAATCCTTGCGAAGACGCACGGAATTGATGTTCCAGGTGGCAAGGGTGAAGGGCATGGCGGTCTCCGGCTGCTGTGGCCGCGAACCTGCACCCACGGGCGCCGGGGCGCAACCCGGTTCCTGCTTTGCACCGGGGCACAGGGTCGCCGCCCGACCCTACGGCGCCCGCCGGGTCTTCGCGCCTGGGACAGCGACGAGACACAGGCGCAGTGCGCAGCGCGACCCCTCGTCCCGCTCAGACATGCCCCCATCCACCCCCGGGGCAGAGGAGGCGGGACGGCTTCAGATGATCTCGTCCTCGTCGAACAGCGGCGGCGCGTCCTGATGCGCCTCGAAGCCGTCGGCGGCGCGGGCCAGCTTGTGCTCGGCAGGCTCGCCGATGTGATAGACCGCGTCGCCCTCGTTCACCACCGGCAGGTTGGTGCGCCCGATCACGATGCCCGCGACCTCGGCCAGAACCTCGGCCTCCGCCTCTCCGAAGGGGTCGGTGACGATGCCCAGCACCGTGCCGCGGGTGACGTATTCGCCGCTGGCCTTCAGCGTCCGCAGCAACCCGCCCGAGGGCGCGCGCACCCAGGACGACCGCTCGCAGAACACCGATGCCCCGCGCGGCTTCGGCACGCCGCGTCCCGCGATCAAGCCCAGCTTCGCCAGAACCCGCAGGATGCCAGAGACCCCGGCCCGCGCCGCGAATTCGTCAAAACGCAGCCCCTCGCCCGCCTCGTAAAGCAGCACGTCGACGCCCGCCGCCCCCGCCTCCAGCCGCAGCGATCCCTCGCGCACCTTCGAGGTCAGCGTGACGGGCGCGGCAAAGGCCTCTCCCAGCTCCTTCAGGCGGGCGCTGCCCGGGGTCAGGCGAATCTGCGGCAGGTTCTCGCGGCCCACGGCGGCGGAATGCAGGTCGATGCCGACGTCGCAGCGCCGCACGATCTCCTTCATGAAGAGATCGGCAAGACGCGCGGCCAGAGAGCCCTCGCCATGGCCGGGGAACGACCGGTTCAGGTCGCGCCGGTCCGGCAGGTAGCGCGACTGGTTGAGAAAGCCGAAGCTGTTGACGATGGGCACGGCGATCAGCGTGCCGGACAGCCGCGACAGCGGCGCGGCGCGCAGCAGGCGGCGGACGATCTCGACGCCGATGACCTCATCGCCGTGGATGGCGGCCGAAACGAAGACCGCCGGGCCGGGTTTCCTGCCGTGGATGACATGGGCCGAAAGATTGACGGGCGTATGATCCGACAGGACCGAGACCGGCAGGTCGACGGTCCGCCGCGCTCCGGCGGCGATGGTCTGGGAACCGAGGACAAAGGGCTTCATGCGGGCGCTTCCTTTCGTTCCGAAAGGGTTAGGCAAAGGCGCCGGACATGGCAACTGCCCCCGGGCGGACAGCCACCGGCAAAGCACCTCCACGGGCCCCGCAACAGCCACGCGACCGACACAAGGCTGCCGCACCCCACGCGCGCCCCGGGATGTCCGGGCAGAAGACACAAGGGAAGGCGCCTCGCCTTCTTTGGTCCAAAAATACCTTGGGGGTCCGGGGGCAAAGCCCCCGGTCGGGCGCCCGGCGCCAGCCGGGCGACCGAACAGGCAGCGGCCAGGAAGCGGGCCCCAAGGAAAAACGCCCCCGCAGTGTCCTGCAGGGGCGTCCGGTCATTCTTGCCGCAAGCGCTTATGCCTTCAGCTTGGCCTTGCGCAGGTAGGGCAGCACGGTGTCGATGGCGCCGTACTTGGCGATGGCGTCCTCGTCCGAGACTGCGACCGGCACGATCACGTCCTCGCCGGGCGTCCAGTTGGCGGGCAGCGCCACGTTCTCCTTGGCCGAGGTCTGCAGCGCGTCCAGCGCCCGCAGCACTTCGGCGAAGTTGCGGCCCACGGTCATCGGGTAGGTCATCGACAGCTTCAGCTTCTTGTCCGGCCCGATGATGAAGACAACGCGCACGGTGGCGCTGTCTGCGGGCGTGCGGCCATCCGGCAGATAGGCGTCGGCGGGCAGCATGTCGAAGGCCTTGGCGACGGTCAGGTCATCGTCGGCGATGATCGGAAAACCGGCCTTGGCGCCCGAGGTGCTTTCGATGTCGCCCTTCCACTTCTTGTGGTCCTCGACGCCGTCGACGGAGATGCCCATGACCTTGGTGCCGCGCTTGGCCCATTCGTCGGAGAGCTGCGCCACGGCGCCGAACTCGGTCGTGCAGACCGGGGTGAAGTCCTTGGGGTGCGAGAACAGGATCGCCCAGCTGTCGCCGATCCAGTCGTGCAGCGAGACCTCGCCGAGGTCGGTGGTGACGGTCAGGTTGGGGATTTCGTCATTGATGCGCAATGCCATGACAATGTCCTTTCGTTTGGAGGATGAAAGCGTCGCGTTCCCTGCCTAGGTATAGGCTGGCGCGGGGAATGGAACCCCTCTCTTGCGACTCTGGCGCCCCGGTGACAGAGTGTCGCCAATGACCGACCGAACGGTCGGGAACCACTCAGCCTCATCGGGGAGGATACGATGATCGAGAAGAAGCAGTTCTACATCAACGGCGCATGGGTCGAGCCCATTGACGGCAGGGATCACCCGGTCATCGACCCCTCGACCGAAGAGCCCTGCGCGGTGATCTCGCTGGGCGGTCAGGCCGACACCGATGCCGCCGTCGCCGCCGCCAAGGCCGCCCTTCCCGGCTGGATGGCGACCCCGGTCGAGGACCGCATCGCGGCGCTGGAGCGTGTCTATGCCGCCTACAAGACCCGGACCGAGGATCTGGCCCGGGCCATGTCGACCGAGATGGGCGCGCCCATCGAGATGGCGCGCGCCAGCCAGGTCGGGGCGGGCATCGGCCACCTCAAGAATTTCATCGCCGCCGCCAAGGCCTTTGAATGGGAGCGTCCGCTGGGCGATCACGCCCCGAACGACCGGCTGATCATGGAGGCGGTGGGCGTCTGCGCCCTGATCACGCCGTGGAACTGGCCGATGAACCAGATCACGCTGAAGGTCGGGGCGGCGCTGGTGGCGGGCAATACCATGGTGCTGAAACCCTCCGAGGAAAGCCCGCTGGATGCGATGATCTTCGCCGAGATCATGGATGCCGCCGACCTGCCCCCGGGCGTCTTCAACCTGGTGAACGGGGATGGCGCGGGCGTTGGTTCGCAGCTGTCGTCGCACGCGGATGTGGACATGGTCAGCTTCACCGGATCGACCCGCGCCGGGCGCCTGATCTCGAAGGCCGCCGCCGATACGCTCAAGCGCGTGCATCTGGAGCTGGGCGGCAAGGGCGCCAACCTGATCTTCGCCGATGCGGACGAGAAGGCGGTGAAGCGCGGCGTGCTGCACATGATGAACAACACCGGCCAGTCCTGCAACGCGCCCTCGCGGATGATCGTCGAGGCGGCGCGTTATGACGCCGCCGTCGAAGAGGCGGCTGCCGTTGCGCAGAAGGTCACCGTAGGCCCCGCCTCGGAAGAGGGGCGCCACATCGGCCCGGTGGTGAACAAGGTGCAGTGGGAGAAGATCCAGGACCTGATCCAGAAGGGCATCGACGAAGGCGCGCGGCTGGTCGCGGGCGGCCCCGGGCGGCCTGACGGGCTGAACAAGGGCTTCTACGTGCGCCCCACGGTCTTTGCCGACGTTACGCAGGACATGACCATCGCGCGCGAGGAGATCTTTGGCCCGGTGCTGTCGATCCTGAAGTTCGACAGCGAGGAGCAGGCGGTCGAGATGGCCAACGACACGCCCTACGGCCTGACCAACTACGTGCAGAGCGCCGACGACGCGCGGCGCCGGCGCCTTGCCCGCCAGCTGCGGTCGGGCATGGTCGAGATGAACGGCCAGTCGCGCGGCGCCGGGTCTCCCTTCGGCGGCATGAAGATGTCGGGCAACGGCCGCGAGGGCGGCGCCTATGGCATCCACGATTTCGTCGAGGTCAAGGCGGTGTCCGGCTGGGCCGCCGAATGATCCCTTCGGCGGGCGGCTGACGCCGCCCGCGTTTCCCTGCGGGGCGGGGGGCGCGCCCTTCGGGCGCGCCGGTGTCTCAGACCGGACGCATGTGCCTGATCCGCCGGAGTTCCGGGCGCCCCTCGGGCGCATGGGGGCTCTGCCCCCGGCCCTGCGGGCCTCCCCCGGGATACTTGCGGACAGAAGAAGGGCGGGCGATGCCTGTCAGAAGGGGGCCGGGGCGCGGATCGTCAGACCCTTGCCGCTTTCGGGATGATTGAAGCGCAGTTCCTCGGCATGCAGCATCATGCGCGGGTAGGCCTGAGCGGTCTCCGGCGCGTAGAAGGGGTCGCCGAGGATCGGGTGGCCCAGAGCCAGCATGTGGACGCGCAGCTGGTGGGTGCGGCCGGTCTGCGGAAAGAGGCGCAGGCGGGTCTCGCCCTCCGATGCCGTCATGACCTTCCAGCCGGTCAGCGCCGGTTTGCCGGTCTCGTGGCAGACCTTCTGGCGCGGCCGGTTGGGCCAGTCGACGATCAGCGGCAGGTCGACCTCTCCGGTCCTGGGCTCCAGCCGTCCGGCCACCCGGGCGAGGTAGGTCTTGCGGGTCTTGCGGGTCTCGAACTGCTGGTTGAGGTGGCGCTGCGCGTGTTCGGTCAGGGCGAAGACCATGACGCCCGAGGTGTCCCGGTCGAGCCGGTGCACAAGCCGGACCGTGGGAAAGGCCCGCTGCAGGCGCGCGATCAGGCAATCCGCCAGATGCTCGCCCTTGCCGGGGACGGACAAGAGCCCGGCGGGTTTGTCGGCGAGCAGAAGATCCGCATCCTCGTAGAGGATCGGGATCTCGCCCTGCGGAGGGGTATAATCGCTCATGCCCCGGCTCCTGCCAGATGGGCGGGGCCGGAGCAAGGGGCCGGACACTTGCGGGGGGCGAAACGAGGCCGGGACCGGGCCAGACGCCTGCGAGGCCCCGCGCGGCACAGGCGGCTGCGGCGCGCATCGGGCATCGGAGCGCGGGCCTGGCGGGTTGGCGGGCGGCCCTGCCCGGCTCAGGACCGGATCGGGATGCCGTCCGCGATGTCGTAATAGTCGCCCTTGTCGGCGGCAAAGATGTGCTTTTCCAGCGTAATCCCGGTGGGCCGGTCGAGCGCGCCCAGGGCAAAGCTGGTCGTCTCTTCGGCATGGGCCTCCCAGAACAGGAAGGAACCGCAGGTCGGGCAGAAGCCGCGCCGCGCCTCCGGGGAGGAATCGAACCAGCGCACCGGTCCCTCGATGACAAGGGCCGCCCGGGGCACGTAGGCAGAGGCCCAGAGATGCCCCGACATGCGCCGGCACTGGCTGCAATGGCAGACGCTTGGCCCCGCTGGCGCGGCCTCGGTCCGGAAGGTCACGGCGCCGCAGAGGCAGTGGCCCCGGAGGGTCTGGTCGGTCATGGGAAGTCCTTTCCTGATGGTCGCGCCGGACACCCCGGCGCGTGGCTGGAGGGGGGGGGGCCGCTGCGGGGCGTCAGCCCCGTGGCCGGGGCGCCCGGAGGCTGCGCGCTCATCCGCCACCGCCGGCGAAGACCGCGTCCAGGATGGCCTGCAAGGCCCGCACGTCTGCCTCGTCGAAGGCCGAGGGCCGGTCGCTGTCGATATCGAAGACGGCGATCAGCGCACCAGAGCCGTCGCGCACCGGAAGCACCAGTTCCGACCGGGTCGAAGAGGCGCAGGCGATATGCCCGGGGAAGGCCCCGACGTCCGGGACCAGCTGCGCCCGGCCCGTGCGGGCGCAGGCGCCGCAGACGCCCCTGTCGAAGGGGATCACGAGGCACCCGTGCCCGCCCTGATAGGGGCCGATCTTCAGAAGGCCCGGTTCGGTGACCCGGTAGAAGCCGGTCCAGTCGAACCGGTCGTCGGCGTGGTGCACCTCGCAGGTGACGGTGGCCATCAGCGCGACGATATCCGTCTCGCCCTCTGTCAGCGCGGCGACGGTTCTGGACAGGGTCTGGTAATCGGCTGGCATTGCGGTCCTTCTTCGGTCTCGGTCGGCGCCCGCCTCCCCGGCCGGGCGAGGGCGCCTGTGCCACGCTCGTCCCGGCATCGCGCCCGCCCGTGCGGTCGGCACAGCGTGCTCAGCACGGCGGGATCAGCCGGGAGGCCGGGCGCGTCAGGGGCGTTCGATGGCGATGGCGGTGCCTTCGCCGCCGCCGATGCAGATCGCGGCGACGCCCCGTTTCAGGCCGCGCGCCTCGAGCGCATGCAGAAGCGTCACCACGATGCGGGCGCCCGAGGCCCCGATCGGGTGCCCCAGCGCGCAGGCCCCGCCGTTGACGTTGACGATCTCGCGGTCGAGCGCCATTTCGCGCATGAAGGCCATCGGCACCACGGCAAAGGCCTCGTTCACCTCCCAGAGGTCGACATCCGCCTTGTCCCAGCCCAGGCGCTCCAGCAGCTTGCGGGCCGCCGGGACGGGCGCCGTGGGAAACAGCGCGGGCGCCTGCGCGTGGCTGGCATGGCCCATCACATAGGCGCGCGGCGTGCAGCCGGAGGCCTCTGCCGCCTCTTCGGTCGCAAGGATCAGCGCCGCCGCGCCGTCCGAGATCGACGAGGCATTGGCGGGCGTCACGGTGCCGCCCTCGCGGAAGGCGGGCTTCAGATGCGGAATGCGGTCGGGCCTTGCGTTGCCGGGCTGTTCATCCTCGGCCACCGTCGTCTCGCCGCCGCGGGTGGCCAGTGTGACCGGCGCGATCTCGGCGCCGAAAGCCCCGGTCTTCTGCGCCTCCAGCGCGCGCGACAGCGAGGCCAGCGCATAATCGTCCTGCGCAGCGCGGGTGAACTGGAAGGCCTCGGCACAATCCTCGGCAAAGGTGCCCATCAGGCGCCCCTTGTCGTAGGCATCCTCGAGCCCATCGAGGAACATGTGATCGACCACCGCGCCATGGCCCAGCCGGGCGCCGCCGCGCATCTTCGGCAAGAGGTAGGGCGCATTGGTCATCGACTCCATGCCGCCCGCGACGATGGTCGCGGCATGGCCAAGCGCCAGCCGGTCGAAGCCGACCATCGCCGCCTTCATGCCAGAGCCGCACATCTTGTTGAGCGTGGTGGCCGGGACCGCCTCGTCCAGCCCCGCGGCAAAACCCGCCTGACGCGCCGGGGCCTGCCCCTGTCCCGCGGGCAGGACACAGCCCATCAGCAACTCGTCGATGGCCGGATCGCCCGCCTGCGCGCGGGCAGCCCGGATCGCGGCCCCGCCCAGACCGGCGGCGGTTTCCGCCGAAAGCGCCCCCTGAAAGCCCCCCATGGGCGTCCGGGCGGCCCCGGTGATGACGACCCTGTGCATGACGATCCCCCCTGTGCCTGTCCGATGCATACCGAATGGTAAGGATTGGCGCCTAGTTTCGACCGAAAGACAACCCCGACGAGGCGAAGATGGACCTTACCACAACCCGGCAACACGGCGTGGACGTCGTGACCGTCAATGCCGACCGCATCGACGCGGCGGTCGCGATCCAGTTCAAGGACCGCATGCGCGAGGCGCTCTCCGGTGCGAAAGACCGCCTTGTGATGGACCTGCACAGGGTCACCTTCATCGATTCAAGCGGCCTTGGCGCGATCGTGGCCGCGATGAAGCTGATGCCGCCGGGGGCGAAACTGGAACTGGCCGGGCTGACGCCCGCCGTGGACAAGGTCTTTCGCATGACCCGCATGGACAGCATCTTCGCCATCCATGCCGATGCCGAGGCGGCGACCACCGGCCCGGCCTGACCGCCGCGCGGGGGAGGGCGACGATGATCACATCGGCCGAACGGTCGGATGACGGCATCCTGATCCGCTGCATGCTGGACGCCACGCCGGACAGCGTCTCTGACTGTCTGCGCAAGATCCGGGCCGAGATCGAACAGCAGGCGCCCGGGGTCGATCAGGGGCTGCCATGGGAGCTGGTGGTGGCCGAGGTGCTGAACAATATCGTCGAGCACGCCTGTCGCGACCGCCCCTCGGGCAGGATTATCGTCTGCCTCGCGTTCCGCGCCACCGGCCTGTTTGCCGATTTCACCGACGACGGGTGCGCGATGCCCGGCCAATGCCCGCCGGAAGGCCGGGCGGTGGCTGTGGACCGCGCGCCCGAGACCCTGCCCGAGGGCGGATTTGGCTGGTTCCTGATCCGCTCGCTGACCACCGACCTGCGCTACCGCCGCGCGGACGGGGCCAACCACCTGTCCCTAACGGTGCCACGGTCGCTGGACGGCTGACGACCGGACGCCCCCCCCCTGCCCCGCCGGACCCGGGCTGCGGCGGCCCCTGCCTTCCCCGGGGGATGCGTCCCGGCACCCGGGCCGCGCCGGGATGCCTGCGGGACCTGCGCGCCAGCACCGCCATGGGGGTGGAACGCGGGGCCGGGGTGCCGCCGCCTCGGCGTCTTTGATCCCGGCCGCGCCACGCCGGATGTCACGCCTGATGTGCCGGCCTGTCCGCCCCGGACCGTCGGGCCGGGCGGCGATGTGGTGAGCGCCAGGCCAAGACATTCCCGCTAAACGTGTATTGCCTTACGCGAAGACTCCTCAGCGTCAGAAATGGTCCCGCTGGGGTCTAAATCCCGCCCGGTTTGGCGGGCACTCTCGGTCCTGTAGCTGCATATGGCTTCCCTCGGCGTCGCGCGTTCACAGCCCCCACCCAGTGCGCGGCGTCGAGGTCTTCCCCCCAAAATCTCCCACCTTACGAGCCGCCCATGGGGCCGCGCCTGCCCGCTGCCCCCTTTCCGCCGTCCCCGCACAAGCTCGCCTCGCCACAGATCGGCCCGGATTGGCGGCGCTCCCCTGCCCGGTTGCCGCATATGGCCTGTCCCGGTGTCCTGCCCCGACAGGCCAATCCGGCGCGCGGCGCCGCCCCCCGACAGACGCGCGATTGACGCCCCCGAAGCGGCGCCTATGCTCGGCGCGACGAGGGAGGAGACCCCGGACATGCGCGATTTCCAGCTTCCCGGACGGTCCCCCGTCCTGGCAATGAACGGCCTCTGCGCCACCTCGCACCCGATTGCGGCAGAGGCGGCGATCTCGATCCTGCGGCGGGGCGGCAACGCGATGGATGCGGCCATTGCAGGCGCCGTGCTGCTGGGGCTGGCAGAGCCCGCGATGACCGGGATCGGTGGCGACTGCTTCGCACTGGTCTCTCCGGCGGGCGGCGACGAGGTGATCGCCGTCAACGGATCGGGCCGCGCGCCCGCCGGGGCCAGCGCCGCGACCCTGCGCGCGGAAGGCCACGACACCGTGCCGCTGGACAGTGCCCATGCGGTGACGGTGCCCGGCGCCGTCGACGCCTTCTGCACCATGTCCGAGCGATGGGGCAGGCTGGGTCTGGCCGACAGCCTCGCCCCGGCGATTCGCGCCATGGACGAGGGCGTGCCCATCGCGCCGCGCGTGGCCTACGACTACGCCGCCTCGGGCCACCGGCTGCAGGGCGCGGCGCGACGGCATTTCCTGTCCGGCGATGCGGCGCTGACAAAAGGCCAGATCTTCCGCCTGCCCGGTCAGGCCGAGGTGCTGCGCCGGATCGCCGCGCAGGGCCGCAGCGCCTTCTACGAAGGCGCGGTGGCCGAGGACATGGTGAACAGCCTGCGCGCGCTGGGGGGCTGCCACAGGCTGGAGGATTTCGCCGCCACCGCCTGCACGGTGGGCGCGCCGCTGGACGGGATCTACAAGGGGCACGAGTTGCTGGAGCATCCGCCCAACGGACAGGGCGTGACGGCGCAGCTGCTGCTGAACATCCTGTCCGAGTTCGACCTCGGCGCCATGGACCCCCTCGGCGCCGACCGTGCCCATATCGAGGCCGAGGCGGCGAAGCTGGCCTATGACGCCCGCAACCGGTTTGTCGCCGACCCGGACCACATCACCCGGCTCGACCATCTGCGCGCACCAGAGACGGCGCGGGCGCTGGCGGCGCTGATCGACCCCAGGCGGGCGATGACCTCGGCCACCCGGATCAGCGAGGCGGTGCATCGCGACACGGTCTATATCACCGTGGTGGACCGCGACCGCATGGCGGTCTCGCTGATCTGTTCGATCTTCCACAGCTTCGGCGCGGGTCTGGCCTCGGACCGCTTCGGCGTGCTGTTCCAGAACCGGGGCGCGGGCTTCTCGCTGGACGCGGGGCACGCCAACGAGATGGCGGGCGGCAAGCGGCCCATGCATACGATCATCCCGGCGATGCTGCGCAAGGCGGGCCGCGTGACCATGCCCTTCGGGGTGATGGGCGGGCAGTACCAGCCCAAGGGCCACGCCCGGGTGCTGACAAATATGATCGACTACGGCATGGACCCGCAGCAGGCGCTGGATGCGCCCCGCTGCTTTGCCGAAGGGGGCGTGCTGCAGATCGAGCGTGGCTATGCGCCGGGCGTTGCGACAGAGCTGGCGGCGCGGGGCCATGTGGTGCGCGAGGCGGCCAAGCCGATCGGCGGTGCGCAGGCGATCGTGATCCACGAGAACGGCGTGCTGGAGGGCGCTTCGGACCCCCGCAAGGACGGCTGCGCGGTGGGCTACTGACACAGGGCCTGTGGCAGATGTGATCCGAAGGGGCGCCTGGCGGCGCTCAGGTCAGAGTGCGCTCGGGCCGCGCAGGCCCCGGGGCGGGCTCTGCCCTCCCCGGACCCCACCCGAGGTATTTGCCGGACCAGAGAAGACAGGGCGGTGCCCGGATCGCCTTTCCGGTCGTCTTGCCGCCGTCATCGGGCGCGGCGGAGCGCCGGGGTGGTCTGGGATGGGTCTGGGGGGTGGGTCTGCAACCCACCCGCGGCGCTCAGTAGGAATAGGCGGCGTAGATGCGTTTCAGGTCGCCGTTCCAGTCGCCGTGGTAGTGTTCCAGGAGTTCGTCGGAGGGGGTCTTGCCGCTGTCGACGCTTTCCTTCAGCGCGTTCAGGAAATGGGTCTCATCGGGCACCAGACCGCCCGAACCGGGGCGCGCGCGCGCCTTCAGCCCGGCCTCGGCGATGTCCAGCACCTCGCGCGAGAGCGCCAGCATGTCGATCTTGCCGACCTTCGCCCGCAGGCCGTCGCGGATCGAGGCTGCGCGCAGCTCTTCGCGGGTTTCGGCATCCCAGCCCTTCGCGATGTCCCAGACCGCGTCGAGCGCGCCCTGGTCGTACATCAGCCCGACCCAGAAGGCGGGCAGCGCGCAGAGCCTGCGCCAGGGACCGCCATCGGCACCGCGCATCTCGATGAATTTCTTCACCCGCGCGTCGGGGAAGACCGTGGTCAGGTGGTCGGCCCAATCCGAGAGGGTCGGGATTTCGCCCGGCAGCGCCGGCAGTTCACCCTTCATGAAGTCGCGGAACGACTGGCCCAGTGCATCGACATAGACCCCGTCGCGGTAGACGAAGTACATCGGCACATCCAGCGCGTAATCGACCCAGGCCTCGAAGCCGAAGCCCTCGTCGAAGACGAAGGGCAGCATGCCTGTCCGGCTGTCGTCGAGCGTTTCCCAGATCTGCATGCGCTTGGACTGCACGCCCAGCGGCTTGCCCTCGAAGAAGGGCGAGTTGGCAAAGAGCGCGGTGGCGACAGGGGACAGCGCCAGCGCCACGCGCAGCTTCTGCACCATGTCCGCCTCTGACCCGAAGTCGAGGTTGACCTGAACGGTGCAGGTGCGCCGCATCATCTCGCGCCCGGTGGTGCCGACCTTGGGCATATAGGCGTCCATGAGCTTGTAACGGCCCTTGGGCATCAGCGGCATCTCGTCATGCGTCCAGATCGGCGCCGCCCCCAGCCCGATGAAGCCCACGCCGATCTCGTCGGCGACGCCCTTCACCTCGCGCAGGTGTTCGTTCACCTCGTCGCAGGTCTGGTGGATGGTTTCCAGCGGTGCGCCCGAAAGCTCCAGCGCGCCGCCCGGTTCCAGCGACACGTTGGCGCCGTCCTTGGTCAGGCCGATGATATGCCCGCCCTCTTCGACCGGGTCCCAGCCGAAGCGGTCGCGCAGGCCTTCCAGCACCGCGCGGATCGAGCGGGTGCCGTCATAGGGCAGCGGTTTCAGGGAATCCTTGCAGTAGCCGAACTTCTCGTGCTCGGTGCCGATGCGCCAGTCGTCCTTGGGCTTGATGCCCGAGGCGAGGTATTCGGCCAGTTGCGCCTTGGACTCGACGGGTCCGCCGCCGGATTGAGGGATCGACATTGGGGATACTCCGGGTCTTGTCCTGCGCCTAGGGGTTCAAGCCATGGTCGCAAACGCCGGGGGTGTCAATGCAGACGCCTTGCTGCATTGCGCACATGCTCTGCGCGCCATATCACGACCGGCTGACGGGCGCCCGCCTGCATCTGCTGCAACATGCGTTCGGTGCGGATGCCGGGCAGGGTCGCGAAGGCATCGAAGAGCTGGTCGGCGCCCCGGGCCCCCAGCGGGATCGCCAGCGCGGGCTGGCCCGGCGCCTGCAGCAGCCAGTGCGGCGGGCGCGCAGTGGGATCGAGCGACAGCGCCTCGAGCGCCTCGAGATCGACGATCCCGCCCGAGAGCGGACCGAAGTAGCTGATCCGCCGCTCCACCACCTGCACCACACCGGGGGCGGTTTCCTCCCGGTGGAAGCGGCCGCGCTGGATGCCGGTGTAGACCATCACCGCGCCGCCCAGCACCACGGCGTAGCCGATCCAGTGCAGCAGCCCGCCGCCGGTGAAGAACCCCCAGTAGAGGCCCAGCAGGATCAGCCCCACCCCGATCAGCGCATCGCGCCAGCGGTTGAGCGCGGCCCTGGCCTCGTCGCGGATCATGACAGCACGCCCGACAGCGCGGTGTTCAGCCGGACCATCCCGTTCAGCAGGGCGACGCGATAGGCGCCGACCCGGGCAAAGCCGATCCTCTCGTAGGCCCGGGCGGCGGCGTCGGAGGCCGCGAAGAGGATGGCGGTGCGAATCCCCGCCCCCCTCAGTGCGCACAGATGCGCCGCGACGACGCGCCCCGCGAGACCTCTGCCCCGCAGCGGCGGCGGAACGTAGACGCCGCCGATCTGCACGGTATCGCCGGCGCGCGCGTTGACGGCCGCCATCGCCACCGGCTCGCCGTCTTGCAGCAACAGGCGGATGTGTTCCGCATCCACGGCCCCTGCCGCCCGGGACACCGCGTCTTCGGCGGTGCCGGTCCGGGTGTCGGCAAGGTATCCCGCGAACCATGTCTGCAAGAGCGGCAGGTCCGCCGCCCCGGGCATCCGAACCGTATCGGCAGAGGACAGGGTTGCCAGATCCAGACGGTATAGCGGCTCGACTCTGTTCAAGGACCAGTCCTCCGCGGCCAGCGGCAGCGCCTCTAGAAACCGCGCGACCTGATCCGCCTCGCCGGTCATGCCGCGCAGGTCGAGACCATCGAGCAGCGGCAGGCAGGACCGCGCCTGCTGAACCGAGAGGTGCGGCATCTGGCACATCAGGAAGCCGCCATTGGCCCGCCCCAGCACGCCGGTGATGACCCCGTCCTCTTCGCGAAGGTAAAAGGCGGTGCCATGCGGGTGGTCCCCGTTGCCGGTGCCATGGGCTTCGAGATTGCCCAAAAGAAACATCGAAGTCTCGATGCGCGGCTCCAGAAAGGCGCGGAGCGCGGACACATCCGCTTCGGTCGCGCGCCGCATCATCGCCAGTCCCCCACGGCCTGCTGCCAGAGCGTCAGGGCCGCGACCGCCGCCGTTTCGGCGCGCAGGATGCGGGGGCCGAGGCTGATGGCGGTGGTGCAGTCCATGCCGCGCAGGCGGCTGCGCTCGGCCTCGGAGAAACCGCCCTCGGGGCCGATCAGCACGGCCCAGGGCCCCGGTTCCAGCCCCGACAGCGAGACCGCGCCGCCGACGGCGCTTTCATCGGCGAAGAGGATGCGCCGCCCCTGCCAATCCGCCAGCAGGCGGTCGAGGCGCTGCGGTTCCGCCACCTCGGGCACATGGGTCGCGCCGCATTGCTCGGCGGCCTCCAGCGCATGGGCCTGCTGCTTGTCGACGCGCAGGCGTTCCGAATTGGTGAATGCGGTCAGAACCGGCAGGATGCGGCGCGCGCCCATCTCGACGGCCTTTTCGACGATGAACTGGGTCTGCGCCTTCTTCACCGGCGCGAACATCAGCCAGAGGTCGGGCGGCATGACCTGAGGCCCGCTTTGCGCCTGACAGGCCAGCAGGCCGCCGCGCTTGCCCGCATCCTCGACCGTGGCGCGCCATTCGCCGTCGCAGCCGTTGAACAGGCCCACGACATCGCCCGGACCCAGCCGCATCACGCCAAAGAGGTAATGCGCCTGCTCCCGCGTCAGCGCGACCTGTTGCCCCTCGCCCAAGGGGTGCTCTACACAAAGGCGGATCTTCGGTTTCATGAGGCGGAACATATGACCGGCACGGAACAGACGCCAGAGGTACAGGGACAGGTTCGCGACGCGGTGCGCGGCAACTGGGTGGACCGCTGGGCGCCTTCGGGGGCGCGGCCCTACCTGCGACTGTCGCGCGCGGACCGGCCCATCGGGACCTGGCTCTTGCTGCTGCCCTGCTGGTGGGGGCTGCTGCTGTCGATGGTGTCGGACGGGCAGGCGCGCTGGTTCGACCTGTGGATCTTCGTCGGCTGCGGCATCGGCGCGGTGCTGATGCGCGGCGCGGGCTGCACCTGGAACGACATCACCGACCGGCACATCGACGGATCGGTGGCACGCACGGCCTCGCGGCCGATCCCCTCGGGGCAGGTCACGGCGAAGCAGGCTCTGGCATGGGCCGTGGCGCAATGCCTGGTGGCCTTCTGCATCCTGATCACCTTCCCGCCCATGGCCATCGCGCTGGGGGTGCTGGCGCTGCTGCCCGTCGCCATCTACCCCTTTGCCAAGCGGTTCACATGGTGGCCGCAGGTCTTCCTTGGCATCGCCTTCAACTGGGGCGCCCTGCTGGCCTGGACGGCGCATTCGGGCACATTGGGCCTGCCCGCCGTGCTTCTGTACCTCGCGGGCATGGCCTGGACGCTGTTCTACGACACCATCTACGCCCATCAGGACAAGGAGGACGACGCGCTGATCGGGGTCAAATCCACCGCCCGGCTGTTCGGAGACGACACGCCGAAGTGGCTGTCGCGCTTCCTGGTGATCTGCGTCTTCCTGATGGGTGCCGCCATCGTGCTTGCGGCGCCCGGGGGAAACATCATGGCGCTGGTGGTGATGATCTTCGGCCCCTGGGCCATGGGCTGGCACATGGTCTGGCAGATGCGGCGGCTGAAGCTGGACGACAACGACCGCCTGCTGGACCTGTTCCGGTCGAACCGCGACGCGGGCCTTCTGCCCGTGCTATTTTTCGCCGGTGCCCTGCTGGCTTGATTGCGCAGCCGGAGGGGCAGGCATAGATAAGTCCGGACGAAACTGGGGATAACCGACTCTCATGCGGCTTTCGACGCTCTTCACCATCGGCGGAACCTTCACGGCGGCCGGGGCACTCAGCCTTGTTGCCGCCTATTTCTCGGCCCAGATGGTGGAAAACGCCTCTATCACCAGCGTCCTGAACGAGCTGGACTCCGAGGGCCTGACCTGGGCCGAGGTCGACACCAACGGGTTGCAGGTCTTCCTGATCGGCACCGCGCCCGACGAGGCCGCCCGCTTTCAGGCCCTGTCCACCGCGGGACGGGTCGTCGACGCCAGCCGCGTGATCGACCAGATGCTGGTGGAAGACCCCGAAGACCTCGCCCCGCCGTATTTCTCGCTGGAGATCCTGCGCAACGACGCCGGCATCTCGGTGATCGGCCTCGTGCCCACCTCGACCGACCGCGAGGCGCTGATGGACAGTTTCCATGCGGCGGCCAAGGGGGTCGAGGTATCCGACCTGCTCGAATCCGCCGATTTCCCGGCGCCCGAGGGCTGGGACGACGCGCTGCACTTTGCCACCGCGGCCCTGCGCGACCTGCCGCGGTCGAAGATCTCTGTCGATGCCGAGCGGGTCGAGATCACCGCCATGACCGACAGCGCCGAGGCCCGGTCCCGCATCGAGACCGCCCTGACCCGCCGCAAGCCCGAGGATCTGCGGCTGGCGCTGGACCTCTCGGCGCCGCGGCCGGTGATCTCGCCCTTCGCGCTGCGCTTCACGATCGACGGGAACGGGCCGCGCTTCGACGCCTGCTCTGCCGATACCGAGGCCACGCGCGACCGCATCCTTCGCGCCGCCACGGGCGCGGGGCTGGAGGACAAGGCCACCTGCACGCTGGGCCTTGGCGCCCCCTCGCGCCGCTGGGCCGATGCGACCGAACTGGCGATTTCCAAGCTGGCCGAACTGGGACAGGGCTCGGTCACCTTCTCCAACACCGACGTCGCACTGATCGCCGCCGAGGGCACCGACGAGGCCAGCTTCGACCGCGTGGTGGGCGAATTGCAGGCCGCCCTGCCCGAGGTCTTTGCCCTGCACGCCACCCTGACCAAGCCGCCCGAGGCGCAGGACGACGGCCCGGTGGAATTCATCGCCACCCTGTCGCCGGAAGGCCGCGTGCAGATGCGCGGTCGCCTGTCGTCCGACAGCGCCCGCACGACCATGGACAGCTTTGCCAAGGCGCGTTTCGGCTCTGAAAACGTCTATACCGCCGCTCGCGTCGCCGAGGACATGCCGCAGGACTGGCCGGTGCGCACGCTGGCCGGGCTGGAAGCGCTGGCGACGCTGGCCAACGGGTCGGTCACCGTCACGCCCGACGGCGTCACCGTGCGCGGCAAGACCGGCAATGCCGATGCCAATGCAGAGATCGCCGCGCTGCTGGCCACCAAGATGGGCGAAGGCGCCGCGATGGATATCTCGGTGGAATACGTCGAACGGCTGGACCCGCTGCTGGGCCTGCCCTCGCCCGAGGAATGCGAGACGCAGATCGTCCAGACCATCGGCGCGCGCAAGATCAGCTTCGAACCCGGCGCCGCGACGCTGGATGCCTCTGCCGAAGAGATCATGGACGAACTGGCGGAACTGCTGAAGCGCTGCGGCGACATCCCGCTGGAAATCGGCGGCCACACCGACAGCCAGGGCCGCGAAAGCATGAACCAGGAACTGTCGCGCGACCGCGCGCAGGCGGTTCTGGACGCGCTGCGCATGCGCCTCGTCCCGGTCAAGAGCTACACCGTGCGCGGCTACGGCGAAGAGACCCCCATCGCGGACAACGGCACCGAAGCGGGACGCGAGGAAAACCGTCGGATCGAATTCAAGCTCTTGAAAATCGCCTCCGAAGAGGGGCAAGAGGGAGACGAACCGGCGGATGGGGACTCGCCGGATCCGGAATCGGACGAGCCGGCAGAGACCGGAGAAGCAGATGTCCCCGCGGAAGGGCCCGCGGATGAACAGAGGTGAATTCATAGTCGTCACGGCGATCATCCTGTTCGTGGCCTTCTGCCTAGGATGGTTCGCCCATTGGCTGGTTCACCGCTTTCGCCGCGTCAGTCAGGCCGACGTCGATCAGCTGGAACGCATGAGCCAGGAACTGCACGAGGCCGAGGAAACCCGCGATCAGGCGATCACCTACCTGCAGCAGCGCGAGGCCGAGCTGACCAACCAGCTGGTCCAGACCGAAGCAGAACTGCGGGCTGCGATGGACGGCCTGCGCGAAGCCCGGACCGAAGCCGAGGAAATGCGGACCTACGTCGAGCGCATGAACGGCGCCTGAGGCCATCCGGCAAGCCCCTGCGGGTTCTGCGCAGCTCCGACCCCGGCCGGGTTTCAGCCCCGCACAGCGCCGTGTCGCACGCACCATCCCGATACCCCGTCGCGCCCCCTGCGCAGGCTGGGTAACCCTCTGCCCGCGCCAGAGATCCGCCCTTCCCCCCCGGCCCGCGATATGGGATGACCCCGGCAAACCCTGTCCGGACGGAGCCCGCCCCATGACCCAGCTGATCACCGCCCTTTCCGAGGTCTCCGACCGCTACGACGCGCTCTTCGTCGATCTCTGGGGCTGCGTCCACGACGGCGTGACGGCCTTCCCCGAGGCGGTGGCCGCCCTGCAGGCCTACCGTGCCAAGGGCGGCGCGGTGATCCTTGTCACCAATGCCCCGCGCTCGCGCCACGAGGTGGCCAAGCAGCTGGTCCGCTTCGGCGTGCCGACCGACGCCTATGACGACATCGCCACCTCCGGCGACAGCGGGCGCGCGGCGATGTTTCAGGGCGCCGTGGGCAACAAGGTCTGGTTCATCGGGCAGGAATTCGACCGCAGCTTCTTCGAGCCGCTGCAGCTGATCGAGAACCCCGCCCCCGTCGAGGTGGTCCCGCTGGAAGAGGCCGAGGGCATCGTCTGCTGCGGCCCGCTGGACCCGCATGCGGAGCCCGACGTCTACCGCCCGCAGTTCCTGCTGGCCAAGCAGCGCGGGCTGAAGCTGCTATGTGCCAACCCCGATATCGTGGTGGATCGCGGCGGGCGGCGCGAATACTGCGCCGGTGCGCTGGCCGCGCTTTACACCGAGATGGGCGGCGAGAGCCTCTATTTCGGCAAGCCCCATCCGCCGATCTACGATCTTGCCCGGCGGCGACTGGAACAGCACCGCAAGGGCGTGGCCGACGCGGGCATCCTTGCCATCGGCGACGGCCCGGCCACCGACGTCCGGGGCGCCATGGGCGAGGATCTCGATTCGCTCTTCATCACCGGCGGGCTGGCACGCGAAGAGACCCGCACCGAGACCCAGCCCGAACCCGGGGCGCTGGCCGACTATATCGCCAGCCAGCAGATCGCGCCGACCTTCTCGATCGGCTACCTGCGCTGAGCGCGGGTCACTCGACCCACAGGTAACGGCGTTCGGTGCCCTTCGGGGCCGGGCGCCGCCGCGCCCGCGCGCCCTCCGGCGCCCAGCGGCCCAGTTGCAGCATCATCAGGACGTGGTGATCGTAGTAGCTCATGGCTGCGGCCCTTTCTCCAGCGTTTCCGGCACCCTGCGCCAAGGCCACTGACACCCCGTTGTCAGCAGTCCATGCTAGCCTGTCAGCACCGCAGCCGGAGACAGCCCATGCAGCGCACCAACCGCCTGTTCGAGATCATCCAGATCCTGCGGGGGGAAACCCGGCCGATGACCGCCGCCGCCCTCGCCCTGCGGCTGGAGGTCAGCGCCCGCACGATCTACCGCGATATTGCCGCGCTTCAGGCCATGCGCACGCCCATCGAGGGCGAGGCGGGCCTAGGCTACATCCTGCGGCGCAGCTACGACCTGCCGCCGCTGAACTTCGACCCCGAAGAGATCGTCGCCCTGCGCGTCGGCCTGTCGATGCTGGCACGCACCGGCGACGGCGCCCTGCAGGCGGCGGCGACCCGCATCTGCACCAAGGTCGACGCCCTGCGCGACGGCGCCGACTGGCTGGACGTGGCGCCATGGGGCGCGCCGCTGGACGATCCGGCCAAGGGCTGCGTGTCCAAGGCGGCGCTGCGTCAGGCAATCAGCGACTGCCGCAAGCTGCGGCTGGTCTATCGCGACGAGACCGGCGCCGAGACCCGGCGCATCGTCCGACCGCTGGCCATGATCTATCACCTCGACTGCGTCATGCTGGCGGCCTGGTGCGAGCTGCGCGGCGCGCTGCGCCACTTTCGCACCGACCGCATGTGGGAGGCAGAGCCGCTCGACGCCCGCTTTCCCGAGCAGGCCGAAACGCTGCGGGCGCTCTGGCGCGAGGCCGAAGCGGGCGCCCCGGCGCCAGAGTCACCCCGGTCGTGACTGCGACGAAAGGTGCATCCTGCGCATTTCTTCTTGATTTTCTGCGCGCGCAAAGTAATTAAGTTTCCTTAGCGGATAATTCCGCGGTTCAAAATTACCCAAGGGCGCAGCCATGGAGGGCGAGATGTTGGACAATATGCCACGCGGCACGATCTGCATCGAGGACATCGAGATGGGCATGACACGCCACCTGCGCAAACAGGTGACGGATCAGGACATCGAAATGTTCGCCGAGGTCTCGACCGACCGGAACCCGGTGCACCTGGACGACGACTACGCCCAGGACACCATCTTCGAGGGCCGAATCGCCCATGGCATGCTGACCGCCGGGCTGATCTCTGCGGTGATCGGCGAACAGCTTCCCGGCCACGGCACCGTCTATCTGGGCCAGTCGCTGAAGTTCCTCGCCCCGGTCCGCCCCGGCGACATGGTCTATGCCGAGGTCAAGGTGACCGATATCGACATCGCCAAGCGCCGCGTCACGCTGGAAACCCACTGCTCGGTCGACGGCAAGAAGGTGGTCATCGGAGAGGCCAAGGTCCTCGCCCCCTCGCGCAAGTTCGACTGACGGCGGGCACCGCTTCAGCACCCGGCGGACGGTCTTGCATCGCCTGCCGCGCGTTCGGGCCAGCGGAACTGCGGAAATCCCGTTGAAGACCGGATCGATCAGGATCAGGCCGTGGCACCCGCCACGGCTTCTTTCGTTTCAGGGATTTTGCACATGATCATCCGGTTCTCCGCCTTTGCCATCGCCCTCTCGACGGGCGCCGCCTTTGCCGCCTGCTCCTCTGCCCAGGCGAGCTTTCCCTCCTGCCCGGTTGAAGGCAGCGGAAAATGGCTGGAAGTCTGCGCCGAGGATCAGGCGGCGGTTTACCGCTACGGCCCCTCCGGGCAGCCGGAACTGGAACTGGTCGCGCAATACGGCCCGCTCGATTACGCGCCATGGCCCGGGGTGGGCCGGTCGGTCTGGGAAACGGTGACCTTCTACAACGGCAGCTACAGCTACACGGTCACGATCAGCATGGACCGGATGGACGAAAGCGCCTGGCCCGAGGGCGGCGTGACCCTGCGCAACGGCGGGACCGACCTCGTCCGTCTGGACTGCCGCCCGCAAGAGGCGCAGGTCGGCTGGACCGAAGGCCTGACGATGGGCAAGGCGCGCGCAGGCCTGCGCTGGGATCCGGGCAGCGGCTGGATCCGCTGACACCCGGCGGAGTGACCCGGTCGGGCGCGCGGCCCCTGTGACCGCCTCCGGACCGCCGCAGGCCCCGCGTCCCGGCTACAGGCGGAACCCGTCCGGAATGGCATCATGGCCGTCGAGAATCAGGTCGGCCATGACCTCGGCGACCTTCGGCGCCATGCCGAAACCGATCTTGAAACCGCCGTTGGCCACGAAATGCCCGGGCCTGCCGGGCCATGCGCCCAGCAGCGGCGCGCGGCTGCGCGCGCGCGGGCGCACCCCAGCCCAGCGTTGCAGCACCGGCGCCCCGGCCAGCTGCGGCATCAGCAGGCGGGCGCGAGCGATCAACGCCTCGCACTGGTCGTCCACCGCGTCGGGCGCCTCGAAGTCGCGCTCGGAGGTCGAGCCGATGGCCAGGGTTCCGTCGGCATGGGGGATGATGTGCATCCCGTCGACAAAGACCTGCGGCGCCTCGCGGGCGTCGAACCCCAGCAGGGCCGCCTGCCCCTTCACGCCATCGCCGACCTTGCGGCCCATGGCCTCGGAGAGGTCCAGCAACCCGCGCCAGCCGGTCGCCCAGACCACCGCCCCGCGATCCTCGCCCTGCGTGACGATCTCGGCGCCGCGCGCCGTCAGGGCCGCCTGCAGCGCGGCGCAGGCACGGCGGGGAAACATCCGCGCCGTCAGCGTGTCGCGGATGACAAGGCCCGAGGCAGAGGGCGGCACGAAGGCCCCCGCCTCTGCCACCGGAATCACCTGCCACTCTGCCTGCCCCTGCCACAGCTGCGCCGCGCCCCCGGCCCGCGCCTGCGCCAGCGCCAGCCCCGCCTCGTCGGCAATCGGCTGAAGCCGCCCGCTGCGCCCGTAGCCCGCCGACAGGCCCCCGGCCTCTTCGACCGCGCGCCAGAAGCCTTCGGCCATCAGCAGGCTGTCCAGCTGGAAGGCCTTCTTCTCGTTCCAGTTCTCCGGCACATGCGGCGCCAGCGCCCCGACCACGCCGCCCGAAGACCCGGCCCCCGGGCCCGCGGGGTCGATGACCCGCACCCGGGCCCCGCGCCGCAGACAGGCCCAGGCCACCGAAAGGCCGAAGATCCCGGCACCGCGAATCGTCACATCCCGGCTTGTCATTCCCTGCGCCTCCTGCAAGTTTGCGCCCTGTCCCGGGGCCGCCGTTCCGGCCCGGGGCCTTCCTTATCGCAGCCCCGGGCAGAAGGGCCAGACCATGCCGCCAGCCACGCTGGAATGGCGGGGAGAGATCCCCGTCTCCACCCGTTTCGACGACCCCTATTTCTCGCTCGAGGACGGGCTGAGCGAGACACGCCACGTCTTTCTGGCCGGCAACGGGTTGCCCGGGCGCTTCCGCGACGGCTTTCACGTCGCCGAACTGGGCTTCGGCACCGGGCTGAACCTGCTGACGACCCTCAAGGCCTGGCGCGACACCGGCCAGAGCGGGCGGCTGCGCTTCACCACCTTCGAGGCCTTCCCGCTGGAGGCGCCCGAGATGCTGCGCGCGCAGGCCGCCTTTCCGGAACTGGAGGCGCTGAGCCAGGAGCTGGCGCCGTTCTGGCAGCAGGGCGCGCAAAGCTTCGACCTGCCCGACCTGCACTTCGAGATGATCGTGGGCGACGCGCGCGAGACCCTGCCAGGCTGGCAGGGCGCGGCGGATGCCTGGTTCCTCGACGGCTTTTCCCCGGCCCGCAACCCCGAGCTGTGGGGCGCGGCGCTGCTGGCCGAGGTCGCGGGGCACATGGCGCCGGGCGGCACGGCGGCCACCTATACGGCGGCGGGCCACGTGCGCCGCGCGCTTCAGGCGGCGGGGCTGGCCGTCGCCCGCGTCCCGGGCTACGGGCGCAAACGACACATGACCATCGCGGAAAGGCCCTAAGCATGGCAGAACAGGATACCCGCCTCGGGATCTGGCTGATGGTCGCGACCACGCTGATCTTCGCCCTGCAGGACGCGCTGTCGCGCCATCTTGCCGGGGAATACAACGCCATGATGGTGGTGATGATCCGCTACTGGTTCTTCGCCGCCTTCGTGCTGACGCTGGCCGCGCGGCAGGCGGGCGGGCTGCAGGCCGCCGCGAAAAGCGGCATGCCCTGGGTGCAGGCGCTGCGCGGGACGCTTCTGGTGGTCGAGATCAACGTGATGGTCGTGGCCATGGTGCTGCTGGGCCTCGTGGAAAGCCACGCGGTCTTTGCCTGCTATCCGCTGCTGGTGGCGGCGCTGTCCGGCCCGGTGCTGGGTGAACACGTGGGCTGGCGCCGCTGGACGGCGATCGGCGTGGGCTTTGTCGGCGTGGTGATCATCCTGCAACCCTCGGGTGGGGTCTTTTCGCCCCTTGCCGCGATCCCCCTGCTGGCGGCCACGATGTTCGCGCTTTACGGGCTGCTGACGCGCTACGTGGCACGGACCGACAGCGCCGCGACCTCGTTCTTCTACACCGGCACCGTGGGCGTGGTCGCCGCAACCGCCATCGGCCTGTGGTTCTGGGAGCCGATGGTGGCCCCGGACTGGGGCTGGATGGGGCTGCTGTGCCTGACCGGCGTGGCCGGGCATTACACGCTGATCCGCTGCTACGAGGTCGCAGAGGCCAGCGCGGTGCAGCCCTTCGCCTATCTGCAACTGGTCTTCGCCAGCACCATCGGGCTGATGGTCTTCGACGAGACCCTGCGCACCAACGTCGTCCTTGGCGGTGCGATTGTGGTGGCCGCCGGGCTCTTCACCCTGTTCCGGGCGCGCAAGCTCCGCGGCTGAGCCGAATTCCGCACCGGAATTCGGGCCGGTTTCTTTCAAAGAAACCGCCCCCGCGCGACCGCGGCCAATGCCGCCCGGCGATCCACCGACGGGACAGGCCGCAGTCATGCGCGGCGGGCTACTGGCTGACCGCCTCGGCCCTCAGCGTCGATCCGACCAGCTCTTCGCTGAAGGGCACCGGGTGCGGGGGTTTGCCCAGCCGCGCCCGGTAGACCGGCAGCGATTCCGCCACCCGCATGATGTAGTTGCGGGTCTCGGCGAAGGGCACGAATTCGATCCAGTCGACCACATCCACCTCGCCGGTCCGGGGGTCGCCCAGCTCCTGCATCCAGCGCAGCGGGCGGCCCGGCCCGGCGTTGTAGCCCGCCGACATCATCACCACGTTGCCGTTGAACCGCTCTGCCAGCCCCGCCAGGTAGGTCGAGCCCAGCCGCGCGTTGTAGGAGGGATCGGTCAGCAGCCGGTCGGCGCTGTAGTCCAGGCCAAGCTGCCGAGAGACGTCCTGCGCCGTGCCCGGCATCAGCTGCATGAAGCCGCGCGCGCCCGCCCCGGAAATCACGCCGGGGTCGAACTCGGATTCGCGCCGCGCGATGGACAGGACCAGCTCCTTGGGCACCGGGAACTCGGTCTTCACGATGTCCGGGTGCAGCGCATAGTAAGGCCCGGCCAGCTCGATCCCGTATTGCGCCGCGCGCTTGCCCAGCATCACCTGCACGTGGGGGCGCTCCATCTCGGCCAGCATGTCGCCCATCTGCCCCATGCCCTCGCGGTCCAGCCCCTCGGCCAGATGGGTCAGGAAGCGTTCGCCAAGGCTGAGTTCCTTGGCCGAGAGCAGCAGCAGCGCCGCCTTGTAGACCGAGCTTCGGGTGAAGGCGGCCTCGCGCCAGTCTGGGAAGGCCTCGGTCCCGGCCAGCCGCGCATCCGGCGCGACGCCGCCGCGCTCTGCCGCCAGCAGGCCGTAGAAGGAGGTCTGGAAGTCCGCCCCCATGGCATAGGCCTTCTGCGCCTCTTCGGCATGGCCCGCCGCTTCATGCGCGCGGCCCAGCCAATAGCCCGCGCGTCCGGCGGAAATCGGTGTCCAGACGGCGTCCTGAAAGTTCTCGAAATGGGTGATTGCGCGTTCGGGATCCTTCAGGAAGCGCAGCGCCAGATAGCCCGAAAGCCATTCCAGCGCGGCATAGTCGCTGCCCTCCACGAGGAAATGCGTGGACGCGATATTGTAGGCCTCGACATAGGCGCCCTGCAGCATCCGTTCGCGGGCGAGGTCGTGCCGCTCCGACGCCCAGGCCCAGGGTTCGCCCAGCGATGCAACGCTGGTGGAGCGTTCCAGCAGCAGCGCGATGGCATCGGCGTCGCGGCCCTTGCGCACCCGCCAGAGGAACCGCTCGAAAGCCAGGCCCGGATGGTCGATCAATGCCTCGGGCACCTTCGCGATCAGCCCGTCGACCCCGGCGGCAGAGCCACGCAGGCCCAGCCGCGCCTGCGCCAGCGCCTTCCAGCCCTCGTCGACCAGCGGCAGCATCGATTCCGCGTTCCGGGTCCAGCCCTGCCACAGCGTCATGTCCATCCGCGCTTCGTGGTGCGGTTTCAGGATTTCGCCCCAGGCCGCCTGCATGGCGCGGCGTTCGTCGTCGGACATGGACAGGGTGCGCCAGGCCAGCACGATATCGGCCTGCGCCGCGCCCTCGTCGTCCGCCGCCATATGGGCGCGCGCCAGCGCCAGCGCCCCGGCGCCGGTCTGCGGCAGGCCATCGGCAAAGAAGGCGCGGACCTGTTCGGGCGTGGCACCCTCGTTCATGGCGATCTCGGACTTCTCGCGCAGGTAGGGCTCGCCCGGCCAGTTCGGGTTGCGGTCGAGGAAATCCATCACCTCGGTCGCGTCGCCGCGCCCGGCGCGCAGCGCGTGCCAGAGGATCACGTCGACGGCGGTCTGGCCATCACCGCGCGCCTGGATCTGGGCCGCCGCCCAGTTGCCTTCGCGCAGGGATTGCATGGCGCGGGCCAGCGCCTCTCCGGCCTCCTGCGGCTGGGTCTGGGCATGGGCCGCGAAGCCGGTACAGAGGAACATCAGAACAGCAAGGAATCGCGACATCAGCTTGCAATTTCCGCTTTTAAAAGGAATAGAGCCATTTCGGGAGGATATCGCCGCCATGCGGGTCTTCAACTCACATTCCCGATGGGTCGGCGGGATTCCCCCGCTTGCACAGTAGCACGAAAAGGAGCGTATCATGTTCAAGGGATCTATGCCTGCACTGGTTACGCCGTTCAAGAACGGCGCAGTGGACTTCGATACGCTCAAACGTCTTGTCGACTGGCATGTCGATCAGGGCTCGCACGGGCTGGTGCCGGTCGGCACCACGGGCGAAAGCCCGACCCTGACCCATGCCGAGCACGAGGCGGTGATCGAGGCGGTCGTCGAGGCGGCGGCGGGGCGCATCCCGGTGATCGCGGGCGCCGGGTCGAACAACACCGACGAGGCGGTGCGCTTCACCCAGTTCGCCCACCGGGTCGGCGCCGATGGCGCGCTGGTGGTGACGCCCTATTACAACCGGCCGACGCAGGCCGGGCTGATCGCGCATTTCACCGCCGTGCATGACTGCGCGGATATCCCGATCATCATCTACAACATCCCGGGCCGGTCCGCCGTGGACATGTCGCCGGAAACGCTGGGCGAGCTGGCGAAACTGCCGCGCATCGTCGGCGTCAAGGACGCGACCGCCGATCTGGCGCGGGTCTGCCGCCAGCGCATCACCTGCGGGCCGGACTTCCTTCAGATCTCGGGTGAGGACGCCACCGCGCACGGTTTCAACGCGCAGGGCGGCGTGGGCTGCATCTCGGTCACCGCGAACGTGGCGCCGAAGCTGTGCTCGGAGCTGCAGGAAGCCTGCCTGTCGGGCGACTACGGCACTGCGCTGACCATTCAGGACCGCCTGATGCCGCTGCATCAGGCGATCTTCACCGAACCGGGCCTCTGCGGCGTGAAATACGCCATGTCGCGGCTGGACCTGTGCAGCGACGAGGTGCGCCTGCCGCTGGTCGCGCTGACGCCGGATACCATGGCCAAGGTCGACAACGGGCTGCGGCACGCCGGCCTGCTGAACTGAGGGCGGGGCGGGCCGTGAAGATGCTTCTCGGCCCGCATCCCCTGCACAGGCGCTGGCGCATCGCCATCGGCGCGCTGGTTCTGTCGCTGGCGTTTTTCGGACTGGCCTCGGTGATCGACCCCGGCCCGGGGCTGCGCCCGCTGACGGCCATGGGCCTGCTGGCGCTGCTTGTCGCCCTGCATGTCTGGCTGTTCAGGATCATCCATCCGGCGATCCTGCGCCGCACCATCCCCCAGCCCAAGACCGGGAACGCCTTCATCCGCTGGTACCTGGACACCGGCGATCAGCGGTAGCGTTTCAGCGTCACGTCGAAGGCGCCCTGCTTCAGGTCCCGCCGGTAATAGGCGTGATCCTGTTCCAGCCGCTCCAGCGCCTCTTCCGCGAAACAGATCATGTCGTCGATGAACAGCGGCAGCGGCTCCATCGCCTCCAGGATGCGCGGTTCGATCTCGTAATCCAGCTGCCCCGCGTCGTCGGACCGGGCATGCGCCTGTGCCAGCGCCAGCCCGCAGGCGCGGGCGTATTTCTTCCAGCTTTTCCTGGACAGGTCGTCGAGGTCGATGTCGTTGCGGAACGGCGCGCGCTCGCGGGACATGAAGCTTTCGCCGTCGATCTCCACCGCGCCGTAGAACACGTCGCCAGAGGCCAGATGCACCGATTGCCCATGCGCGATCCGGTCGCCCTGATCGCCCGCGTCAAAGTCATTCGCGGGCACCAGCCCTTCCAGAGCCGAGGCCCGCGCGCGCTTGAACTCGATGATCAGGTCGTCCGAGGCATCCCGGCTTGGCCCCTCCAGCAGGCAATAGTAGCGCGGCAGCCCCAGCGAGGCGGTGCCCTGCCCGTGGCGCATGCAGACATCCTTGACCGTCAGCGTGCCCGCGCGGCCCTTGCTGTCGAGGCCGTTCGCCGCGACCAGCCGGTTGATGTAGCCCTGAAACTCTTCGGTGCGGGTGGAAATCGGCGTCAGCTCGGAGTTGGCGCGAAAGCCCAGCCCGTTCTCGTTCAGGTAGCGGTCGCGCAGCCAGTCCCTGCGGCTTTTCCCGGATTTGTCGAAAAGCTTGCGAATGACCTTGGGGCTGTTGTCGGGGCGCATGTGGCGGATCGTGCCGTCGCCGTGCTTCGCATAGAAGGTCATGCCCTCGTGGTAGCCCTTCACGAACTTCGCGACGATCTTGCGCTGCATCTTTGTGCCCTGGCCGCCCTCTTGCTGCGCTGCCAGCATGAATCCGGTGGCGCCGCGCTTGAGATCCCAGCTGAAGGGGCCATAGATCACGTCGTCGAAATCGTTCACGCCGAAGATCGGCACGTTGTCGGCATTGGGCATCACGCCGAAGTTGGCCGGGTGCACGTCACCCAGCACCAGGACGGTCGGCATGCGGTCGTCCTCGCCCACCATGTCGCGGTGAAACAGCAGGGAGGTGCCGCGAAAGAAGGAAAACAGGTTGCTGGCCAGCGTGTCGAACTTTTCGTCGGCGCCCTGCGCCTTCTGGTCGATGCGCACGGCGTGATCCTCGATGATCGTCTTGCGCACATGCAGGCGGCGCGCCTGCCCCGTCAGGTTCTGCGGGCGCATGACCACCGGCTCTGCGGCAAAGCGGTCGGCAAGCCGGGCATAGTCCCCGACCCGGCTTTGCAGCGATTCGACGGGCGAGGCGGTTTTCTTCTTCCGGGCCTTCCTGGTCCCGCTGTCTTTCGCGCTGTCGCTGGCTGCCATGGCCCTGTCCTTTCCCTCGGTTCTGGAAAGGTCAACGGCACCCCGGGGCAAAGCGTTCCACTCAAGCACAGGCGGGCCGCGCAAAACAATGGGACCGAAGCCCTTGCCCGGCTTCGGTCCCTGCTGCGGTTCGTGGCCGTGGCGCGGCGCGCGCTTACTGCATCGGCGCCTCGTCCAGCCCCTCGGGGCGGCCGACGACGGTGAAATGCAACGCCTCCGGCTTCATCAGCTCCTGCGCGACGCGCTGGATGTCCTCCAGCGTCACCGCCTCGATCTTGGCGTTGCGGGTCTCGATGTACTCGGGCGTCAGGTCATCCATCTGCATGCCCACGAGGATCTGCGCGATCGGCCCGTTGCCGTCGAAGCGCAGCGGATAGGCGCCGGTCTGGTAGGTCTTCGCCCGCTCCAGTTCCTCGGGCGTGACGCCCTCTTCGACCACCTTGCGCCATTCGTCGCGGATCACGTCGATGGCCTCTGCGATGCGGTCGTTGGCGCTGGCGACGCGGCCCACGAAAAGCTCGGCATGATCCTTCGGGGCGAGATAGCTGTAGATGCCGTAGGTCAGGCCGCGCTTCTCGCGCACCTCGTTCATCAGCCGCGCCTCGAAGCCGCCGCCGCCGAAGATGGTGTTCAGCAGGTAGGCCGCGAAGAAGTCGGGATCGTCGCGCTTCATGCCCTTGTGGCCGAAGACCGCGACCGACTGCGGCGTGTCGAAGGGGATTACGGTCACCCCGGCCTCTGTCTGCACCTCGACGTCGGCGGGCAGCGGCGCGCCGGTTTCGGGCAGGTCGGACAGCAGGCGGTCCATCAGCGCCCCCAGTTCGTCGGCGGTGATGTCACCCGCCGCCGCGACGTAGACGCGATCCTGCGTCAGCCCGTTCTTCAGCGCCGTCACAAGGTCGTCGCGGGTCAGCGCCGCCACGGTTTCGGGCGTGCCGTCGGGGGGCGTGCCATAGGGGTGATCACCGAAGATCATCGCGTCGAAAGCGCGGCTGGCGATGGTGTCGGGGTCCTTCAGGTCCGATTGCAGGTTCGACAGAAGCTGCGCGCGCACCCGTTCCACCGCCTGCTCGTCAAAGCGCGGCTCGACCAGCGAGGCGCGCAGCAGTTCGACGGCCTCGTCGCGGGTTTCCGACAGGAAGCTCATCGAGATGCTGACCGCGTCGTCGCCCACATCGTAGCGGATCTTCGCGGCGATGCCTTCCTTGGCGGCGGCGAAGGCGCTGGCGTCCATCTCGGCGGCGCCCTCTTCCAGCGTGGACACCATCAGCGAGGTCGCGCCCCGCTTGCCGGGCTCGTCCAGCGAGGTTCCTCCCCTGAAGCGCAGTTCCAGGGCGACGAAGGGGATCGAGGGTTCCTCGACCAGCCAGGCCTTGAAGCCGCCCGGGCTTTCGACCTGCTGGATGTCCACGGCGGCCCATGCGGTGGCGGCAAAGGAACAGGCGGTGACGGTCAGGGCAAGGAAGAGGCGCTTCATTGGGTGATCTCCTTCGGGGCCTGTCCGGCGTCGGGCGGTGTGGTCAGGTAGCCGGTGACCGAGGCCTTGGGGTCGAAGACCTTCTTGGCGGCGGCCATCACGTCCTCGGCGCTCACCGCCTCCAGCACCTGCGGCCAGGCCTGCACGTCCTCGACGGTCAGGCCGGCGGTCAGCGCCTGCCCGTAGCGGCGCGCGGTGCGGGCGGGGTCGTCGCGGTTGTAGATCTCGGCGGCGCGGATCTGGAACTTGATCCGCTCCAGCTGCTCGGCGTCGACGCCGTCCTGCATGAATTGCGCGAGGGTCGCGTCCAGCGCCTCTTCGGCCTCTGGCAGCGTCACGCCCGGGGCGGGCACGATCACCAGTCCGAAGGCGGTGTCGTCGTAGGAAGTGCCGGCGTAATAGGCCGTGGTATAGACCGCCTTCTGCTGCTGGAACTGCAAGGTCTGCGTCAGGACAGAGGTCTGCCCGCCGCCCAGAACCTCGGCGAGGATGGTCAGCGCGGCGGCCTCTTCCTGCGCGCCGGGATCGCGTTCGGGCGCAAGGTAGCTGCGCGTCACATAGGGGGTCGCGACGCGCGGATCCTCGAAGACCATGCGCCGCGCGGCGGTCTGCGGCGGCTCTTGCGGGCGCACCCGTTCGCCCAGCTCGGGGTTGGGCGGGATCGGGCCGTAGTGCTCTTCGGCCAGCGTGCGCACCTCGTCCGGGGTCACGTCGCCCGCGACCACGAGGATCGCGTTGTTGGGCGCGTAGTTGCGGTTGTAGAACTCCAGCGCGTCGTCCAGATCCAGTTGCGTCATCTCATGGCGCCAGCCGATGATCGGGCGCCCGTAGGGATGGTTGAGATACTGCGCCGCCATGGTCTGCTCCCGAAACAGCGAGCCGGGGTCGTTCTCGACCCGCATGTTGCGCTCTTCGATGATGACCTCGCGCTCTGTCAGGATGTCTTCCTCGTCGAGTTGCAGGTTGACCATGCGGTCCGCTTCCATCTGCATCATCAGGCCAAGGCGGTCGGCGGCGATGCGCTGGTGATAGGCGGTCTCGTCGAAGCTGGTGAAGGCGTTGTCGGACCCGCCGTTCAGGGCCACGGTGGCGCTGAACTCGCCCGGTTCCAGCGTCTCGGTGCCCTTGAACAGCAGGTGTTCGAGGAAATGCGCGACGCCGGATGTGCCGGGGATCTCGTCGGCAGAGCCCGCCTTGTACCAGACCATGTGCACGACCACGGGCGCGCGGTGATCCTCGACCACGACGACCTGCATGCCGTTTTCCAGCGCGAAGGTGGTCACCGGATCGGTCAGCGCCTCCTCTGCCGGGGGGGCCTCGGTCTGGGCCAATGCGGGCAGGCCGGTGGCCATCGCAAGGGACAGGATCAGGGAGGTCAGGCGCATCGCGTCATCCTTTGTCACCACGGGTTGGGTCATAAGTACGCAGTGCTCGCGCAAGATCAAGCGAGCCCACGATGCGGTGACAGGGACGTGAGAACCGTAAAGGACGCGACGGCCTGCGCCGGACCGGGGTCCACCCCGGCCCAGACGGCGCGCTGGTCAGTTTGCGGGCGGGGCCGTGGGCGTCCGCGCACCGGCGGCGCGGTAGCGGCGCAGCCATTCGTTCGGGTCAAGCGACTGCCCGGAATAGGCGCGGTTGTAACGGTTGTCCGGCACCAGCGACCAGTTGAAGATGTTCTTGCGCTTGCGGAATTCCGCGTCCGCGGTCGCCAGTTCGGCGCGCACGTTCGGATCGCGCCCGTAGCGCGTGGCCCGGTTGACCAGCGCCGCATCGCTGCCCGGAATGCCCGCGTTCGGATCCAGCCGCGCGGGGTTGCCCCCCAGCGCCACCACGGCATCGGCCTTGGGGTTCTGGTCGGCGCGGTTGGCGTAACCGGGCGTCGGAGGCGGCAGTTGCCCGTAGCTCTCAGGGTCCAGCAGGGGACGGTTCGGAACGATCCCGAATTCCTCGGGCTCGCGCTGGTTGGTCCTCAGGTCGTGCAGGGGCTTGTCGCTGCGCACAAGCCCGCAGGAGGCGCAAACCCCCAGTCCCACAATCGCCACAAGAAGCGACAGCCGCATTGGCTACCCTCCGTTTCCCACATTGCGCACAGCTTTAACCGATCTTCCCGGCCCCGTCACGGGGCCTTTTTCTTCGGCGGTTTCGACGGTGTGAAGAGGACCAGCCCGATGGCGCCCGCGAAGATCGCGATATCGGCCACGTTGAACGAAAAGGGGTTGTCGATCCCGCAGCAGGACATGTTCAGGAAGTCCGCCACCGCGCCGTAAAGGACGCGGTCGATCACGTTGCCAAGCGCGCCGCCGATCAGCAGGCCCGCGCCGATCAGGCCCAGAAGGCCCGGCGGGTCGCGGCGGATCCAGACCACCACGACGGCGACGATCACCAGCGCCACTGCGATCAGCACCCAGCGCGTCAGGTCGTCGTCGCCTGCCATCAGGCCGAAGTTCACCCCCCGGTTCCACGCCATGCGGAAGGTCAGGAAGGGCGGAAAGACCTCGATGGTGCCGCGCTGGTCAAGGTTCAGGGCGCTCAGCACCCAAAGCTTCGACATCTGGTCGAGCGCAAAAACGACCAGCGCGCTCAGCGCCACAAGCCGCATCGGTTTCGTCACCGGTTTCGTCGCTGCCATTGCCCTGCCCTGTCCTGTTCGTCCGCGCCTGATAGTCGCCGGGGGCGCGAGCCTCAAGCCCGGCCCATTGCGGCAGGCCCCCGACGCGCGGAGGCCCGCCCAGCCCTCAGTGGCGGAAGTGGCGCATGCCGGTGAAGACCATCGCCAGACCGGCTTCGTCGGCGGCGGCGATCACCTCGTCGTCGCGCATCGACCCGCCCGGCTGGATCACGCAGGTCGCGCCTGCGGCGGCGGCCTCCATCAGCCCGTCCGGGAAGGGGAAGAAGGCGTCCGAAGCCACGGCAGAGCCCTTGGTCAGCGGTTCCGGCAGGCCCAGGGCCTCGGCCATGCGCTCGGCCTTCTTGGCGGCGATCAGGGCCGAGTCGACGCGGCTCATCTGGCCCGCGCCCACACCCACGGTTGCGCCGTCCTTGACGTAGACGATGGCGTTGGACTTGACGTGCTTGGCGACCTTCCAGGCAAACAGCAGGTCCTGCATCTGCGCCTCTGTCGGTTGCACTTTTGTGACCACCTTCAGGTCTTCAAGCGTCCGCTGGCCCACATCCTTGTCCTGAACCAGCATGCCCCCAGCCACCTGTCGATAAGTCAGACCGGCGGTGGCGGCATCGGCCAGACCCTCGGTCAGCAGCAGGCGCAGGTTCTTCTTCTTCGCGAAGATCTCTTTCGCGGCCTCGTCCGCACCGGGCGCGATGACCACTTCGGTGAAGATTTCCGAGATCGACTCGGCGGTTTCCGCGTCCAGCGGGCGGTTCAGCGCCACGATCCCGCCAAAGGCAGAGGTCCGGTCGCAGTCGAAGGCCGCCTTGTAAGCATCCAGAATCGTTGCGCCCTGCGCCACGCCGCAGGGGTTGGCGTGCTTGATGATCGCGCAGGCGGGCGCGCCGCCGGCGAATTCGCTCACCAGTTCAAAGGCCGCGTCGGTGTCGTTGATGTTGTTGTAGGACAGTTCCTTGCCCTGAAGCTGGGTCGCAGTGGCGATCCCCGCCCGGTCGCTGCCATCCACGTAGAAGGCCGCCTGCTGGTGCGGGTTCTCGCCGTAGCGCAGCCCCTGCTTCAGCGTCCCGGCAAAGACCCGGCGGCGCGGGGTCGTCTCGCCGATGGCGCCCGCCATCCAGGTGCTGACAGCGGCATCATAGGCGCCGGTGCGGGCATAGGCGATCTGCGCATGGCGCTGGCGGAAGGCGTAGGAGGTCTGGCCCCCGTTCGCCTGCAGCTCGGCCAGCAGGGCGTCGTAATCCTCGACATCGACGATGGTGGTGACGAAGGCGTGGTTCTTGGCCGCCGCCCGGATCATCGCCGGGCCGCCGATGTCGATGTTCTCGATCATCTCGTCGTAATCCGCGCCGCGCGTCAGCGCCGCCTCGAAGGGGTAGAGGTTGACCACAAGCAGGTCGATCCCGCCGATGCCGTGTTCCTCCATCGCGCCGGTGTGCTCGGCATTGTCGCGCAGCGCCAGAAGCCCGCCGTGCACCGCCGGGTGCAGCGTCTTGACGCGGCCGTCCATCATCTCGGGGAAGCCGGTGACATCGGCCACGTCGCGCACCGCGACGCCCGCCTCGCGGATCGCCCTGGCAGAGCCGCCGGTGGACAGGATCTCGACCCCCGCAGCCTCCAGCGCCTTCGCCAGGTCGATCAGACCGGTCTTGTCGGAAACGGAAAGAAGCGCGCGGCGCACGGGCTGAAGGTCGGACATGCGGGGTTCCCCAGTGTTCAGGTCAAACGGTTCCGTCCGCCTCGTCGCGGGCGAGGTCGCGCACGGCCAGCGCCGTGTCCTGCGCCTTGGCCAGCGTCCAGCGGACGCGCGTCGCATACTGCATTGCGCGCCCGGATAAAACGACCTGCTTGGTCGCACGGGGCCTCAGGCGCCCTTTTTCAAGGTAGACCGAGGGTTGCAGCGCCATTTCGACCTTGCCTTCGAAGCGAAACACCCAGATTTCGCCCGACCGCAGCGCGATCGAGGCGGCCAGCCCGCCCATATCCAGCGTCACATCGGCCTCGGGGTGCAGGTGAAAGCGAATCTCGAAGGGCAGCCCGGCCAGCCGGACCCCGTCCATCGCGCGGTCAAAGCGTTTGCGGGCGGCGGCATCCAGCGCCACGAGGTAGTCCTCGCCCCTCAGGGTGCGGCCGTCGTGTTCAAGGATCAGGCTGCGCGCATGGGTCAGCCCCTGCCCGCCCAGATACCCATCGTGCCCGCCCTCGAACCGCAGCGAGTCGGCCAGCCGGGTCATCTGGATCGGCACATGGCGCGGCGCGTCTTCCAGCAGTTCGCGGCGCGCCGGGCCGACCCATCGCTCGGGCGACAGCCGCGCCGAGGAATAGCCCTGAAGACAGAGCACCGAATGCGAGGGCGTGGCCCGCCCGGCGCGGCGCCATTCCGCGCCAAAGCCCTCACCCGATCCGCAGCTGACCACCACCGGCCTGCGCCCGGAGGTCAGCTCGAAGGCCAGTGTCGAGGCATGGGCCTGCGCCGAGGCGGGCCCGGCGGGTGGCGGCGCCGCATCCACGATGACGCTGGTCCGCCCCGCCGAAAGCCGCGCGAAGCCCATGGCCAGCCCGTCCGCCTGCCGCCGCTTGCTGCCCGAGGCGGCCAGCGCCTGATCCAGCCGCCCCTCCAGCCCGCGCCCGCCGCCGTGAAACCGGGCCAGCCCGCCATCGGCGTGGCGCAGGGTGCGCAGGGTGGGGGCGATCCGGCCGATCGCCTCGGTGATCGCGCTGTCGGTCTCGCGGTGGGCCTCGGCCAGCGCCGATTGCACCCATGTCAGCAGGGTGAAGACCTCCAGCAGGTCCTCGGGGTTGCGGGTCGGGATACCGCCCTCTGCATCGATCTGCCTGCGGCATTCGGCGCTCAGCGTCGCCAGCGCGGGGCCGACATGCTCTTCCATCCCCTCCAGCGACAGCCCGGCATACAGCAGCCCCGTCATCGCCTCGAAGCGCGGCAGCCCCGGCTCTGCCCCCTGCCCGCGCCGCGCCAGAAAGCGCGCCTGCGCGGCCAGCGCGCGATAGAAGGCCGCCGCCTCCTCTGCCGGGCGCCCGCGCAGCAGGAACAGCGCGTGGTGGATCCAGCGGATCACCCGCCGCCCGGTCAGCCCCGGCGCCCAGCCGATACCGGTGCCCCGGCCATAGCGGTCGATCCAGCCCCAGACCCAGTCCTGCGCCAGCTTGCGGGCGCGCGGGTCGCCCACGGCGGCAAGATCGTCAAGCCAGGCAAAGCCCTGTATTTCCTCGGAAAAGGCCTCGTCGGGGGCATCCAGGTCCCAGGGAAGCACACCCTTCGCCTCGACCAGATGACCGGCGAACATCAGGTTTCCCGCCATCAACTGGCGGCCCTTGGCAAAGAAGCCGATGGTGCGAGGTTCGGGCTGCGAGACGAAGCCGCGCGCGGGCCGGGCGCGCGCCGCCAGACGGGCATGGACGCGGTCCAATGCCCGCGCCTGCGCGGTCCGCCAGTTCCGACGCGTCGCCATGGGTCTCTGCACTGCCTCTTGCCGCCCCTTCGGGGGCTGTTGCAGAGATCCTACCCCGCCGGGGCCGCGAAGTCATCAACGCTTTCGCCGCGCTGCAGGACCGCCATGTAGAACCCGTCCATGCCGCCGCGCCCGGCCCAGAAATCGGGCCGCAGGCGCAAGCCGCCCTCGCTGGAGCGCCAGGCCTCCTCGATCCAGGGCGCGTCCGGCCGCAGGACGCTCAGCCCCGGATGGCGTTGCAGGGCCTCGTCCACCTGGCATTCGCCCTCGTCGGGGATCAGCGAACAGGTCGCGTAGACCAGCCGCCCGCCGGGCTTCACCAGCCGCAGCGCGTGGTCGAACAGGGCCTCCTGCAGGCCGATCAACTCGCTGATGCGCTCGCCCTTGTGGACATGCGGCAGGTCCGGGTGACGCCGGATCGTGCCGGTCGCCGAACAGGGCGCGTCCAGCAGCACGGCGTCATAGGTCTCGTCATGCTCCAGCGCATCGCCCGCGATCAGTCGGGCCGCCAGCCCCGTGCGGGCAAGGTTCTCGCGCACCCGCTCCAGCCGCGCCTCGGACAGGTCGAGCGCCGTCACCTGCGCGCCCGCCGCCGCCAGTTGCAGGGTCTTGCCGCCGGGTGCCGCGCACATGTCCAGCACCTTCAGGCCGCGCAGATCCCCCAACAGCTTCACCGGCAGGGCGGCGGCGGCATCCTGCACCCACCAGTCGCCGGTCCCGAACCCCGGCAGGGCCGTCACCTGCCCCGCGTCCTGCAGGCGCAGGGACCCGGTGGGCAGGGCCTCTCCGCCCAGCCCCTCCGGCACGGCCCCCTTCATAGACAGATCCAGCGGCGCACCGGCGAAATGCGCCCGCTCCATCGCCGCCACCGCCTCTGGCCCCCAGGCCGCCACCAGGGGCCCGCGCAGCCACTTCGGCAGGCGCGGCACGCGCAGCCGTGCCCAGCCCTCCGGCCCGGTCTCCGCGACCTTGCGCAGGACGGCATTCACCAGCCCCTTGGCGCCCTGCGTGCGCTTGCCCTTCGCGGCGATCTCGACGCAATCGCTGACCACGCCATGGGCCGCGCCGCCCGCGCAAAGCTCTACCGTGCCCAGCCGCAGAATGTTCATCACCCGCACCGCGGGCGCCTTGCGCAGATGCGGCTTCAGCAGCTTGTCGGCCCGCTCCAGCCCGCGCAGCACCTCGATGGCCAGACGCTGGGCGGCGGCGCGGTCGGCGGGCGCCAGCGCCTCCAGCCGCGCCATTTCGGACAGCGGTCGCCCCTGCGCAAGCACCTGATCCAGCAGGTCGACGGCGGCAAGACGGGCGGGGCTGGGGTTGGTGGACATGGCATCTCCGGGCGGCGGGACACCTTGCCCCGCGACAGGCGGGGCGTATATCAAGAGGCACGAAGCGAGGAAAGCCCGATGTCCGATACCCCCGAACAGCCCCGGGATCTGCCCCCCGCCGCCCGGCGCGCCCTGGCGGAAGCCGCAGAGCGCCGCGCCAAGGCCGAGGCCGAGGCCCGCGCCAACCCGGCCCCCACCGAACTCGGAGGCCGCGACGGCCTCGATCCCGCCCGCTATGGCGACTGGGAGAAAAAGGGCATCGCCATCGACTTCTGACCGCGGCGGCACATAGCGGCGCGGACCCTGGCGCCGACCCGCGGGCCCCGCCGGTGCCATTCCCCACCGGCCTCCCCTGTCCGCACCCGGGCACAGCCCGGCCTCCGCCCCGGACGGACCGCCATGCTGGCTGCGCGCGCCAACCTGCAACCGCCCCTCGCGCTTACCGCTCCGGCAGAGGGCGAAACCGGTCCCCGGCATTTGCCCCGGAGCCGCCGTCGCCTGCCCGCATCCGGACGGGCCGCTGCCGGGGGGCAAGAAAAATTGCCGAGGGGCCCCTTGGGGATACGGCCATTTTCCTTGGCCCCCCGGTGGCGGTTTGTCAGGCAAGGGCTCGGCGATGGGGGCTCCGGGGCTTTTGCCCTGGTGAGCCAGAGCTTGAACGCCCTGGCCATCCGCGCCGGTTTTTGGGTCAGACCCAATCCGGGTCGGCGGGTGGGCGCCTTGCCGAAGGCAACAGTCCCAGCCGCAGGCCCGGATATCGGCGCGGGCCTCAGCTCAGGCCAAGGACATCCAGCATGTCGTATTCCCCCGGCGCCTTGTCCTGCCCCCACAGCGCCGCCTTCAGGGCACCCCGCGCAAAGAGCGACCGGTCGCTGGCGATATGCTTCAGCGTGATGCGCTCGCCGGCAGTGGCAAAGATCACCTCGTGCTCGCCGACGATATCGCCGCCCCGGATCGCGTGGAAACCGATGGCGCCGGGCTCGCGCGCGCCGGTGATCCCGTCGCGACCCCGGTCCGACACCGCGTCAAGCGCAACGCCACGGCCCGCCGCAGCCGCCTCGCCCAGCATCAGGGCAGTGCCCGAGGGCGCGTCGACCTTGCGGTTGTGATGGGCCTCGACGATCTCGATGTCCCAGTCCAGGTCCAGCGCCTTCGCCACCTGCTCGGTCACCTTGGTCAGAAGGTTCACGCCAAGGCTCATGTTGCCCGCCCGCACGACGACCGCGTGGCGCGCCGCCGCCCTGATCTTCTCCAGATCCTCCGGGGCCAGCCCGGTGGTGCCGATCACATGCACCGCCCGCGCCTGCGCCGCCAGTTCGGCAAAGGCCACCGTGGCGGCTGGCGCGGTGAAGTCGATCACCGCCTGCGCCCGGGAAAAGGCCTCCAGCGGGTCGTCCGAGACCGCCACGCCAAGCGCCGCACCGCCCATGGCCTCGCCCAGATCGCGCCCGATCCAGTCATGGCCCGCGCGCTCCAGCGCCCCGGCGAGATGCAGCCGGTCATGCGCCGCGATCTCCCGCACGAGCATCTGCCCCATCCGGCCCGACACTCCGGTCACAACCACGCCCACGCTTTCGGCCATCCGCTTCTCTCCAGTTTTCCCGACGGCACCCCGGTGCCGCGTCCGGGGGCCTCAATAACCCGCCGCAGCCCGCTTGGCAAAACCCGGATCGAGGGCTAAGTCTTGCCCCATGTCACGCAACCGTTCCTCCGAGGGCTCCGGCCCCAGCCAACGACAGCTTCGTGTCGGCGAGGTGATCCGCCGCCGCCTGTCCGAAGTGCTTTCGCGCGGCGATGTGCACGACCCCGACCTGAATCGCATGACGATCACCGTCGGCGAGGTGCGCGTCTCGCCGGACCTGCGAATCGCCACCGCCTACGTGGTGCCGCTGGGCGGCGAGGGGCAGCAGGCGATGTTCGACCTGCTGCACCGCAACCGCGGAGAGCTTCGGCGCCTTCTTGCCAAGGGGCTCGACCTGAAGCACGCGCCAGAGCTGCGCTTCCGTCTCGACGAGACCTTCGACCGGCTCGACGACACCCGCCGCATCTTCTCCGATGACGCCGTGCGGCGGGACCTGGAGAACTGAGCGCATGGCCGCCGCCGCCGTTCGAACGGGCGCCCTGCTCGCCGCGCTTGTCTGGGCGCTTCTGCCCGTCCGGGCCGAAGCCGTGGACTGCCGGAACGTGGCCTTCGAGGACAGCCGCTACACGGTTTGCGAGGTCGACGCGGCACAGGAGCGCCTGAGGCTCTTCCTCGACGACCCCGAGGGCGCGCCCTGGGGCCAGTTCAACCGCCTCGAGGCGGCGCTGGAGGCCGAGGGCCAGGACCTCGTCTTCGCGATGAACGCGGGCATGTACCACGACGACCGCGCGCCGGTGGGCCATTACGTCGAGGACGGCGCAGAGGCGATGCGCGTGGTGCCGGACCCCGGGCCGGGCAACTTCGGCCTCTTGCCGAACGGCATCCTGTGCATCCGCGACACCCGCACCGACGTGATCGAGACGCGGGATTTCCTGGCCAGTCGCCCGCGCTGCCGCCACGCCACGCAATCCGGCCCGATGCTGGTGATCGACAACGAATTGCACCCGCGCTTTCTGCCCGACAGCACCTCGCGCTATATCCGCAACGGCGTCGGGACCTCGGCCGACGGGCGCCGCGTGGTCTTCGCCATCTCGCGCAACACCGTCACCTTCCACGAATTCGCCCGGCTGTTCCGCGACGGGCTGAAGCTGCCGAACGCGCTGTTTCTGGACGGCAATGTCTCGCGGCTGCACGCGCCGCAGCTGAACCGCTCCGACATCGGGCGCCGCATGGGCCCGATCGTCGCCGTCACCACCCCCGCCGACTGAGGCAGCCGAATTCTTGCAAAGAATTCGGGCCGGTTTCTTTGCAAGAAACCGTCTCCCCGCCGCCGCCCTTGCGTCCCGGTCGCGACCGGCCTACCTCGGAAGCAGTCCCAAGCCCGAGGTTCCCCATGCCGCAGACGCCCCTTTCGCTTGCCGAACAGCTGATCGACGCCGCCCGCCGGGCCGGGGCAGACGCTGCCGATGCCATCGCGCTGTCGGGCACCGCGCTGTCCATCGACGTGCGCGGCGGCAGGCTGGAGCAGGCAGAGCGCGCCGAGGGCACCGACATCGGCCTGCGCGTGCTTCTGGGCAAGCGCGCCGCCGTGGTCTCGTCTTCGGACGCGCGGCCCGAGACGCTGGCCGCCATGGCCGAACGCGCCGTCGCCATGGCCCGCGAGGCGCCCGAAGACCCCTATCTCGGCCTCGCCGATCCGGCGCAGCTGGCCCGGACCCGCGACGCAAGCGGGCTGGAGCTGCACGACCCGGCCCCCGAACCCGATCCCGCCGCGCTTCAGGACGACGCCCGCCGGGCCGAGGCCGCCGCGCTGGCCAACGCGGGCGTGACGCAGGTGCAATCCGCCACCGCCGGCTACAGCGCGCAAGAGATCGCGCTGGCCGCCACCAACGGCTTTGCCGGGCACTACCGGCGGTCCTCGCGCTATACCTCCTGCGTGGCCATCGCCGGTGAGGGCACGGGGATGGAGCGCGACTATGACGGCGACGCACGGGTCTTCCAGTCCGACCTGCGCAGCCCCGAAGAGATCGGCGCCACCGCCGCCAGCCGCGCGGTCGAGCGCCTGAGCCCGCGCAAGCCGAAGACCGGCGCCTACCCGGTGCTTTTCGACGAGCGCATCTCTTCCTCGCTGATCGGCCACCTTGTCGCCGCCATCAACGGCGCGCAGATCGCCCGGGGCGCGTCCTGGCTGCGCGACGCGCTGGGGCAGCCGGTTCTGCCCGCGGGCCTGAGCCTGCACGAGGATCCGTGGAAGCCGCGCAGCAGCGCCTCGCGCCATTTCGACGCCGAGGGGCTGGCGACCCGGCCCCGCGCGCTGGTCGAGAACGGCGTGCTGACCGGCTGGACCCTCGACCTTGCCAATGCCCGCAAGCTTGGGCTGGACAGCACCGCCAACGCGGTACGCTCGGTGGCGGGCGGGGTCTCGCCCTCGACCTGGAACCTGTCGCTGACCCAGGGCGAGCAGAGCCGCGAGGCGCTGATGGCGCAGATGGGCACCGGCCTGCTGGTGACCTCGATGATCGGCTCGACCATCAACCCCAACACCGGCGACTATTCGCGCGGGGCGGCGGGGGTCTGGATCGAGAACGGCCAGCCCGCCTACCCGGTGTCCGGCGTGACCATCGCGGGCAACCTGCGGCAGATGCTGGCCTCGATCGTGCCCGCCAATGACGCCCGGCCCTGGCTGACCCGTGTCGTGCCCTCGCTGCTCGTCGAGGGGCTGACGCTTGCCGGAGAGTGATCTCAGCCTCCTGATCGATGCCGCGCGGCGGGCCGGGGACACCGCCCGCGCCTGCCTGTCGGAACCGCTGGACGTCCGCTACAAGGACGCGGGCGCAGGCCCCGTCACCCGCGCCGACCTGGCGGTGAACACCCTGCTGCACCGGGTTCTAGGCAGTGCCCGGCCCGACTATGGCTGGCTCAGCGAGGAAAGCCCCGACACAGCCGCCCGGCTGGGCGCCAAGCGGGTCTTCATCGTCGATCCCATCGACGGCACCCGCAGCTTCATCGACGGCGAGAAGACATGGGCGCATTCCATCGCCGTGGCCGAGCAGGGCCGAATCCGCGCCGCCGTGGTCTACCTGCCGCTGCTCGACCGGCTTTACGCCGCCGCCGAAGGCGCGGGCGCCCGGCTGAACGGCGCGCCCATCGCGGTCACCCGCCGTGCCAGCGCCGAGGGCGGCACGATCCTTGCCAAGAAACCCACCTTCGAGACCGGGAACTGGCCCGGCGGGGTGCCCGGCATGACCCGCGCGCACCGGCCCTCGCTGGCCTATCGGCTCAGCCTCGTGGCCGAGGGACGCTATGACGCCATGCTGACCCTGCGCCCGACCTGGGAGTGGGACATCGCCGCCGGGGCGCTGATCCTGTCAGAGGCCGGGGCGCAGGTCACCGACCGGCGCGGCGCGCCGCTGCGGTTCAACAATGCGCACCCGCAGACCGACGGGGTGCTGGCCGCGAACGCGACGCTGCACGGCGACCTTCTCGACCGGCTGATCTGAGGCGCCTGCCCGATATCGCGGCACCCGGAAAGGCCTTGGCAGGCCTGGCAGGACGCCAGCCTTGACCGGCGGGCCGGGATGGCTAGGGTCGCCCTCAGCAGCAACGCGCAAGGGGGCCGGTCTGCCATGCAACGTCTTCACCTCGTCTTTGGCGGCGAACTCGTCGACCCGACCAAATCGGTCTTTCGCGACGTGGACGACATCCACATCGTCGGCATCTTCCCGGATTACGACAGCGCCTACAACGCCTGGAAGGCAGAGGCGCAGCGCACCGTGGACAATGCCCACATGCGTTATTTCATCGCCCACCTGCACCGCCTGCGGGAAGAAGAGCAAGAGACCTCTTCGACCGAGGAGCTGGGATGACAGGCCGCCCTGCACGGGGCTTGGGCCCAGCCTGCCCGCCGGTCCAGCAGGCCGGACCCTAGCCCCGCACAGGCGCCGCGCCCGCCCCGGGGCGGGCCTTTTCACCGGCGCGCGGGCATGGCATTGTGCCCGACCGAACCCTTCGGGCAGACAAGGACCCGCGTTGAAGCCCCCTGCCGCCTCTCCCTCGCGCCGCGCGCTCAGCCTGACGGCCTACCTGACCTATGCCCGGGGCGGCGCCGCAAGCGCCGCCTCTCCCGAACCGCTGCGCCGCCCGCCCGGCCCGCTGGTCTGGGCCCATGCGGACAGCGCCCGCCGGGGCCGCGCCCTTGCCAGCCTCTGCGCCCGCCTGCGCCTGCAGCGGCCCGAGGTCACCGTCGTCCAGAGCGGCGAGATCCCCCCGCAACCCGAGGCGACACAGGTCGCGCTGCCCCGCGAACAGCTGACCGATTGCGAGGCCTTCGTGTCGCAGCTGAAGCCCGACGTGCTGCTCTGGGCCAGCCAGTCGCTGCGGCCCGCCCTGCTGCACGCCACCGCGACGCAGGGCTGCACGATCATCGGGCTGGACGCTGCCGACGCGGCCTGGCCCACCGCGGCCCCGCGCTGGCTGCCCGATCCGGCAAGCGGCGCGCTGTCGCTGTTTTCGCATGTCTTCACGCAGGGCAACGCGGCCTCGCGGCGGCTGCGCCGCATGGGGGTCACCGGCCCCATCCTGCACGACGCGGCGCCGCTGCTGGACACCCCGCCGCCGCTGGACTGCCCGGACCGCCTGCACGCGGAACTGGCCGCAACCCTGACCGGGCGCCCGGTCTGGCTGGCCGCGCATCTGCGCGCCGAAGAGATCGGCGACGTTCTTGCCGCCCACCGCCACGCCGTGCGCCTTGCGCACCGGCTGCTGCTGATCGCCGTACCCGCCAGCCCGCGGGACGAGGCGCTGATTTCCCGCGCCGTGCGGGCCTCGCAGATGCGGGTCTGCGACTGGGAAAACGGCGACATGCCCGACGAGTACACGCAGATCCTTCTGGCCGCCTCGCCGGACGAGCTTGGGCTCTGGTACCGGCTGGCGCCGCTGGCCTTCCTTGGCGGCTCTCTGGTGCCGCGGGCCGGTGGACAGGACCCCTTCGAGGCCGCTTCGCTGGGCGCCGCGATTCTCTACGGCCCCAACGTGGGCAAATATCTCGATGCCTATTCGCTGCTGGTCGAGGCGGGCGCGGCGCGCATCGTGCGCGACGCCGACTCTCTGGGTACGGCGGTCTCGCATCTCGTGGCGCCGGATCAGGCGGCCAGCATGGCCCACGCGGGCTGGGACGTGATCTCGTCCCGGGCGGCGCTGGTGGACGAGGTGCTGGCCCTGGTCGGAGAGGCGCTGGACGCCCGGAGGTCTGCCTGACATGCGCCCGCCCGCCTTCTGGAACACCGACCCCGAGCACCCCGCCTGGCAGGCCCGCCTGCTGGCCCCGCTGGGGGCCCTGACCGCCGCCGCCACCGCGCGGCGGGTGGCGCGGCCGCCCAGCCACCGCCCCGGCGTGCCGGTGATCTGCGTCGGCAACGTCAACGCGGGCGGCACCGGCAAGACGCCCACGGTGATCGCCCTCGCGCAGCGGCTGGCGGCGCGCGGGGTGACGGCCCACGTCGTCTCGCGCGGCTACGGCGGCCGGCTGGAAGGCCCGGTCCGCGTGGCCGACCACAGCGCCGACGAGACCGGGGACGAGCCGCTGCTGCTGGCCGCCTTCACGCCGACATGGGTGGCCAAGGACCGCGCGAAAGGCGCGGCAGAGGCCGAGGCGGCGGGCGCCGACTGCATCCTGCTGGACGACGGCTTGCAGAACCCCGCCCTGCCCCGCGACCTGACGGTGGTCACGGTCGATGCGGCGGCGGGGTTCGGCAACGGGCGCTGCCTACCCGCCGGGCCGCTGCGCGAACCGGTCGACCGGGGCCTGAGGCGCGCCGACCTGCTGCTGTCCATCGGCGCCCCCGCCGCACAGGACCGCTTTGCCGCCACATGGGGGGCGCGCATCCCTGTGCCGCATCTGACCGCCCACCTTGAGCCGCTTCAGACCGGCATGGACTGGGAGGGCCTGCCGACGCTGGCCTTCGCCGGGATCGGCCACCCCGAGAAGTTCTTCGCCACCCTGCGCGGGCTGGGCGCCGAGCTACGCCAGACGGTTTCGCTGGACGACCACCAGCGGCTGGCGCCCGCGCTTCTGGCCCGGCTGGAGCACGACGCCGCCCGCATGGGCGCGCAGCTTGTCACCACCGAGAAGGACGCGGTCCGCCTGCCGCCAGAGTTCCGGGGCAAGGTGCTGGCCCTGCCGGTCCGGCTGAGCCTGCACGACGCCGCGCCGCTCGATGCCGCTCTGGACCGGCTGTTCCCCAGCGTGCCGTAAGACAGAAAGCGGAATTTCCGGGCCCGCTGGTCTGCTTTGGCCGCGGGACGGTGCTGGCGCCTCGCTTTGCCGCCGGGCGCGCGCCGGGGCTGATCGCACTGCCCCCTGTCACGGCCCACAGCAGCCCAAACGGACTACCGCCTGTGTATCTGTACCCGAGAAAGGCCAAGGCCCCGGCGGTCCGGCGGCCCTCGTGGAGGCGGTTACTCTGCCGCCATCCGCTGCTCTCCGGCGCCAAGCGCCGCGATGTCCGAGACGACACCGCGCAACACGCGCCGGATGGTGTGGAAATCCTTGTTCGGCCGGATGCGCTGTTCGTCCATGTAAAGCGAACGGTCGATTTCCACCTGCACCGCATGCTGCCCGCGCGAGGGGCGCCCGTAGTGCTGGGTCGTATAGGCGCCCGCGAAGGGCACGTTGCGCGCCACCACGAAACCCGCCTCGACAAAGGCCGCCTCGACCCGTGCGACGATCCCGGGCGAGGCCGAGGCCCCGAAGCGGTCGCCGATCACGATCTCGGGCCGGGCACCGCCGCCCCGGGTGGCGCCGTCCAGCGCCTCATGCGGCATCGAGTGGCAGTCGATCAGCACCGCCTCGCCGAATCGCTCGTGCGCCTGTCGCAGCAGCAGGTGCAGCCGCTCGTGGTAAGGCGCCCAGATCCGGGCGATTCGCTTGTCCGCCTCGACCCGGGACAGCTTGCCGCGATAAATCGCCCGCCCGTTCGCCACGACGCGCGGCACCACACCCAGCCCGCTGGCGACCCGGGGGTTGTGACCGCCACGCTTCAGCCCGTCGATCAGCGCCGGGTCCAGCTCGTCCGCGGCGCGGTTCAGGTCGACGTAGGCACGCGGCGCACCGGCCCGCAGCAAGGGCGCCCCGAAGTGCGGGGCACAGTCGAACAGCCTGTCCACATAGGCATCTTCAGAGGTGCGGATGCTGTGTTCGTCCAGAACGGTAGTGCGCAGGAAGGTCCAGGGATAGTCGCGGCCCGAGTGCGGAGAGGCGAAAACCACGCGCGACGTGTGGGCTTCGGGCAGATGCAGATGGTAAGCGGTCTGTGGCATCCCGGCTCCTTGTGATGGGCGATCATAGACTGATTTCTTTGTTTGCCAAAAGCCCTTGATCCCACCCCGGAACCTATTTATAGAGCGCTGCACCGGCGCGGAAAACTCCGCGCCTCTGTCTTTCAGGGGCGCGCAGACCACACCGGCCATAGGGCGATTAGCTCAGCGGTAGAGCACTTCGTTGACATCGAAGGGGTCACTGGTTCGATCCCAGTATCGCCCACCATGGAATTCACCGCCCCGCCCGGGGCGCGCCTGTCAGGCGCACGGGGCGGGGCACGGGCCTTAACCAGGCGCTCGCGCGCCGCGATATCGGGAGAGACGACATGAAAGTCGCCAACTCGCTCCGCTCGCTCAAGAACCGCCATCGCGACTGCCGCGTTGTGCGCCGCAAGGGCCGCGTCTACGTGATCAACAAGACGCAGCGTAAGTTCAAGGCCCGTCAGGGCTGAACGACCGCCCAGAGCGAACATCTCCAGAACCCGCCTGCCCCCGGCAAGCGGGTTTTGTTTTGCCTGTATGCCATACCCGAACGCTCCGGCCCGATCGCCCCGGCGCCCGATGGCCCCGGGGCCCTGGGCGGCAAGCGGCGGGGTGGGCCAGTGACCCGCCGCACCCGGTCCCGGGCGGGCCGCAGGCGAATCGCGACCCGACGCCTTTGCCCTCAGTCGTTGCCCAGAACCCCATCCGCCAGAAGCCGGACCACGGTCTGCTCGTCAAAATACCCTGACACCCGTAGGCCCCGCGTTTCCTGATAGCGGCGCAGGGCGCGGCGGGTGTCTTCGTCGAAGCGCCCGTCGACCTCGCCCACCGGCAGGCCAAGCTGCGACAGCCGGGCCTCGGCCAGCCGCTTCGCCACGGCATTGAGGTTCAGCTCTGCCTCTTCCTGACGCGCCACGGCCACGTCCTGTACGCGCCCGCTTTCCTGCTCCAGCCGCCGGACACGGCTTTCCGCCTCGGCGGCGAAGGCACCGCCCGGGAAGGTTTCCAGGTAATCGCGGTAGGCCTCGACCGTGCCGCCCGCCTCGGCGCGCTCCCAGGCCTGGCGGTCAGAGGCGGCGGCGCGCTCTTCGCGCTGCCGCTCTATCTCCCGCAAGAGCGCGCGGGCGTCCTCGACAAAGGCGCCGTCCGGGAAGCGTTCGAGATAGGCGCGGATAGAGGCCTCGTCACCCCGGCCCTGCATGTCGCCCCAGAACAGCCGGTCCTGCCGCTCCAGTTCGGCCTGCCGCTGTTCCGCCTCGCGTTCCAGTTCGGCGGCGCGGGCCGCGGCCCGGGTGTCGATGGTGGCGATCTGCCCGGCGGTCAGGTAGCCCGAGGTCTCGACCCCCTCATCCTTTTGCCACGCCTTGATGGCACCGCGCGTGCCAGAGCCGAAGATGCCGTCGATGCCGCGCGTGTCGAAACCCAGCATGGTCAGGTCGCGCTGCACCGCGCGCCGCGCCTCGCGGTCCAGTTCCAGCTGCTCTTCCGCCCGGCGCTGCTGGTAGAAGGGTTCGTCTTCGATGGCCTTCAGCCGCTGCCGCGCGGCACCGGCAAAGGCGCCCTCGGGGAAGCGCGAAAGATAGGCGTCGTAGCCCTCTGCCGTATCGGCGCCCTGGGCAAGGTTCCAGGCAAGCTCGTCCTCGGGGTCGACGGCGGGGGCCTCCGGTTCCGGAGCGGGTTCGGGCGCTTCGGCTTCCGGCGCCTCGGGGTCGGGCAGCGGCGGTTCGGTCGCGCCCTGCGGGGCGCCTGGCTCTTCGGGCTGCACGATCACAAGATCCTGCGGCGCGTAGCCTTCCAGCGTCAGCGCGTAGTCCGCCGCGGCGCGCGACAGAAGGCGCCCGGCCCGCGCAAGGTCGCGCGCGGCGTAGCGCGCCACATCCGCCGCCGGCCCGCGCAGGACGGTGACGCCCTGCGGAATGTCCAGATCCCCGGCACCCAGACGCAGCCAGGGGCCGACCTCGGGCTCTGCCGCCGATTCGCCAAGGATCAGGAAAGCGCGCCCGGGGTACTGCTCCAGCACGCTCAGCGCCGCGTCCAGCGGGAAGGCCTCGGTCAGCACGCGGGCCTCGTCGATGGCGCCGTCGCTTTCCACCGGCAGCAGGTAGGCACCGCCGGTCCCATGCAGGAAGGCCCCGGCCAGCACGATCACCACCGGCCCGCCCGCGTCCTCTGCCAGCATCTCGGCGAAGGCCCCGAAGGCCTCGCGCATGGCCGGGGCGTCGGCGTCCTGCACCTCGGCCACGTCGAAGCCCTTGTCGCGCATGGCCTGCGCCGAGGCCGCCACCCGCGCCGCGCCGAACAGGGTCTGCATGGCGCTGTAACGGCTGTTGCCGATCACCAGCGCGTCGCCCTCGGCGAGCGCGGGCGAGGCCGCAATCAGGGCCATGGCCGCAAGTGTCGGAATACGCATGACAAATACCTCATGAATCGGGGCGTTTCCGATAGCCTACCCGGCATGTCCCGCAGGACAAGCGCCGCAAGCGAGCCCAGGGGCGGCCCCCTGCCCCGCCATTCCGCGACCACCCACCGCGTCAACGGGAAATTTCACAGCGCGGGCAGAGGCTTGACAGGCCCCTCAGTCGTAGCTGCGCGCGTCCTCGATCACCAGACCGTCGCGCGGCAATCCGCCGAGCGGCACAAGCTCTACCGCGCCCCGCAGCTTCAGGATCTCGGCGATGCTCTTTTCATAGGCCGCCGCATCGGCCGCCTCGGTCTCGATTCGCACCGTCATCACGTCCGTCTCGCCATCCCGAGAGGCCACGACCCGCGCCCGCGCCACCTCGGCATGGCGCGCCACCAGCTCTGCGACCTGCTCGGGCCGCACGAACATGCCCTTGATCTTGGTGGTCTGGTCGGCGCGACCCATCCAGCCCTTGATGCGGGTGTTGGTCCGTCCGCAGGGCGACTCGCCGGGCATCACGGCGCTCAGGTCGCCGGTGGCGAAGCGGATCAGCGGGTAATCGGGGTTCAGCGTGGTCACCACGACCTCGCCCACCTCGCCCTCGGGCACCGGGTCGCCGGTGCCGGGGGTCACGATCTCGACGATCACCCCCTCGTCGAGGATCATCCCCTCCATCGCCGCGCTCTCATAGGCGACATTGCCAAGATCGGCGGTCGCGTAGCACTGCAGGCAGGCGATGCCGCGATCCGCGTACCACTGCCGGAGCGAGGGGAACAGCGCACCGCCCCCCACCGCCGCCCGGGTGATCCCCAGCGCGTAGCCCAGTGCGTCGGCCTTTTCCAGGATCACCTTCAGGTAGTCCGGCGTGCCCGCATAGGCCGTCACGCCGACGTCGCGCGCGGCGCGGGCCTGCAACTCGGTCTGGCCGGTGCCGGCGGGCAGCACGGCGGCGCCGACCGCCCGCGCGCCGTTCTCGAAGATCATCCCGGCGGGCGTCAGGTGGTAGCCGAAACAGTTCTGCACGATGTCCCCCGCGCCGATCCCGCAGGCATGCAGGAAGCGGCCCATGCGCCACCAGTCGTGGCTGGTGCCGCCCGGTTCGTAGATCGGCCCCGGCGACTGGAAGACATGGGCGAGGTTCGACACCGGCAGCCCCCCGAAGGGCGGCTGCCCGGCCTGCCGCGCCACAAGATCCGACTTGCGCAGCACCGGCAGGGCCGCCAGCTCTGCAAGATCCGCGACCGCCTGCTGACCGTTCCGCGCCAGCTGCGCATTCAGCGCCTCCAGCTGCGCCGCCGCGCGCTGGTCCCGGCTGCGCGTCTCCAGAGCGTCGAAATAGCTGCTCATATCGCCTTCCCTTCCTGATCCCCCGGCAGCACCGCCGCGCCGAGGTCGTCGAATGAAGCCACAACGGCCACGGGCACCCCGCCCGCGCCGATCTCGTCCATCGCGGCGCGGGTCCGGGCAGAGACCCGCCCCGACGCCTGCCGCAGGATCACCCCGCCGATCCGCCCCGGGTGCCGCGCCACCGCGTCGCGGTAGACAAGGACATCCTTCTGCCCGGTGTCGCCGATCAGCCAGAACCGCAGCCCCGGCGTGGCGCAGAGGATCGCGTCGATCGAGGCGCCCTTGTGATCGCCATGCCCGGCCCCGATCAGCCCCCGGTCCGACACCCCCAGATCGCGCAGGAACATCGGCCCCGGCACCAGCCCGGCGCGGTCGAAGATCTTCTCGAGGAAGGCAAACAGGTTCCAGGGCGACGAACTGACGTAGTAGACCGGGTTCCGCCCACCCTCGTGCAACCGGCGCATCAGAGCGATGGCATCGTCAAAGACCTCTCGCGTCAGGGCATTGCCGGTGAAGGTGGTCCAGAGATTGCGCAGCAGCGAATGTGCCCCGGTGCGCAGGACCGTGTCGTCGATGTCGGAAATCACGCCGAAGCGCGCCTCGGCCTGCGGCACCAGAACCGGCATCGGCACCGGGTCGTCGCCGCCCTCCGCCAGCTCCGCCGCCACATGCACCCAGCCCGCGTGGTCGGGCGCGCGCGGCACGTGCAGCCGCACGTAGCCCTCGGCATCGGACAGCGCCTCGACCCCCTCGGCGCGCACGCGCACGTCGCGCACCTCCGAGGTCAGGAACAGCGACAGCATCTGCCTGAAATTCGTCCAGCGCGTCTGGTCCGCCTCGGGCGCCGCCCGCCGGACGGCGCTGACCACACGGCCCTGCAGGACCAGCCCGCCCGGCTCGGCATAGCCGCGATAGGCCTTCAGCATGGGCCGCCCCTCGCGCCGGAACGCCCGTTCGATCAATCCCTCGACGCCCCGCGCCGCCCGCGTCAATGCCATGCCACCTGCTCCTTTCGCTTCAGGCAAGCCAACGCTTGCGGCGGCGATAGGATCGCACGTCGCGGAAGGACTTGCGCCCCTCGTCCGACATGCCGAGGTAGAATTCCTTCACATCCGGGTTCTCGCGCAGCTCCTTGGCAGGCCCCTCCATCACCACGCGCCCGTTCTCCAGAATGTACCCCGAATGCGCGTATTTCAGCGCCACATTGGTGTTCTGTTCGGCCAGCAGGAAGGACACGCCCTCGTTCTCGTTCACCGATTTCACGATCTCGAAGATCTGCTCCACCAGCTGCGGCGCCAACCCCATGGACGGCTCGTCCAGCAGCACCGTCTGGGGCCGCGACATCAGGGCCCGCCCGATGGCGCACATCTGCTGTTCCCCGCCCGAGGTATAGCCGGCCTGGGACTTCCGCCGCTCCTTCAGCCGGGGAAAGTAATCGTAGACCATCTGCAGGTCGGCCTCGACCGCGCCCCTGCCGTCGCGCCGCGTATAGGCGCCGGTCAGAAGGTTCTCCTCCACCGTCAGATGGCCGAAGCAATGCCGCCCCTCCATCACCTGGATCACCCCGCGCTTGACCAGCGCCGCCGGATCCAGATCCTGCACCCGCTCGCCCTTGTAGAGGATGGAGCCCTTGGTCACCTCGCCCCGCTCGGAATGCAGCAGGTTCGAAATCGCCTTCAGCGTGGTCGTCTTGCCCGCCCCGTTGCCGCCCAGCAGCGCGGTGATCCCGCCGGTCTTCACCGACAGCGACACCCCCTTCAGCACGAGGATGACGTGATTGTAGATCACCTCGATATTGTTGACGTCCAGCAGGACCTCGTCTGACTTCGTGCTGTCCGGCATGGCACCCCTCCTCGCCGCGGGAACGCGACCTTCGTGCTTCTTCTTGGTCCAAGTACCCCTGCGCCCGAGCGCCGCAAAACGCAGCGCCGAGGCAGGGCGCGACGGGGCCGAAGGGCCTTCCCAAGGCCCTTTGGCACCCGGCGGCGAGGTCTCCCGCCGCCGGGCCGCCCGTGTCAGTTCGCTGCCGCGCAGTCGTCGTTCACCGGCCAGGGCGCGTTGGCCTCGGCGTATTCGGCGGCCTTCTCCACCGCCAGGGCGCGGTAGCTCTCGATATCCGGCGTCAGGTGGTCAGAGGCCTGCACGAACTTCTCGCCGTCCCACTCCATGATCCAGCCACCCGAATGCCCGGTGTGGTTGTTGCAGGAGGTCTTGAAGGGCGCGATCATGCCGGTCAGCCCCAGCTCCTCGATCCGGGCCTCGGTCATGTCGATGTTCTCCAGGCCCCAGCGCAGCTGCTTGGCATCGATCACATCGGTCTCGAAGTGCTTCTGCGCCGAGATCACACCCTCGGCGAGGATCGCCGAGATCAGCATGCCGCGTCCGTAGAACACGCCCTTCATCTCTTCCGCGTCGGTCTTCGACAGGCCCGCGTCGATGACATGCTTCTGCACATCCGCATAGACCGGTGCATCCAGGTTCGGGATCGACCACGAGATCGACTTGTAGCCCTTGCCTTCTTCTCCGACGAGCCGCAGGTCGGCGTCATGCCCGGCCCACCAGACGCCGATGAAGTTCTCCATGGGGAACTTGGTCTTCACCGCCTCGGTCACGGCTCCGGCGTTCATCGCGCCCCAGCCCCACATGACCACGTAGTCGGGCCGCTCGCGGCGGATCTGCAACCACTGCGCCGACTGGTTCTGCATCTCCTTCAGGCCGACCGGGATCGGCACCAGCTCGAAGCCCTTCTCCTCGGCCAGCTGCTCCAGCACCGGCAGCGGCTCTTTCCCGAAGGGATGGTCGAGATGCAGGTGCACGATCTTCTTGCCCTCCAGCGAGCCCTGCCCCTCGAGGTACTGGATGATCATGTCGGCGGCATCCCAGTAGCCGCCCGGCGTGTTGAAGGCCCACTGGAAGGTCTCGCCCTGCATCATCGGGCTGAAGCCGTAGCCCGAGGCAAGGATCGGGATCTCGTCGACATTGGACTTGGGCAGCACCTGCAGCGTGATGCCGGTGGACCAGGGCTGGGTCACGATGGCCTGCCCCTTGGTCTTCTCGTAGCATTCCACGCCCTTCTCAGTGGAATAGCCGGTCTCGCATTCCTCGGCATTGACCATGACGCCGCCGATGCCGCCGTCGCGGGCGTTCAGCATCGCCATGTAGTCCGCCTGCCCGTTCATCAGCGGAATGCCGGTGGCGGCAAAGGGGCCGGTCCGGTAGGCGAGGTTCGGCAGGTAAAGCTCTTCCGCAAGGGCGGACCCCGCCGTCAGTCCCGCCACCACGGCGGCGACGGCCAGTTTCGTGAAACGTGTCATAGTCTTTCTCCTCCCTGAGAATGCTTGCGTTTCGTCTTTGGTCTTGGGCGCGCCGGCTGCGGCGCACCGTCGGGTGGGTTTGCAACCCGCCATGGCCTGCGGCGCCTCCGGCCCCGGGCGGTCCCCTGGCGGTCCCGGTCCCGGCCGGACAGGCCCGCCATCAATGCGGGAAGGGCCAGATGATCAGCTTCTCCCGGATCAGCCGCCACAGCTGTGCCAGCCCGTGCGGTTCCACGATCAGGAAGAAGACGATCAGGCTTCCCACGATCATGATGTTCAGATGCTCCACCGTGGCGCTGCCGATGGGGATCCCCAGCGCGTTCGGCACCAGGTTCAGCACCACCGGCAGGCCGACGATCAGGATGGCGCCAAGGTAGTTGCCCATGATCGACCCAAGCCCCCCGATGATCGCGATGAAGAGGATGCGGAAGGACAGCGGGATGTCGAAGAGGTTCGGCTCTGCCGCGCCGCGCCACATGAAGACGAAGAGCGCCCCGGCAACTCCGACGATGTAGGAGGACACGGCAAAGGCGGTCAGCTTGGACTTCATCAGGTTGATGCCGATCAGCTCGGCGGCGATGTCCATGTCCCGCGTCGCCTTCCACGTCCGCCCCAGCGTGCCCCGCGTCAGGTTGATGCAGAGCATGGTCAGCAGGCAGACGATGAAGAGCACCACGTAATACTGCACGATGGAACTGGCCTGCGGCCCCGAGACATAGAGCCCGAAGATATCGAGGTTCGGCACCTGGATCGCGCCGGAGGCGTTGTAGTTGTAAAGCCAGGCCCATTTCTCGAACAGCCAGACAAGGAAGAACTGCGCCGCCAGCGTGGCGATGGCCAGGTAGAACCCCTTGATGCGCAGGCTGGGGATGCCGAAGGCCACCCCGATCCCCGCCGAGAAGACACCCGACAGCAGGATCGCCACGATCGGATTCATCCACGGCATGATGGTGATCAGCTTGTAGCAGGCATAGGCGCCGACCCCCATGAAGGCCGCCGTGCCCAGCGACAGCTGCCCGGCATAGCCCGTCAGCACGTTCAGCCCCAGCGCGGCCAGCGAATAGATCAGGATCGGGATCAGCAGCGTCTGAAAGGCGAACTCGCTGGCCGTCAGCGGAAAGATCACCCAGGCAAAGAGCAGGATCACCCCCAGCAGAAAGGCATCCTGCCGCACCGGGAACAGCGCCTGGTCCGCCTGATACGTCGTCTTGAACTGTCCCGCCGTGCGATAGAGCATCGCGTCTTCCTCCCTTTGCCGGCCCTCCCGGCCAGCCTGTTCTTCCGCAGGCCGGGCCTCTGCCCGGCCCCGCCGTCATCCTCCGGCCCGGTCTCCGCCCGCTGCCCGCCCAGAGGCGCGCGGCGCGCCGGTTTCGCGGCGGTCAGGCCCGGACCCGCAAGGCAGCGGGCGCCGCCGTCATTCCACACCCCCGTCCCGGGGCCCGCGCCGCACCATCGCGCCAAGGCTCATGACCCGCGCCATCATGCCCAGCGTCAGCGCCGCCCCGGTCAGCCCGACCGCCATGGCGCCGTTGACACTGGCCGAGACCAGCCCCGCCACGGGATGCACCGCGCTAGCGCCATCCTCGCCCAGTCCGTTGGCGCCCCGCGCGATATCCGCCACGCCCGGGTCGGTCTGCCGCCTCGGTCGCGCCCGGCTCTCGCGCATCGCCCTGGTCATTGCGCCTGCTCCAGCCCGGCATCGACCTCGAACCGCGCCCGGCTGCCCGAGGGCCGGGCATAGCCCGACCGCTCCGAATGCCGCACGATCCAGAAATAGGCCCACAGTCCCGCGGCCGCGCCCACCGAGGCCAGAAGCAGCGCGGCAACCATCCGCGAGCCCTCTTCCGGCGGCGTCGTCAAGGCGAGGTATCCAAAGGCCCAGAACCCGGCCCAGGCCACCACGTTGAGGATTGCGATCAGCTTTGCCACGTCTTGTCACTCCCTCGGGCGGGCTTCACCGCCTCCAGTCCGAAGATCGGTCGGACAGCCATCCTAGACACGCTCGATGATCCGCTCGCCGAACAGCCCCTGCGGGCGGAACAGCAGCACGATCAGCGCCAGCACGAAGGCAAACCATGTCTCGGTATTGCCGCCCAGCAGCGGCTGCCCCCAGTAGATCTCGAACAGCTTTTCCAGCACGCCGATCATCAGCCCGCCGATGATCGCACCGGTGATCGACTCGAGCCCGCCCAGCATCAGCACCGGCAGCGCCTTGAAGGCGATCACCTCCAGCGCGAAGGACACCCCGGCCCGCGCGCCCCAGGCGATGCCGGTGACCAGCGCGATGATGCCCGCGATGAACCAGACCAGCACCCAGACCGTCTGCAACGAGATGCCCACCGACAGCGCCGCCTGGTGGTCGTCGCCCAGGGCCCGGATCGCGCGCCCCATCTGGGTGTAGTTCAGGAAAGCCAGCAGCGCCGCCACCAGCAGAACCGCCACCACGACCACGGTGATATCGAGGTGCTGCAGGATCAGCAGCCCGCCCCAGGGCTCCAGCACCGTGTCGCCGGTGGGAATGCCCAGTTCCCCGGTGATCATCACCTTGTTCTCGCCGCCGAAGATGATCTCGCCGCCGCCGATCAGGAACAGGGTGATGCCGATGGTCGCCATGAAGAGAATGATGTCCGGCTGCCCGACCAGCGGCCTGAGCACGATCCGCTCGATGCTGACCGCAAGCACGAACATCACCCCCAGCGTCAGCGCCACGGCGATCCAGGCCGGGATGCCATAGGCATGCAGCCCCACCAGCGTCAGGGCGGCAAAGACCACCATGATGCCCTGCGCGAAGTTGAAGATCCGGCTCGACCGGAAGATCAGCACGAAGCCCAGCGCGATCAGCGCGTAAAGGACGCCCGAGACCAGCCCCTCCCATAGCACCTGCAGGAAGAAATCCGGTGCCTCGATCATATCCGCGAAGGGCGTGATGAAGATGTCTCTCAGCATGATCCTCTCCCCGAAGGCGTCCGGCCTTCATATTCTTCTGTCCAAAAATATCCCGGGGGTGAAGGCCGGTCCGCGCAGCGGCGAGCCGTCCGGGGGACGGATCGAGGCCGAGGGGCAGAGCCCCTTGCGACGCAGCCGCCCGCATGGCGTTCGAAAAGACGCGCCTTAATCATGCGGCACCCCCAGGTAGGCGTCGATGACGTCCTGGTTGCCGCGCACCTCGTCGGGCGTGCCGTCGCCGATCTTCTTGCCGTAATCCATGACCACCACCCGGTCGGACAGGTCCATGACCACGCCCATGTCGTGCTCGATCAGCGCGATGGTGGTGCCGAACTCGTCGTTCACGTCCAGGATGAAGCGGCTCATGTCCTCCTTCTCCTCGACGTTCATCCCCGCCATGGGCTCGTCCAGCAGCAGGATCGAGGGCTCGGCGGCCAGCGCGCGCGCCAGTTCCACCCGCTTCTTCAACCCGTAGGGCAGCCGCCCCACCGGGGTCTTGCGGATGCGCTGGATTTCCAGAAAGTCGATGACCCGCTCGACATGCGCACGGTTCTCCATTTCCTCGTCGCGGGCCTTGCCCCACCACAGCGCCTGCGCCGCGATCCCCGCCTTCATATGCGTCAGCCGCCCGGTCATGACGTTGTCCAGAACCGTCATCCCCTCGAACAGGGCGATGTTCTGGAAGGTCCGCGCGACGCCCATGCGCGCCACCTCGTAGGGCTTCATCGGCGGGCGCTTTTCACCCTTGTACCAGACCTCGCCCTCGGTCGGCGTGTAGAAGCCGCTGATGATGTTCAGCATCGAGGACTTGCCCGCCCCGTTCGGCCCGATGATCGCCCGGATCTCGCCCTCGCGGATGTCGAAAGAGATGTCCTGGATCGCCACCAGCCCGCCGAACTTCAGCGTGATATTGCGCATCTCCATCAGCGTGCCGCCGATCTGCCGCCCGTCGGCGGTGACGTAGCCCTCGGTGTCCTTCATGCGCAGGCTCCCTGCTTCTTCTTGGCCCAAATACCCCGCTCCACAGCTGCAACCGGCGGTGGGCTCGCGGGCAGTAGCGCTCCCCGGACCCCATCTCCTGCGGGATGCTGGGGCAAGCCCCGGTTCGCCGCAGGCGACACACCGTCCGGGGAACCGTGTGAGGCGCGAACGGGCGAAGCCCTGCGATCCGCGCAGCGGGAGCCTCCGGCCGTCATTCCGCCGCCACCTTCGCCTGCGCGACGGGCCAGGTCTTTGCGTCCCGCACCGCCAGCGTCGCCTTGATCTTGCCCTTGCGGCCGTCCTCGTAGGTCACTTCGGTCTCGGTGTAGACGGACTCCGATCCGTCGTACAAAGCCGTCACCAGGTCCTCGAACTTCTCGCCGATCACCTTGCGGCGGACCTTGCGGGTGCGCGTCAGCTCTCCGTCGTCGGCGTCCAACTCCTTGTGCAGCACGAGGAAGCGGTGCACCTGACAGCCCGACAGCATCTCGTCCTGCGCGATGCTTTCGTTGACCTCTTCGACGTGGGCCTGAAGCGTCTCCAGCACCTGCGGGTGCTGCGCCAGCTCCTGGTAGGACGCATAAGCGATATTGTTGCGCTCGGCCCAGTTGCCCACCGCCGAAAGGTCGATGTTCAAAAAGGCGCAGCAGCGGTCGCGCCCGGCGCCGAAGACCACGGCTTCGAGGATGTTGGGGTAGAACTTCAGCTTGTTCTCGACGTATTTCGGCGCAAACAGCGCCCCGTCCGCCATCTTGCCCACGTCCTTGGCGCGGTCGATGATCCGCAGGTGGCCGCTGTCTTCCTCGATGAAGCCCGCGTCCCCCGTGGCCACCCAGCCCTCCGGGTCCTTGGTGTCCGCCGTCGACTCGGGGTTCTTGTAGTATTCCACGAAGGTCCCGGGTGAACGGTAGTAGACCTCTCCGCTGTCGCCGATGCGGATCTCGACCCCCGGCGCGGGCACGCCCACGGTGTCCGAGCGCACCTCGCCGTCCGGCTGCACGGTGATGAAGACGCTGGCCTCGGTCTGCCCGTAAAGCTGTTTCAGGTTGATCCCCAGCGAGCGGTAGAAATCGAAGATCTCCGGCCCGATGGCCTCGCCCGCTGTATAGCCCACGCGCACCCGGCTGAAGCCCATGGCATTCTTCAGCGGCCCGTAGACGAGGAACTCGCCCAGCCGGTACTTCATCCGGTCCAGCGCCCCCACCGGCTTGCCGTCCAGGATGCGCGGCCCGACCTTGCGGGCATGGGCCATGAAGTGCTTGAACATCCGCTGCTTCAGCGGCGAGGCATCCTCCATCCGGATCATGATCTGCGTCAGCTGCGTCTCGAAGATCCGGGGCGGGGCAAAGTAATAGCTGGGCGCGATCTCGCGCAGGTCGGTCATCAGCGTGTCGGCGCTTTCGGGGCAGTTGACGCAGAAACCCTTCCAGTAGGCCTGCCCGATGGAAAAGATGAAGTCCCCGACCCAGGCCATGGGCAGATAGGCCAGCACCTCGTCGCTGCGTTTCAGGTGGTCGAACTCGGCAGAGGACTTGGCCGCCTCGACGATATTGCGGTTGGACAGCACCACGCCCTTGGGCTTGCCGGTGGTGCCCGAGGTGTAAAGCATCACGCAGGTGTCGTCGTAGCCAAGGCCCGTCCGCCGCCGGTCCAGTTCCGGCAGGAATTCGTCGCGGGCGGCGCGGCCCTGCGACTGCACATGGTCGTACTGGTGCAGGGCGCTGTGGTCGTATTTCCGCAGGCCGCGCGGGTCGACGTAGATCATGTGTTCGAACTGGTGCAGGTCGTCCTGGATCTCGATGACCTTGTCGACCTGCTCCTGATCGGCGGCGATGACGAAACGCGCACCGCAATGGCCCAGGACATATTCCATCTCTTCGGCGACGGCATCCTGATAGAGCGGCACCGGCACCGCCCCGACCATCTGCGCCGCCACCATCGACCAGTACAGATAGGGCCGGTTGCGCCCGATGATGGCGATGAAGTCGCCCTCGTTCACGCCGAGGTTCAGCAGACCCAGCGCCAGCGCCTCGATCTCTTCCGCGGTCTCGGACCAGGTCCAGCTTTGCCAGATCCCGTATTCCTTCTCGCGGTACGCCGGGGCACCGCCGAACTCGGCGACATTGCGCTTGAGCAAGTCGGGAATGGAGCGCAGACCAGCCGCGCCCTCAACCATGTGAGCCAATCCGTTTCCTCCCTGCGCCGGTCTTTCCGGCCTCCGCCGAACCCGTTGGCCGGGCCCTTCTCCATGGCGGACGATTCTGTACCCAGTGTGGGACCCGCTCAGGCTTGCGGTCAACTTTTTCCTGATGTTTTCCCAATTCTTACGAATTGTAACAGGGGCCGCCCGGGTCGGCGGTGGATGGCGGCCTGTCCTTTCCCCGGCCCGGAATGGGCCCGGGCCGCGCCGCAGCAAGACCGGGCATCCGGCCCTGCCCCGGGCCGCGAGAGGCATCCGGACGGCGGCCTGGCGCGTCAGGCAACCTGCCCGACGAATCGCCGCAGCCTGTCGGCAAGGGCGCGCACGATCACCGGGGGATCGACGCTTGAAACCTCGACGATCAGGCTGAATTGCGGCAGCGGAGGCAGGCGCGGATGGGACCGGATCAGCGATGGATCGGTGCAATCCTCGATCGGCATCGCGCCGACGCCAAGGCCGGACCTGACCCCGGCCCGCACGCCTTCCAGCGTGCTGCAGGAACAGGCCGACCGCCACTGGTCCCCCGCCGCCTCGATCACCGCGCTGGCCGCGCGGAAGTACTGGCAGGGGCCGCTGACATGGGCCAGGGGGATCGCCGCATCGCCGTCCAGGTCAAGGCCCGGATCCGCGATCCAGACCAGCGGGCTGCGCGCAAGCGTCGGGTCGGTATCCGGGCCGACCGGGCGCCGCATCACCGCAAGGTCCAGATAGCCGTCGCGCAGCCCCTTGCGGTGCCGCTCGGACAGGCTGGCGTCGATGCTGACGGAGACCTTCGGCCTGGAGGCCAGAAACTCCTGAATGGCGGCCATGATGGCCGGGAACAGGTGGTAATCCTCGGGGATGCCCAGCCGGATCGCACCGCCCAGGTAGCTGGGGACAAAAGCCTCGATCAGGCGGTCGGCGGCGCCGACCACCTCCTGCGCGCGGACGCACAGGGCCTCGCCTGCCGTGGTCAGCTCACAGCGCCGTGTCGTGCGGTTGAAAAGCTGCGCCTGAAGCCTTTCTTCCAGCTTCCGGATATGCCCGCTGACCGTCGACTGGCTGAGGTTCAGATGCGCCGCAGCCACGGTGAAGCTGCCCATCTCGGCAACGGCCAGGAAACTTTTCAGCGCGGTGGTGTCCATCGGCATTTATCACATATTCCGATAAATGAAGCAAGCTTTACCGATTATGTTTGCGGAACGGATGCCGTAGCTACCCCGAAGCCCGAAGTGGAGAGGAAAGGGGAGACATGGTTCATTCCGATTTGTTCGACGCCGTCGCTTTCACCGCAGAGCTGGTCCGCATCCCCAGCTGCGACCCGCCGGGTGGCGAGCTTGCGGTGGCGCAGGCGGTGGCACGCCAGCTTGCGGCCCTCGGGATCGAGCACGAGCTTGACGAGTTCCTGCCGGGCCGCGCCAATGTGATCGGTCGGGTGCGCGGAACCGGGGCCAAGCCGCCCCTGGTGCTGTCCGCCCATCTCGACACCACCCCCGTGGGCGAGCAGGACTGGCAGTTCCCGCCCTTCGCCGGCGATGTTGTCGATGATCGCCTGCGCGGGCGCGGCGCCTCGGACATGAAATCGGCGGTCGCGACCTTCATCGCCGCCGCCGACCGGATCAACCGGCGCGCCGAGCCGCTTGCGGGCGACGTGATCCTGGCCTTCACGGCCGGGGAAAGCGCCAACTGCCTTGGCGCGCACCATCTGGTGAAATCCGGCTTCCAGTCGGAAATCGGCGCCTTCCTCTGCGGCGAGCCCAGCACGCTGGATATCATCGTCGTAGAAAAGGCGATCCTGTGGTTGCAGGCCACGGCCAAGGGCGAGCTGGGGCATGTCTCTGGCGCGGCGGGCATCAATGCCATCGACCTGATGGTCGATTTCCTGACGGACCTTCGCGGCCTGACGCTGGACCTGCCCGAGCATCCCCTGCTGACGCCGCCCTCGGTGAACGTGGGCAGGATCGAAGGCGGCAGCGCGGTCAATGTGACGCCCGACCGGTGCTCTGCCGAGATCGACGTCCGGTTCGGCCCCGGCATCGCGGTCGAAACGGTGATGGCGCAGCTGGAAGCGGTGCTGCCCGCGGGCGTCTCGCTAGAAATCACCGATTTCAAACATGCGGTGGAAGAACCCTCGGACAGCGATTTCGTGGCCGCCTGCACCGCGGCCATCGCCAGCCGAACGGGCCATGCGCCGCAGATCAAGGGCGTGTCCTATTACAGTGACGGTGCGATCCTTCTGGAAGGTCTGGATGTGCCCTTCGCCATCGTCGGCCCCGGCGATCTGGGCATGAGCGGCCAGGCGAACGAAACCGCCAGCGTAGAGCGGATTCGCCAGGTGGTCGACATCTATGTCGATATCGCCACGCGGTGGCTGTCGTGACCGCGCGGGCGCCGCTGATCGCCATCACGCCCGATTGCGACGACGGGGCGGGACGGCCGACGGAAACGCAGTACATCGTGCGCCGGAACTACGCCGAGGCCATCCGCGAGGCGGGCGGCATCCCGGTGATCCTCTCCTACGATATCGCGGAGATCCCGCGCTATCTGGAATGCTTCAGCGGCTTCCTGATCACCGGCGGCACCCCGAACGTCACCGTCAAACCCCTTCGGACCGATTTCGAGATGGCGCTGATCGGCGCCGCGCTGGATGCGGGCCGCCCGCTGCTGGGGATCTGCAACGGCATGCAGATGATCGGCCTGACCCTTGGCGGCACGCTGATCGACAGCATCCCGGACGAGATCGAAGCCGCGGCAGAGCACCTGCCCTTCGCGGTGCCCGACCGTTTCGGACACCGGATCGCCATCGCGCCCGGCACCAGGCTTGCCGGGCTGGCGCAGGCCGCAACCGCAGAGGTGAACAGCCTGCACCGGCAGGGCATCGGCGGCAGCGGCAGCTTCGTTGTTTCCGCGGTTGCGCCCGACGGCGTGGCCGAGGCCATCGAGGGGCTGACCGAAAGCTATTGCGTCGGCCTGCAATGGCATCCCGAGTACCGACTGTCGCGGCTCGACCGCGCCATCGTCAACGATTTCGTGCGCGCCTGCTGCGGCGCCGACGACTAGCCGACACCCTCAACGGATTGGATCCGACATGAACGTTTCTGAGAAACTGGCCGCGCTTGGCCTCGTGCTTCCGGCTGCCTCGCCCCCACCGGGCGCGTTTCGCGGCGCGGTGCGCCATGGCAATACCGTCACCGTCTCCGGGCAGGTGCCCCTGCAGGACGGCAAGGTGATGATGGTCGGCAGCCTGGGCGCCGATGTGACGATCGAACAGGGCCGCGACTGCGCCGGCTGCGCCCTGCTGAACGCGCTTGCGCAGGTCGAGGCGATCTGCGGGTCGCTGGACCTTGTCGAAGGCTTCGTCCGGCTTGGCGGATACGTGGCGGCAACGCCCGATTTCACCCAGCACGGCAAGGTGATCGACGGCGCGTCCGAGCTGCTGCGCGACATCTTCGGCGACCGGGCCGCCCATGCCCGCGTGGCGATGGGCATGGCCTCCCTGCCCCGCGGTGTGCCGGTCGAGATCGAACTGACCGTCATCCTCCGGGACAACGGCTGACATGGCGCGCGTCGCCGTGATCGGGGCGGGCGTCGTTGGCGTCGCCTCGGCCTACATGCTGTGCAAGGCCGGGCATCAGGTCACTCTGGTCGACCGCAATGCCGGCCCCTGCGCGGGCGCAAGTGTCCGCAACGGTGCCCAGTTGAGCTATGCCTATGGCGACGCGCTGGCATCGCCCTCGCTGCTGAAGCACTTGCCGGGCATCCTGCTGGGGCGCGACCCGGCCTATCGGGTCCGTCTTCACGCCGACCCCGAGTTCCTGATCTGGGGCCTGCGCTTTCTGGCAAACACAAGCAGCGCGCGCTATCTGTCCAATACCCGCTATCTTCTGCAGATGGCCGCTGGCACACGCAGTCTTCTGCAAGAGGTCCTGGACGAGTTCCAGATGGACTTCGATTACACGGTTTCGGGCAAGATGATCCTCTTCCCGACCGCCGCCTCCTTTGCGGCGGCGCAAAGCGGCTACGCGCTCAAGACCTCGATGGGCATCCGGCAGCAGATGCTGAGCCGCGACGAGGCGACGGCCATCGAGCCCGCCCTCGCCCATTACCGGGACGAGATCGCGGGTGTCGTCTACAGCCCCGACGACGCCGCCGGGCGACCAAGCGAGTTCTGTGCGCAGCTGATCGGGCACCTGACGGCCTCCTACGGGCTGCGGACGCGGTATCAGTGCGAGGCCGAGCGGCTTCTGACCCGCAAGGGCCGGGTCCATGGCGTGATGTTCCGCAACTACGAGACGCTGGACTGCGACGCCGTGGTCATCGCCACCGGCTATGGCACCAAGCTCTCGGCGCCCTTCAGCCCTGCCTTCAGCAGCGTCTGGCCGGTGCAGGGCTATTCCGTGACGCTGCCCGCCACGGAAGGGGCGATGCAGACCTCCATCACCGATCTCAAGCGCAAGATGGTCTTCGCCCGGCTGGGCGATCAGGTCCGGATCGCGGGCATGGCCGATATCGGCCGCCGCCGCTTTGCCTTCGAGCAGGATCGCTTTGCCGCGCTCAAGGAAGGCGCGCAGGCCGCCTTTGCCCGGGGCTTTGCCTCTGCCGAGGAACAGGATGCGCAATCCTGGTCCGACGCCCGGCCCTGCACGCCCTCCTCGCGCCCGATCATCGCCCCGGGCAAATCCAGGGGCGTGTTCCTGAACTACGGCCACGGCACACTGGGCTGGACTCTGTGCCTCGGCTCGGCCGCGAGACTGCAGGAGGTCATGCGCGACCACGGAATTTAACCGACACACCGACGCCAGGCAGAGCCCTGGCCACCAGACACTCAAAGGGAGAAGAGAATGAACGACAAGACTGAAACCGCGGCACCGCCGCAACATTCGTTTCGCGACAAGCTTCGGGCCATAGGGCCCGCCGTCGTCATCACCGGTTCTTTCATCGGTCCCGGCACGATCACGACGGCAACCCGCACCGGCGCGGACTACGGCTACAGCCTGCTCTGGACCGTCGCTTTCGCCATCATCGCCACCATCGTCCTGCAGGAAATGGCCGCCCGCCTTGGCGTTGTCACCCGTGAAGGACTGGCGGAAGCCATCGGCAAGACCTTCCAGAACCGCATCCTGAAGTATCTCAGCCTCGGGCTTGTCGGGCTTGCCATTCCGCTGGGCTGCGTCGCCTACATGGGCGGCGACCTGACCGGCTCTGCCGCCGGCCTGTCCAGCATCACCGGCGTCTCCACGCAGATCCTCGGGCCGCTGATCGGGATCGCCATCCTGATCCTGATCAACTACGGCCCCTACGAGCTGGTCGAGAAGATCCTGATGGTGCTGGTCGCGATCATGGCGGTCGTCTTCGTCTTCGCGATGTTCGCCGTCGGACCCGACTGGTCCGAGGTCGCGACGGGCCTGATCCCCAGCATTCCGCCCGGCGGCCTGTTCCTCGTTCTGGGCCTGATCGGCACCACCATCGTTCCCTACAACCTGTTCATTCACGCAGTGAACGCGCGCAAGTCCTTTGCCAGCACCGACGAGCTGGCGCTGACCAAGCTGGACATCTTCGTCGCGATCACCGTCGGCGGCGTGATCACCGCCGCGGTCCTGATCACCGCCGGGGCCGTCATTCGCGGGGTGCCCGTCGAGAGCGTCGCCGTCATGTCCGAGGCGCTGCGCCCGATCATGGGGGATTTCTCCAACTACTTCCTCAGCATCGGCCTGATCGCGGCGGGCCTGTCCTCGGCCATCGTGACCCCGCTTGGGGCCTCCTATGTTCTGGCGGGCATCTTCGGGTGGCGCTACGACAAATCGGACCGCCGCTTCTTTGCCACCAACATGGCGATCCTGATCTTCGGCATCCTGATCTCCGCGACCGGCCTGAACCCCATCGCCGTGATCATCTCGGCCCAGGTTCTCAACGGGATCATCCTGCCCGTCGCGGTGATCTTCCTTGTCGTGATCACCAGTCAGGCCCGCTTCATGCGTGAGTACGTGAACTCGAAACTCTCGCTGACCCTCGGGGCTCTCGCGGCCATCGTGACGCTCTTCCTTGGCGGGAAAAGCCTGATCTCCACGCTGACCGCCCTGTTGGGCTGACCCTTGTGCGCGCCATCCGCGAAGGGTGGCGCGCGCTGACCCTGCAAGGCAGGGCCGACATGGCCTTCGCTATTGCAGAAGGCGGCCAAAGCCCTCGATCCGAGCGGGCCGGTCGATCAGCTGAAGCGCGTGCCAGAAGGACGCCTGATTGCTGGTGACAACCGGCAGGCCCGTCGCTGCTTCGACCGGCGCAATCGCGTCCAGCCCGCGCGAGGTCGTGCAGGAAATGAAGATCGCCTCGGCATCCGTCAGGTCCATCGCCTCAAGCACCTTCAGATAGTGATCCGGTCCGGGCAGCGCGATCTCTTCGTCCGTCAGCAGGCCAAGGCAGCGCGCGCTGCTGATGGCGATGCCGCCGTTGCGGAAGACATCGGCGGTGATCTCTGCCACGTCCGGCGTATAGGGCGCGATGAAAGCGATACGCTTGCAGCCCAGATGGTCCAGTGCCGCGACCGCCGCCGTTGCCGGGTTGGTGACCGCAAGACCGGGTTTGACCGCATGCACCCGCGCCGCGACATTGTCGGGACCGATGACCGCCGACCCCGAGGTGCAGCCGAAGACCAGCGCGTCGATTTCCGCCTCGGGCAACAGCAGTTCCGTGGCATCGCCGATGCCATCGGCCAGCCGGGCCAACGTCACCGGCGTCAGCGGCATCTCCAGCGCGATCCGGGTGGTGTAGATATCGACATTCGCGGCCAGTCCCAGCCGCCAGAAGTCGCGCTCGATCAGGATATCGGAGGCCGGTGACAGCAAGCCCAGCCGCACCCGCCGCCCCTGCCGATCGGCATGTGTCAGCTTCGTTTCATGAACGTCCACGTCGGGTCCTCTCCTCATCTGGATAGGCGGCGCCCGATGCGGCGCCGCTGAACTGGCGGACACTTGCCAGCATCGCATGAAATTGGAAGCGAAGAGTGCGCATGCATTGATCGGGATTCGCGATAAGCCAACCCACCGTCCGGCGCGGGCCACCGGGCCCGTCGGGACCCTCGGCGCGACCGCCCGGACCAAGCAGGTTTGCCGAGATTAATACACTTCGGCGCAACCGTCACCGGTGAACCGAAATTGCGCCATGCCACCGCTGTCATCGGCGCAGAGCCGGCCCCCGGGCCTGCGCCCGCCGCGCCCCACGCGGATGTCGCAAGACGGCCCCGGCCGGTCATGGCCTGCCGCACCCCCGGACCACCCGCCCGGACCCGGAACCGCAAAGCGCTGCCCGCCCCGGCAAGCCTCTGGCGCGGCACCGCTGCCGACGATAGCCTGCCCCCATGTCATCGCGCGCATCCCTCACGCAGGCCGGGCTGAACCTGATCCAGCAGGCGCTGACGATCTACGACAGCGACCTGAAACTCGCCGTCTGCAACGCCCGCTTTGCCGAGTTGTTCGATCTGCCCGAGCATCTCACCCGCCCCGGCGCCACCTTCGAAGAGACCATCCGCCATCTCGTCACCCGTGGCGAATACGGCCCGATCAGCGACATAGAGGCCGCCATCCGCGACCGCGTCACCACCGCCCGCGCCTTCGAGCCGCATTACATGGAGCGCACCCGCGCCAATGGCCGGACGATCAGCGTCGAGGGCGCGCCGCTGGCGCAGGGCGGCTGGGTCACGGTCTATACCGACATCACCGATGTCCGCGCGCAGGAACAGCTCTTGCGCACCCGGTCAGAGCTGCTCTCCGAAGAGGTTCTGACCCGCTCCGAGGAACTGGCCGCCACCAACCGCCGCCTCGCCTCGGCCAATTCCGCGCTTGAAGAGGCGCGCCGCGAGCTGGTCGAGATCGAGGCCCGCACGCGCACCACCGCAGAGATGGTGCCCGCCCATATCGCCCGCGTCGGGGCCGACCGGCGCTATACCTTCTCGAACAACCGCCTGCCCGACGTCATGCCGGGGCGACCGTCCTCGGTCCTCGGGATGCACATCGCCGATACGCTGGGCGCGCAGGCCTACGACCGGGTGCGCCCGCATCTGGAGGCGGCGCTGGACGGCCGCGCCAGCACCTTCGAGTTCACCGACGAGACCTCGTCCCGGCGCATCCGCGCCAGCTTTACCCCCGATCCGCTGGAACCGGGGGCCTATATCCTCAGCCAGGACGTCACAGAGGAAACCCAGACCCGCGCCGCCCTGCAACAGACCCGGCGGCGCGAGATGGCGGCGCAGCTGACCTCCGGCATGGCGCATGACTTTTCCAACCTGCTGACGATCATCCTCGGGATGCAGTCCAAGCTGGCGCGGCTGACCGACGACCCCGAGGCGCAGCGCCTGATCGCCGCCACGCTTCAGGCCGCGCGCCGGGGCGGCGACCTGCTGGGCCGGATCGCCGATATCACCGACCAGCGCCGCTGGCAGCCGCGCCCGCTGCGGCTGAGCGGCCTGCTGGACGACCTGCACACGCTGGCCGCCCCGGTGCTGCCCACCGGCATCGCGCTGGAGATCGAGGACCACACCACCGGCCTGCTCATGCTCGACCCCGGGCAGATGCAGGACGCGCTGCTGAACCTCGTCCTGAACGCGCGCGACGCCGTGTCCCCCGCCGGGACCATCCGCATTGCCACCCGCGAGGTACAGGAGACATGGCTGGAACTGACCGTCTCCGACACCGGGCCGGGCTTTTCGCCTCGCGCCCTGACCGAGGGGCTGGCGCCCTTCTTCACCACCAAGGGCGATGCGGGCACCGGGCTGGGGCTGGCCATGGTCTACGACATGACGAAACTCGCGGGCGGGTCGGTGCGGCTGGAAAACCCCGGCACCGGCGCCCGCGTCACCCTGCGCCTGCCCTTGCGGCGGGGTGGCGCCCTGCCCGCCTCCGGCCTCGTGCTGCTGGTCGAGGACAGCCCCGACCTGCGCGAACCGGTGCGCGAGATGCTGACCGCCATGGGCCATGCGGTGGTCGAGGCGGCCTCTGTCGCCGAGGCGCGGGCGCTGGCCGAGGGCCTGCCGGATGTGGCGCTGGTGCTGTCGGACGTCGATCTGGAGGGCGAGCAGCCCGGCACCGATCTTGTCGGGCTGCTGCCCGGGTTGCCAGTGGTGCTGATGACCTCGCTGCCCGCCGGGCACCCGCTGCACCGCCGCGCCGCCGCCCTGGCCCCGGTGCTGGCGAAACCCTTCGGACCGGCGGCCCTGTCCCACGCGCTGCAGGCCGCCGCCCCCCGCATGGCGCTGCCATGACCCGGCGGCCCGCCCGGTCCGGCCCTGGCCGTCGCGGAACGCCCCGGACCGGCCGCCCTGTCGCAGCCGCCGACGGCTCCGCCCGCCCTGCAAGGCGGTTCCATGACGGGGCACCCCCTCTTTCCCCTCGCGCCGCGCCCCGCGATCCCGCCCGCAGCGCCCTGGGCGAAGACCTCCGAACCTGGCGCAGCGGCCCGCGCGCTGCAGGCCGCCGCCCCCGGTCCTGCCGGGCCTTGACGCCGCGTTCCACCCCATCACGGCGCCCCCTGTCCCGAAGCCGGTTCCCACGCCGCCCTGCCCGCAGTATCCAGTACCCATGACAGCCCTTGTGACCATCCTCGACGACGAGCCCGCCATTCGCGCGCTTCTGTCAGAAACGCTGACCGAGGCGGGCTTTCGCTGCCAGGCCTTCGCCCGGGCGACAGAGTTCGAGGCCGCGCTGCGCCGGACCACGCCGGATGTCTGCCTTGTGGACCTTGGCCTGCCGGACCGCGACGGGCTGTCGGTGGTGCATCGGCTGGCGCTGGAACAGGGCGCGACGATCATCATCATCTCGGGCCGCGCGCAGGTGCAGGACCGGGTGACCGGGCTGGAACTGGGCGCCGACGACTACATCATCAAGCCCTTCGATCCCGCCGAGGTGGTGGCCCGCATCCGCGCCCGCCTGCGCGGCCCGCGCCGCAGCGCCACCGGCAACACCGCCCGCTTCGAGGGCTGGACCGCCCATTTCGACCGCTACGCGCTGGAGGCGGACGACGGCACAGAGACCCCCTTCTCGCATGCCGAGGGCGAAGTCCTGCGGCTGTTCCTCGAAAGCCCCAAGCGGCTGATCTCGCGCGCGCAGATGCAGGAAAGCCTTGGCGGCGCGGCGGGGGAAAGCTTTGACCGGGCGATGGACGTGCGGATTTCCCGCCTGCGCACGAAGCTGCGCGAGGACCCGCGCAACCCGCGCCTGATCAAGACGATCTACGGCGCCGGCTATATCTTTCTGGGCGAGGTCGCCTGGGAATAACCGCGCGGGCACGCGGGATCGTCGCCGGGCTTTCCGCGATGCCCTGTCGCGGCTGCGCCGGGCAGGATCGTCCTGTCGGCTGGTCCCTCCGCAAGGCCCTGCCCGCTGGCCCCGGGGAACCACACGCCGATGGTGGTGCACGGCCCCGAGCCCGGCGCGCCCCATGCGTTACGGCTGCACCGTGGTATAGATCTCTGCCGCGCCCAGAAGCGTTTTGACATGCGGCAGGACCGTCACGGCGACCACACCGACCAATGCGCCGATGGCCAGCCGGACCGGCGCCCGTCCCAGCCTTGGCCCGGCCAGCCCCAGCACGCCGCAAACCGTTGCATAGAACCCCAGCGAAACCGGATCCATCGCCGCCTCCTTGCCTTGCAACGGCAGGATAGCGCGGCACTGCCCCTGCGTCACCCCGCGATGCGCGCCACCGCATTTGCCATGACCCGAAGGCCGGTCACCAGGTCGGCCTCGTCCGTATCCTCGTCGAAGGTGTGGCTGACGCCGCCGATCGAGGGCACGAAAAGCATGGCCGAGGGCATCAGCCGCGCCATGTTCGAGGCATCGTGCAGCGCGCCCGAGGGCATGGTACGCCAGCGCCCCGGCACCTCTTCGGCGGCGGCCTCTTCCAGCGCGCGGCGAAAGCCCTCGTCCATGGCCACCGGCGCCACGCCCAGCATGGGGCCGAATTCCAGCGCCATGCCCGCCTCCGACGCGATCTCTGTCGCGGTGTCGCGGATGATCCGTTCCATCCGGTCCAGCCGGTCCTCGTCGCCGTCACGCCACTGCATGGAAAAGGAGACCCGGCCCGGCACCACGGAATGCGCGTTGGGATGCAGGCTGACATGGCCGATGGTCCAGACCGTTGCCGGGGTGACGACATTGCCGAAACGCTCTTCGATGCGGGCGTTGAAGCGCGCCAGCGCCTGAAAGGCGTCCCGGCGCAGGTGCATCGGCGTCGTGCCCGCGTGGTTCTGCTCTCCGGTCAGGCGGATGACCATGTCGCGGATGCCCACGATAGCCTCGACGACGCCGATGGCCTCTCCGGCGCGGTCCAGCACCGGCCCCTGCTCGATGTGCATTTCCAGATAGCCGGTGAAGCGCGCCGGATCGACCCATGTGCCGGGACGGCTGCCCATGGCGGCGCGCGCCTGACCCAGCGTCTCGCCGTGGCGGTCGGTCAGTTCCAGCGCCGCGGAAAGATCGATCACACCCGCCCAGCAGGCGCTGCCGGTGGTGACGCCAAAGCGCCCCTCTTCGTCCTGAAAGGACACCGCCGACAGCGCCGGGCCGCCGCTTTCCCGCGCGGCCCGCGCGATCTCCAGCGCCGCGATGACCCCCAGCGCGCCGTCCAGCCACCCGCCCTCGGGCTGGGTGTCGGAGTGGCTGCCCATCAGCAGCGAGGGCCGCTCGGCCAGCCCGAAAACCGACCCCATGGGGTCGAAGACCGGGCTCAGCCCGGCCTCGGCATATTTCCCGGCCAGCCAGTCGCGCGCCTGCACATCCGCCGCGCTGTAGGCGGTGCGCACGACGCCCTTGCCGCTGCCCGCGGCCCCGATGGCGCGCAGCGCGTGCAGGTCGGCGAGGAAACGGTCGGGCTGGACTGGGATCATGACGGGGCCTCCTTTCGGCGCAGGATGCGCCGCCGGGCGGGAACTGTCAATTTATCATGATAGATTGGGCGGCGCGATGCAGGGCGGTATCGGCGGCCGCATGGGCTGCACGACGCATCGGGGGGCGGCGCCGCGGCGGCCCTGGGCGGGCGCCTCGCGTGAAGGGCTGGCGCCACCCTGCCCTGCAAGTGTGCGAATTCGTCTCTCGGCACCCCGCAATGTGCGGTTGCGCACCAATCCCGCGCGCCCATCCGGATTATCAGCCTCTGCCACGCCCATTATATTCCGGGGCAAAGAAGGAGACCTGCCATGAAAGCCCATCCCGACACCCGCATCGGCCATGTTCACCTGAAGGTGACAGACCTCGACCGTTCCATCGCCTTTTACCGCGATGTGATCGGATTGGAGGTCACGCAGAGATACGGCATTCAGGCCGCGTTTCTGGCCGCTGGCGGATACCACCACCACATCGGCCTGAACACCTGGCACAGCGAAGGCGGACCCCGCCCCGATCCGCGCGCCCCGGGCCTGTACCACACCGCCTTCCTCTATCCCGACCGCAAGGCGCTGGCCGCCGCGTTCCAGCTGGCGCTGGACCATGGCATCGAACTGGAAGGCGCCGCCGACCACGGCGTCTCCGAGGCGCTGTATTTCTCGGACCCCGACGGCAACGGGATCGAGCTGTACCGCGACCGCGATCCGGCGGACTGGCCGCGCAACGGTGAGGGCGAGCTGGTCATGTCGAACCGCCCGCTGGACCTGAAGGCGCTGCTGGGCGAGCTGGCCTGAAACCAGCGGGCGCGCCCCAGGGCGGCCTGTCCGGTCGCGGGCGCCTGACCCGGGCGCGGGGCGGGCGGCCCGGCCCCGGCGCGCCGCGGCACCTGCGGGCCATCCCGCCCCCCTGCGCCACACGGGCTGGACCTTGCGCGGCGGCGCCCCTAGGCTCCGCCGCAAAGAGGAGAGACCCATGGCGACCGGCACCGACATCCGCACCTATTTCAACGGCCAGTGGCACGATGCCGATGCCATGATCATCCGCGCCGCCGACCACGGCGCGTGGCTGGGCTCTGGCGTCTTCGACGGCGCCCGGGCGGTGAACGGCATGGTCCCCGACCTCGAGGCCCATTGCGCCCGGGTCAACCGCTCTGCCGAGGCGCTGATGCTGAGGCCCACCGTCTCGACCGGGGACATGGTGGACATGGTCCGCGAGGGGCTGAAGGCCTACCCCGAGGACGCCGCCGTCTACATCCGCCCGATGTACTGGGGCATCAACGGCGACGTCACGGCCATCGTGCCGCAGTCCGATGAGACCGGCTTTGCCATCTGCCTCGAACGCATCCCCATGGCGCCCGACACCGCCAGCGTCACGCTGGGCAAGACGCGGTTCCGCCGCCCGGTTCTGGAAAGCGCGGTCGTGAACGCCAAGGCGGGCTGCCTTTACCCGAACAACGCCCGGATGCTGGCAGAGGTGCGGGCGCGCGGCTTCGACAACGCGCTGGTGACGGATGCCATGGGCAATGTCGCCGAAAGCGCCACGGCCAATGTCTTCATGGTGCGCGACGGGGTGGTCTTCACGCCGATCCCGAACGGCACCTTCCTTGCGGGCATCACCCGCGCGAGGCACATCAGCAATATGAAGGCCGAGGGCATCGAAGTGGTCGAAAGCGTGCTGTCCTTCGCGGATTTCGAGGCGGCGGACGAGGTCTTCCTGTCCGGCAACATGCAGAAGGTCACGGCGGTCAGCGGCTTCGAGGATGTGTCCTACCAGCAGGGGCCGCTGACGAAACGCGTGCGCGAGATGTACTGGGACTGGGCCGCCTCTGCGTAGGGCACGGCCATGGAAAAGCTGATCGTCATCCTGATCGTGCTGGCGCTCTTCGGCGGCGCCATCGCCGTGATCCACCGCAACCACAAGCGCGAGCAGGCCGCGCGCCGCGCGGCCCGGCAGGCGGCGGCGCGCACCGACAGCGGCGCCGGGGCAGCGGACAGCCCCCCGCCCGGGCCCCGCGACCCGAAGGCCTGACCCGCACCCGCCCGACGGCCCCGCCGGGCCACGCCACGCTCTGCCCGCTGCTGTGCGACCGCCCCCCGGCACCCCGCCGCCCCGCATCCGCCGCCCCCGCCGGCCTGCCGCGCTGGACAGGCCCGCGACCCTCTGCCACTGTCCCGGAACAGGAGGCCCCCGATGCGCAAGTTCCTCGTCGTGCTCGACGATTCCCGAGAATGCCTGAACGCCATGCGGTTCGCCGCCATGCGCGCGGCGAAGTCAGGCGGCGGCGTGGCCATCCTGTCGGTGATCCCGCCGGACGAGTTCAACCACTGGATCGGCGTCGGAGACATCATGCGCGAAGAGGCCCGCGAACGCATCCACGCGCATTTCGAAGTCTTCGCCAAGTGGATGCGCGACAAGCAGGGCGTCGACCCGGAACTGGTCATCCGCGAGGGCGACACGGTGACCGAGATCCTCGCGCAGGTCTCCGACGATCCCGAGATCGGCCTGCTGGTGCTGGGCGCCTCGATCGACAAGAAGGGCCCCGGCCCGCTGGTCAACCAGATGACCCGCAACTCCGGCTCTCTGCCGATCCCGGTCACCATCGTGCCCGGCGATCTGTCCAAGGAACGGCTGGAAGCCATCACCTGAACCGACGCCCAGCCGTTTCATCAGGCTATCTCCGGTTTCGCCATGACTCCGCGGCCCTCGCCGCCGCCCGCTGCCCGACCAGCGCGGCCCCTGCGCCGTGGCGCTGCATCCCGCGCCCATGGACCGCAGGATGAGCGCCAGCGCCCTGCGCGCCCGCGTCGACCGGCGCCCACAGTTTAGAACGGTTCCAATCCTTGACGGCTCGGGCGCGGAAGCGCATATAGGAGGTCAGGCCAGAAAAGGTGCAGAACCGATGTTCATTCAGACCGAATCCACCCCGAACCCCGCGACGCTGAAGTTCCTGCCCGGCCAGACCGTGCTGGAGATGGGGACCGCCGATTTCCCGACCCCCGAGGCCGGAGAGAAGTCGCCGCTGGCGCAGCGCCTCTTCGCGGTCGAGGGTGTGACCGGCGTGTTCTTCGGCACCGATTTCGTGACCGTGACCAAGGATGAAAGCGCCGACTGGGACCACCTGAAACCGGCGATCCTCGGCGCCATCATGGAGCATTTCCAGTCCGGCGCGCCGGTCATGGCAGAGGGTGCGGCTCAGGCCGGCGGCCATGCCCAGCACGACGGCGAAGATGGCGAAATCGTCAACCAGATCAAGGAACTGCTGGACACACGCGTGCGCCCGGCGGTGGCACAGGATGGCGGCGACATCACCTTCCACGGCTTCGACCGGGGTGTGGTCTACCTGCATATGCAGGGCGCCTGCGCGGGCTGCCCCTCGTCGACGCTGACGCTGAAGATGGGCATCGAGAACCTGCTGCGCCACTACATCCCCGAGGTCTCCGAGGTGCGCCCCGTCGCGGTCTGAGCGTGTAAGGCCCTTCGAAGGGCCTTTCAAAAGCGCCTCCACAGGCGCTTTGAAGCCGGTTCCAACCGGCTTCCCCGCGTTGCACAGACCCCGCACCCACGGCATAAGCGGCCCATGATCCTCGCCTTCGACACCTCCGGTCCGCATTGCGCCGCTGCCCTGCTGGGCGGCGACCACATCCTCGCCGCCCGCGTCGAAGCCATGAAGAAGGGCCAGGCCGAGCGCCTGATGCCGCTTCTGGAAGAGCTGCTGGCCGAAACCGGGGCCGCCTGGGCCGATCTGACCCGCATCGGCGTCGGCATCGGACCCGGCAACTTCACCGGCATCCGCCTTGCCGTCAGCGCGGCGCGCGGGCTGGCGCTGGCGCTGAAGGTGCCCGCGCTGGGTGTGTCCGGCTTCGAGATCATTCGCCACGGGCCGGTGCACGGCGCCGGCACGGTCACCGGGGCCCTTCTGGCGGTGGTGCCCGGCCCGCGCGAGCAGGCCTATATCGAGCAGCCGGACGGCAGCATCGCCTTCGGCCCCATGGTCACCGATCCGGCCAGGGCGGCCTGCCTGGGCGATGACTGGCAAGCCAATATCGCGACGCTCGCCCGGATCGCCGCCGCCAAGACCCCCGGTCCCCGGCCCGCGCCGCTCTACGTCAAACCCGCCGATGCCGCGCCCGCCAGCGACCCGCCGCCGGTGATCCTCGACGCCGATGACGCCTGAGGCCCTCGCCGCGCTCTCGGCCCGCGCCTACCGCCACATGGCCCCCTGGAGCGCGCAGGCCTTCGCCGAGACGCTCGCCCGCCCCCATGCGCTGCTGATCACGACCGAGCACGCCTTCGTGCTGGGCCTCGTGGTGGCGGGCGAGGCCGAAATCCTCGCCCTCGCCGCCGACCCGGACCACCAGCGGCAGGGCGCCGCCAGTGCCGCGCTTACAGGCTTCCACGCAGCGGCCGCCGCCCGCGATGCCACCCGTGTCCTGCTGGAGGTTGCCGCCGCCAACACCCCGGCCCGCGCCTTCTACGGTCGGCACGGATACCGCGAGATCGGCCTGCGCCGGGGCTACTACCGGCGTCCGGACCAGCCTCCCGACGATGCCGTCCTGATGGACCGCGCACTTCCCTGACGTCACTGCTGCGCCTGCAAAAACCGGTTGACCCGTCCCGGCCCCTGCGGCTTTGATTGGCCTGTCACAATCAGACGGGCAGGTCTTCTGTCCGCACATGCAACTGGGAGCATTCCATGACCTTCATGCAGAAGACCCTCGGCACCGTCGCCGCGCTGGCCCTCTCGGCCGGGGCCGCTCTGGCCGACCCGGCGCTGATCTACGACCTCGGCGGCAAGTTCGACAAATCCTTCAACGAGGCCGCCTACAACGGCGCGCAGCGTTGGGCCGACGAAACCGGCGGCAGCTACCGCGACATCGAGATCCAGTCCGAGGCGCAGCGCGAGCAGGCCCTGCGCCGCTTTGCCGAGGCGGGCTTCAACCCGGTCGTCACAACCGGCTTCGCCATCGCCGACATCATGGGCAAGGTCGCCGCGGATTACCCGGACACGAAATTCGTCAACGTCGACGGCTTCCTGCCCGAGGTGCCGGACAACGTGCTGATCACCACCTTCCAGGAGCATCAGGGCTCCTACCTGGTGGGCATGCTGGCGGCGATGGCCTCGGAAACCGACACCGTCGGCTTCATCGGCGGCATGGACATCCCGCTGATCCGCCACTTCGGCTGCGGCTTCGCGCAGGGCGCCAAGGCGGTCAACCCCGACATCAAGATCGTCGCCAACATGACCGGCACGACGCCCGCCGCCTGGAACGACCCGGTGAAGGGCTCGGAACTGGCCAAGGCGCAGATCAGCCAGGGCGCGGACGTGATCTACGCCGCCGCCGGCGGCACCGGCGTGGGCGTGCTGCAGACCGCCGCGGACGAGGGCATCTACTCGATCGGCGTGGACAGCAACCAGAACCACCTGCACCCCGGCTCCGTGCTGACCTCGATGCTCAAGCGCGTCGATGTCGCGGTCTACGACGCCATGTCGGCGGGCGAAGGGCTGGAGACCGGCAAGACCGTCACCCTCGGCCTTGCCGAAGAGGGCGTCGGCTACGCGGTGGACGAGAACAACGAGTCCCTGATCACCGAAGAGATGGCCGCCGCAGCGGAAGAGGCCAAGCAGAAGATCATCGACGGCGAGATCGAGGTGGTCAGCTACTACGCCAACGACAGCTGCCCGGCCCTGCAGTTCTGATCCGCCAGGGATCCGACACATGGCACCTGCCGGACCATCCGGCAGGTGCGCCCCGAAGTCCCGGACAGATCGTGACCCAGACAAGCAAGCCCCTCATCGCCGCCGCCCTGCTTCTGGTGTCGGCCTGCGCCCCGGTCGAGACCTGGTACAAGGCCGGAGGCACCGCCGGTCAGTCGACGGCGGATCTGACCGCCTGCCGGGTGCAGGCCGTGCGGACCGTGCCCGCGAACACCCAGATCGGCGTCACGCCGATCCGCAGCACGCCGCCCCGGACGCAATGCTACGGCAAGGGCGACAAGCTGCGCTGCCACACGGTTCCCGGACGGATCTACGGCGGCCAGCGCTACAGCTACGACGCCAATGCTCCGCTCCGCGACGATGTCGTCACCCAGTGCATGGCCCGCCTCGGCTACCGCCCCGTCAGCCTTCCGGCCTGCCGCGCGTCGCAGAAACCGGCGGTGCTGGTGGATCGCGGCATGCCGCCGCTGACGCCGGACAGCTGCGCGGTCCCGACCCGCGGCGGCACCGTCATCGTGACCCCGTCCTGATCCGCCCCAGCCATAGGACCGACATGACCGACACCCCCGCCATCGAGCTCAAGGGCATCTCCAAGGCCTTCGGCCCCGTGCAGGCCAACAAGGACATCGCGATCCGCGTCATGCCGGGCACCATCCACGGCATCATCGGCGAGAACGGCGCGGGCAAATCGACGCTGATGTCGATCCTCTACGGCTTCTACAAGGCCGACGCGGGCGAGATCTTCATCAAGGGCCAGCGCACCGAGATCCCCGACAGTCAGGCCGCCATCGCGGCGGGCATCGGCATGGTCTTCCAGCATTTCAAGCTGGTGCAGAACTTCACCGTGCTGGAAAACGTCATCCTCGGCGCCGAGGACGGCGGGCTGCTGAAACCCTCGCTGTCGAAGGCCCGCGGCGTGCTCAAGCATCTGGCGCAGGAATACCAGCTGAACGTCGACCCCGACGCGCTGATCGAGAACCTTTCGGTCGGGCACCAGCAGCGGGTCGAGATCCTCAAGGCGCTCTACCGCGAGGCGGACATCCTGATCCTCGACGAGCCCACCGGCGTGCTGACGCCTGCCGAGGCCGACCACCTCTTCCGCATCCTCGAAGGGCTGAAGGCCGAGGGCAAGACGATCATCCTGATCACCCACAAGCTGCGCGAGATCATGGAGATCACCGATACGGTCAGCGTCATGCGGCGCGGCGAAATGACCGCGACCGTCAAGACCGCCGAGACCTCGCCCGAGGAACTGGCCGAGCTGATGGTGGGCCGCAAGGTCCTGTTGCGGGTCGACAAGAAACCCGCGCAGCCCGGCGCCAAGATCCTCGAGATCGAGAACCTGCACCACGTGGACCGCCACGGGGTGGAACGCCTCAAGGGCATCTCCCTCGACGTCCGCGCCGGAGAGATCGTCGGCATCGCCGGCGTCTCGGGCAATGGCCAGTCGGAACTGCTGCATGTGCTGGGCGGCTATGCCGACGCCACCGGAACGGTGCGCGTCAACGGCGAAGAGATCGACCTGACGGGCCAGCGCTCGGACGGCCAGTCGCGCCGCAAGCGCGGCATCGCCCATGTCCCCGAGGACCGCCACCACGAGGGGCTGATCCTGCAATACAGCGCCTGGGAAAACACCGTCTTCGGCTACCACCACGACCCGGCGATCCAGTCCGGGCCGCTGATGAACAATGCCGCGATCCGGGCCGAGGCGGCGGCCAAGATGGATCGCTACGACGTCCGCCCGCCCGATCCCGACCTTGCCGCCCGGAACTTCTCGGGCGGCAACCAGCAGAAGATCGTGCTGGCCCGCGAGATCGAGCGCGACCCCGACGTGCTGCTGATCGGCCAGCCCACCCGGGGCGTCGACATCGGCGCCATAGAATTCATCCATCAGGAAATTCTGCGCCTGCGCGACGCGGGCAAGGCGATCCTCTTGGTCTCGGTCGAGCTGGACGAGATCCTCTCGCTCTCCGACCGCATCGCCGTCATGTTCGACGGCCACATCATGGGCGAACGCCTGCCCGCCGAGACCGACCAGACCGAACTGGGCCTCCTGATGGCGGGCGTGACGGACACCGGGGGCAAAAGCCCCATCGAGGCGGTCGACGCCGCGCTCCACGCTCAGGACCGGCGCGAGGCCGAGAACCATGACTGACCCGGCCCCCCGCCCCCGCCGGGACAGGCCCCCCGGCGCCTTCCGTCCCGAACTATCCCCGCCGGTGGCATCCCTCCGCGCCGCTCGCCTCCCGGCCAGACCCGGCACAGCGACCCGGTCTTCTTCTTGGTCCAAATACCTCCCGCCGGAGGCATCCTTCCGCGCCACCGGCGCCACCGCCAGACCCTTCACGACCCCCGGAGCCCTCCATGGATAGAATGCCCGCATGGGCCGACGCGGTCCTCGTTCCCCTGATCTCGATCCTGCTCGCGGCGCTGGTCTCTGCGCTGGTGATCCTTGCCATCGGCGAGAACCCCGTCGAGGCATTGAGCCTCATGATCGACGGCGCGCTGATGCGCTCTTCGGGCTGGGGTTACACGCTCTACTACACCACCAACTTCATCTTCACCGGCCTCTGCGTCGCCGTCGCCTTCCACGCCAAGATGTTCAATATCGGCGGCGAGGGGCAGGCGATGATCGGCGGGCTGGGCGTGGCGCTGGCCTGCCTCTTCATCCCCTGGCCGCACTGGACGCTGGCGCTGCTGGGCGCGACCGTGGCGGCGGCGGCCTTCGGCGCGGCATGGGCCTTTATCCCCGCCTACCTGCAGGCCAAGCGCGGCAGCCACATCGTGATCACCACGATCATGTTCAACTTCATCGCCGCCGCGGTGCTGAACTACGTGCTGGTCAACATCCTGCGCCCGGCGGGCGCCATGGACCCGGCCACGGCGGGCTTTCCCGCCGCCACCCACCTGCCGACCTTCCAGGACATGTTCGCCAGTGCCGAGAACCCGCTGTTCCGCGGCTCTCCGGCGAACATCACCTTCTTCATCGCCGTTCTGGCCTGCGTGCTGGTCTGGCTGCTGATCTGGCGCACCCGGCTGGGCTATGAGATCCGCGCCTTCGGCCATTCCGAATCCGCCGCGCGCTATGCGGGCATCTCGCCGGTGCGCATCACCGTGCTTGCCATGCTGATCTCGGGCGGGCTGGCGGGGCTGATGGCGCTCAACACCACCATGGGCGAGGCCGAGCGCCTGGTGATGAACGCCACCGAGGGCGCGGGCTTCATCGGCATCGCCGTGGCGCTGATGGGCCGCAGCCACCCGGTGGGCGTCTTCCTTGCCGCGCTGCTGTTTGGCTTCCTCTACCAGGGCGGGGCGGAGCTGGCGCTCTGGACCAACATCCCGCGCGAGCTGATCACCGTGATCCAGGCGCTGGTGATCCTCTTCACCGGGGCGCTGGACAACATGGTGCGGATCCCGCTGGAACGCATCTTCATGGCTTTCGGCAAGGGGGCGCGCTGAGATGGACCTGAACACCCTCATCCAGATCCTGGACAGCACCATCCGCCTTGCCACGCCGCTGCTGCTGGCCTGCCTTGCGGGGCTGTTCTCGGAACGCTCGGGGATCATCGACATCGGGCTGGAAGGCAAGATGCTGATCGCCGCCTTCTTCTCTGCCGCCGTGGCCTTTTCCACCGGCTCGGTCTGGCTGGGCCTGCTGGCGGGGATCGCCGCGTCGATGGCGCTGTCGGCGCTGCACGGGCTGGCCTCGATCACCTTCCGCGGCAACCAGCTGATCTCGGGGGTTGCGCTGAACTTCCTCGCCTCGGGCCTGACGGTGCTGATCGCGCAGGTCTGGTTCGGACAGGGCGGGCGCACGCCCTCGCTGCTGTCCGGTGGCCGCTTCGAGAACATCACCCTGCCCCTGGCCGAGACCCTGCGCGGCGTGCCCATTCTGGGCCCGATCTATGCCGACCTGATCTCGGGCCACTCGATCCTCGTCTATGCGGCGCTGCTGGCGGTGCCCCTGACCTGGTGGGTGCTGTTCCGCACCCGCTACGGGCTGCGCCTGCGCGCCGTGGGCGAGGCGCCCGAGGCGGTGGACACCGCCGGGGTCTCTGTCGTGGGGCTGCGCTATTCCTCGCTGGTGATCACCGGCGTGCTCTGCGGCATGGCGGGCGCCTATCTCGCCACCGGCCTGCAGGCGGGCTTTGTCCGGGAAATGACGGCGGGCCGGGGCTATATCGCGCTGGCGGCGCTGATCTTCGCCAAGTGGCGGCCCTGGTACGCGCTCTGGGCCTGCCTGCTGTTCGGGCTGTTGCAGGCGGTGGCCCTGCGCTACCAGAACCTCGACCTCGGGCTCTTCGTGGTGCCGGTGCAGGTGATGGACGCCCTGCCCTACATCCTGACCGTGGTTATCCTTGCGGGCTTCGTCGGCAAGGCGATCCCGCCCCGGGCGGGCGGCGAGCCCTACGTCAAGGAACGGTAGGCGCGCGGCCGCCCGGCGCGGCGCAGGCGGGCGGCGGGTTTGCGCAGCACGCCCCCCGCCCCCGCCGGGCGCGGGACAAGACGGGTCGGGCCCGGCCCGGCACAGGGAGATCTGGCATGGCGTTCTTTCCGCCACGGCGGCACAAGCTGATCCGGGCGCTGTTCCGACAGATCTTCCGGACGCCCTACTACATGATCCGCAGCCTGCACGGCCTGCTTCTGGTGATCGACGAAGGCTCTGCGGTGGATCGCCGCCTCGCCCGCCGCAACAGGGCCGATGCCGAGCGGATCGCCCGGCTGTTTCCGCTCGCCCGGCGCGCCGCCGAGCGGCTGGGCAAGCCCTTCGACGTGCTCGATGCCAGCAGCCGCAAGGGGCTCTTCGCGATGCTGGCGGCACAGGAGGAGCGGGCCGGCGATATCCTTGCCTTCGAAGCCGACATCCAGAACCGCAACCAGCTGGGCGCGCAGCTGTTCCTGAACGCGCTGTCGCGACGGATCGAGGTGCTGCCGCTTGCCATCGGCGGCAGTGCCGGGCGCGACCGGCGCCGCCTTGCCGAAGACGGCGGCGCCCTGGGCACCGTGCTGACGCTGGACCCGCCGCGCGGGCGGCGGCAAAGCGTCGAGATCCGCCCGCTCGATGCGGTGATCCGCTGGCGCGGGCGCCTGATCATCGGCGCCATCGACGCGCGCGAAGACGCCACCGGCTTTCTCGAGGGTGCCAGCCGCACCCTGGCCGAGAACCTCTGCCTCTGGCAGATCGAAACCGGGGCCGATGCGGAGCGGCTGACCACCCTTGCCGAAAGCCTCGGGCTGCGCGCGCTGGACGTCCCCGGGCGGGACCGCTACTTCACCAATATCCCGCCGGAGGTTCTGAAGACATGATCCTGTCCCGCCCCCCTGCCGCCCGCCCCCGCCGCTGCACTTGCAAAACGCGCGGGCTTGGGTCTAGCTGAGACCATGCAGGTCTATCTTCCGATCGCCGAGGTTTCGGTCAATGCGCTTATGCTGCTGGGGCTGGGCGGCCTCGTGGGCGTGCTTTCGGGCATGTTCGGCGTCGGCGGGGGCTTTCTGCTGACGCCGCTGCTGTTCTTCATCGGCATCCCGCCCTCGGTGGCCGTGGCCACGGGGGCCAACCAGATCGTCGCCTCGTCCTTTTCCGGCGTGCTGGCACACCTGAAGCGCAAGACCGTCGATTTCCGCATGGGGGGGGTGCTGCTGGCCGGCGGCATCGTCGGCGCCACGCTGGGCGTGATGCTGTTCAACTACCTCAAGACCATGGGGCAGGTCGACCTGCTGGTGCGGCTGTTCTACGTGGTCTTCCTGGGGGTCATCGGCGCGCTGATGTTCGTCGAAAGCCTGCGGGCGCTGCGCAAGTCCCGCCGCGGCGGCCCGCCCACCCGGAAAAAGCACAACTGGGTCCACGGCCTGCCGCTGAAGATGCGGTTCCGCACCTCGGGCCTCTACATCTCGGTCATCCCGCCGGTGCTGGTCGGCCTGTCGGTCGGGGTTCTGGCGGCGATCATGGGCGTCGGCGGCGGCTTCATCATGGTGCCCGCGATGATCTACCTGCTGGGGATGCCGACCAAGGTGGTGATCGGCACCTCGCTGTTCCAGATCATCTTCGTCGCCGCCTTCACCACCGTGCTGCACGCCTCGACCAACTACACCGTCGACGTGATGCTGGCGGTGCTCCTGATCCTCGGCGGCGTCGTGGGGGCGCAGTTCGGCACCATCATCGGCACCCGGATGAAGGCCGAGCAACTGCGCATCCTGCTGGCCTCGATGGTGCTACTGGTCTGCGGCAAGCTGGCGCTGGAACTGCTGCTGCGGCCCGCCGAGCTGTACAACATCACCGCCGTGGGCAGCCACTGATGCGCTGGCTGCTGGGTCTCCTCGTCACGCTGGCCGCGCTGCCCGCGCAGGCCGAAGAGGTGGTGCTGGGCCTCAGCAGCGACACCGTCGCGATCTCGACCGATTTCGACGGCTCCGACATCCTGATCTACGGCGCCGTGAAGCGCGAGGCCCCCATCGCCGAAGCGCCGCTGCAGGTCATCGTCACCGTCAGCGGACCGTTCCAGCCGCTTACCGTGCGCCGCAAGGAACGCCGCTTCGGCATCTGGATCAACACCGACTCGGTCTTCGTGGACGCCGCCCCCTCGTTCTACGCGGTGGCGACCTCGGGACCCTGGGCAGAGGTGATCTCGGACACCGAGGACCTGCGCCACCGCATCTCGATCCCGCGGGCGATCCGCTCTGTCGGGGCGCCGGAAACCGTGCCGGACGCGCAGAGCTTCACCGAGGCGGTGATCCGTGTCCGCACCCTCGAGGGCACCTACAAGGTGCTCGAAAGCAGCGTCGGCCTGCGCGAACAGACGCTGTTTGACACATCCGTGCAATTGCCGGCCAACCTGACCGAAGGCACCTACAACACCCGTGTCTTCCTGACCCGCAACCGGGCGGTGGTGTCCAGCTTCGCCACGACGATCGAGGTCCGCAAGGTCGGGCTGGAACGCTGGCTGCACGCGCTCTCGCGCCAGCAACCGCTGGTCTACGGGCTGATGTCGCTGGCCCTCGCCATCGCCGCGGGCTGGGGCGCCTCCGCGGCCTTCCGGGCAATCCGTCACCAATGAGCCGCCCCGGCCCGTCCTGCCGCGCCGACTGGCCCGGCCTGCGCCCGCTGCAGACACGCTGGAAGGACAACGACGCGCTCGGCCACATGAACAACGCCGAGTATCTCTCGCTCTTCGACACGGCAATCAGCCTGTGGCAGATCGAGAACGGCATCGCGATCACCGGCCCGGAGGCGCTGCGCTTCGTGGTGGTCGAAAACGGCTGCCGCTACTTCGCGGAAGCGGGCTTTCCCGATACCCTTCACGCGGGCCTGCGCCTCGGGCACTTGGGCCGCAGCGCCTTCCGGTTCGAGCTCGCCCTGTTCCGCAACACTGAGGAACGCGCCTGCACCGAGGCCTTCTTCGCCATGGTCCTGACCGATGCCGACGGCCGCCCGACCGCCTTGCCGGATCGGCTTCGCGCGGCCCTGACCACCCTTCTTCCGCCAACCGTGTAAGGGGGCTCTGCCCCCAAACCCCCGAGGTATTTTCCCCAAGAAGAAACCAAAGAGCGCCCGTCCCGGGCTTCTTCTTGGTCCAAATACCCTTGGGGGTGAATGCCGCAGGCAGAGGGGGCAAAGCCCCCGTCCACCTTTTCCACACACGGACCGCTCAGGCCCTTTCGTGGAAGAAGGCGTAGATGCGCTCTGCCAGGGCTTCGCTGACCCCCTCGACGGCGCGAAGGTCCGAGAGGTTGGCGCGGCTCACCGCCTTGGCAGATCCGAAATGCGCCAGCAGCGCGCGCTTGCGTGCGGCGCCGACGCCCGCGATCTCGTCCAGCGGGTTGGCGGAGACCGCCTTGGAACGCTTGGCGCGGTGGGTGCCGATGGCGAAGCGGTGTGCCTCGTCGCGCAGGCGCTGGACGAAATAGAGCACCGGGTCGTTGCGGCGCAGGGCGAAGGGGCGCTGGCCCCTGCGGTGGAATTCCTCCTTGCCGTGGTCGCGGTCGACGCCCTTGGCGACGCCCACCATGGGCACGTCCTCGACGCCGTGCTCGCGCATGATCTCGGCCACCGCCGAGACCTGCCCGGCGCCGCCGTCGATCAGCAGGAGGTCCGGCCAGAGCCCCTTGTCGCGGTCCGGGTCCTCTTTCAGCAGCCGGGTGAAGCGGCGCTTGAGCACCTCCTTCATCATGCCGAAATCGTCGCCGGGGGTCAGGTCTTCGCCCCGGATATTGTACTTGCGGTACTGGTTCTTCATGAAGCCGTCGGGGCCCGCGACGATCATCGCACCCACCGCATGCGCGCCCTGGATATGCGAGTTGTCGTAGACCTCGATGCGCTGCGGCGGGGTCTCCAGACCGAAGGCCTCGGCCAGCCCGGCCAGCAATTTGCCCTGCGCCGCGCTTTCGGACATCTTCCGCCCGAGGCTCTCGCGCGCGTTGCGCGCCGCCCCCTCGACCAGTTCGGCCTTCTCACCGCGTTGTGGAACCGTGATCTCCACCTTGCGCCCCAGCTTCTCCGACAGCGCCTGGCACATCAGGTCCTCGTCCTCGATCCCGTGCGACAGGATCAGCAACCGCGCCGGATCCTTGGTGTCGTAGAACTGGCCGAGGAAGGCCTCCATCACCTCGGCGGGCGAGACATCCTCGCCGACGCGCGGGTAGAAGTCCTTGTTTCCCCAGTTCTGGTTCGCCCGGATAAAAAAGACCTGCACGCAGGCCTGCCCGTGCTCCATGTAGAGCGCGATGACATCCGCCTCGGCCACGCCCGCCGGGTTGATGCCCTGCGCCGTCTGCACCTGTGTCAGCGCGCGGATGCGGTCGCGCAGCGCGGCGGCGCGTTCGAACTCCATCGCCTCCGAGGCCTCGGCCATCTGCGCCGCCAGCAGGCCCTGGATGTCGGTCGACTTGCCCGAGAGGAAGCGCTGCGCGTCGCGCACGCTGGCGGCATAGTCCTCTTCCGAGATACGGCCCACGCAGGGCGCCGAGCAGCGTTTGATCTGGTGCAGCAGGCAGGGGCGCGTGCGGCTTTCGAACATGGAATCCGAGCAGTTGCGCAGCAGGAAGACCTTCTGCAGCTGGTTCAGCACGCGGTTCACCGCCCCGGCGCTGGCGAAGGGCCCGTAGTAGCTGCCGCCCGCCTTCTTCGCGCCGCGATGCTTGTGGATCATCGGAAAGGCGTGGTCGGTCACATGGATGTTCGGGAAGGACTTGTCGTCCCGCAGCAGCACGTTGAACTTCGGTTTCAACTGCTTGATGAGGTTCTGTTCCAGCAGCAGCGCCTCGGTTTCCGTCCGCGTCGTCAGGAACATCATCGAGGCGGTATCCGCGATCATCCGCTCGATCCGCCGCGAATGCCCGGTGGGCCGCGCATAGCTGGACACCCGCGCCTTCAGGTTGCGCGCCTTGCCCACATAGAGCACCCGCGACTGCGCATCGAGCATGCGGTACACGCCGGGAGAGCTCTGCAGCGTCTTCAGGTAGGACTGAATCACCGCATGCCCGGTTTCGGTCTGTTCGGTCATGATCGCCCGCCCTTTCCGGCCTTCGTGATTCTGCCCTCTGGCTGCCCCGGCTCGGCGCAGGGTTCAAGCAGGATTACATCCACGGAAACTGTGGACAACTCTGTAGGCAAATCTCTGGCAAGTCCGGATTTCCATGGAATCTCGTATACTTCAGGGCACTGCACAAAATTTAATCACGTTCATAAAGACCTGTTTTTTCTGGGTTTAATTCTGTCCCGACACAAGCCCTTGAGTTTCTTAACATTTCCGTAACGCTTTTGCGTCAGCCCCGTGACCGGTGCAGAAGTGTCGCGCGCCGCGCCCTGCGCGACCGCTGGGGGCGGCCTATTCCACCCCCGTCACATCCGGCGTTTCCCAGCCCAGATGCTGGCCGCCGTCGACGCACAGCAGCTGGCCCGTGACCGCCTTGGCCCCCAGGAAATACCCCAGCGCCCCGACGATATCCTCGACGTCCGAGCCGCGCCCCAGCACCGTGGCGGCGCGCTGGCGGGCAAAGTCGGACTCGCTCTGCCGCCCGCCCCGCAGGGTCGGACCCGGGCCGATGCCATTGACCCGGACGCGCGGCGCAAGCGCCTGCGCGGCGGTGCGGGTGAAGGCCCAGAGGCCGGTCTTGGCGATGGTGTAGCTCATGAACTCGGGCGTCAGCTTGCGCACCCGCTGGTCGATCATGTTGACCACCAGCCCCTGCGCCACCGGCTCGCCCCCGGCGTCGCGCAGGGGGTCCGGCACCTGCGCGGCAAAGCGCTGCGTCAGGACCACCGGCGCGCGCAGGTTGCTTTCCAGCGCGCGATCCCAACTGGCCCGGGTGCCGCTTGCAAGATCGTCATGTTCGAAGATCGAGGCATTGTTGACCAGCACCGTCAGCGGCCCGCCCAGGGCCTCCGCCGCCCGCGTCACCAGCGCGCCGACCTGCGCCTCGTCCAGCAGGTCGGCCTGCAGCGCCACGGCGCGCCGCCCCATGGCCCCGATCTCTGCCGCAAGCCCCGTCGCGGCCTCTTCCGAGCCGCGGTAATGCACCGCGACGTCATAGCCCCGCCGCGCCAGATCCAGCACCATGGCGCGGCCCAGCCTCTGCGCCCCGCCGGTGACAAGCGCCCGTCCCGTCATCGTCACTCCTCAGATCAGTACGAGGGTGACATAGCCCAGATAAAGCGCTGACAAGACCACGCCCCAAAGCCGCGTCAGGTCGCGCTTGAGGAAGACGAAGGGCACCAGCAGCAGCGCCGCCGCGACCATGACACCCAGATCGAAGGCCAGCTCGGGCAGCTCGAAGGGCATGGGGGCGATCAGCGAGGCAATGCCGATGATCGCCAGCAGGTTGAACATGTTCGAGCCGATGACATTGCCCAATGCCACGTCCGCCTGCCTGCGGATGGCCGCCATGACGGTGGTCGCAAGCTCCGGCAGCGAGGTGCCGACCGCCACCAGCGTCAGCCCGATCACCTCGTCCGAGACGTTGAACATGCGCGCGATCTCTGTCGAGGCATCGACCAGCAGGTCGGCGCCCAGCGGCAGGCCGATCAGGCCCAGCAGAAGGAACAGGGCGATCTTCCAGCCCGGCATGCTGGGGTCGGCGCCTTCGGGTTCCTCGAGATCCTCTTCCAGCTGCCCGGCGCGGCGATGCGCCAGGGCCTGGCCGATCTGGTCGAAGAGGATCACCGCAAGCGCCGCCAGCAGGATCAGGCCGGAGATCCAGTCGAAGGTCTCGCGCAGCGCCAGAAGGCAGAACAGCGCCGTGGCGCCCAGCATCTGAAGATAGCTTTTCCGGGTGTTGTGGCCCGAGGTGTGCATGATCGTGATCAGGGCCGGAATGCCCAGCACCATCAGCACGTTGGCGGTGTTCGAGCCGATCACGTTACCCAGCGCGATGCCCGGCGCGTCCATCAGCGCGGCCTGGGTCGAGATCAGCAGCTCGGGCGCCGAGGTGCCGAAGGCGACGATGGTCAGCGACACGATCAGCGCCGGGATCCCGACGCGCAGGCTGAGGTTCACGGCCCCCTTCACCAAAGCGTCACCCGCCAGAAGCAGGATCAGCAGTCCCAGAACAGCGTAGAGGAATACCATGTCAGCCTTTCTTGCCGCAGGGGCAAGGGCCCTTGCCGATCTTGTGTCGCCCGCAGGCGGGGCAGGGGGCGGCGCTCAGCCGGCGGGTGCGGAAACGGTCGATATGCTTCTGTCCCGGAACGCGCAGTTTGCCGAACATCGCGATCACCGCAATGAAAACAAGGAAGAGGGCAACGATCTTTGCCAGCACGCGCTACAGCCCGAAACGCGCGAATTCCGCGCGCTCTTCGATCTCGCCCATGGCGCCCTGCAGGGCCCGCGCCCCGACCCGCGACAGCAGCGGTTTCTTGTGCTCGAAACGGCGGAACTGCACCTTGTCGCCGAAGCGCGCCTTCATCTGCGGCACGAGATGCCCGACGCCATCGGCCAGCCCCTGCTCGACCGCCGCCTGCCCGATCCAGACCTCGCCGGTGAACAGGTCGGGGTTCTCGGCCAGCCTGTCGCCGCGCCGCGCCCGGATCTGCGCGATGAAGGTCTCATGCAGCTGCCCCAGCAGACGGTTCAGCCGCGCCACGTCCTCTTCGCGCTCGGGGCGGAAGGGGTCCAGCATGGATTTCGACCGTCCGGCGGTGTGCACCCGTCGCTCGATCCCCTGCCGCTGCAGGAAGACATGCGCCCCGAAGCCCGCCGAGATCACCCCGATCGAGCCGAGGATCGAACTGGGATCGGCCCAGATCTCATCCGCCGCGCTGGCGATCCAGTAGCCGCCCGAGGCCGCCACATCCTCGACGAAGGCATAGACCGGCACCGTCTTGTCCTCGGACAGGCGCCGGATGCGCGCTCCGATCAGCGAGGACTGCACCGGCGACCCGCCCGGAGAATTGATCTCCAGCGCCACAGCGTCGGGTTTGCCGCGAAACGCCTTTTCCAGCGAATGCGCCACCGACCGGTCGCTCATCGAGGACCGTCCGGCCATGCCGATGGCACCCTGAAGGCGCACCACATGCACCCGCGGCCCGGATTTCACGAAGGGGATCCATTTCTTCATGCCCTGCGATGTAGAGACGCCCCGCGGGCGAAACAAGGCACCCCTCCAAAAGACCCGCCCCTGTGGCCCGCACACCTCGCGTCACCCCCTTGGGCAAGCCGGCCCAAGCCCGCCGAAAACCGCCCCGCCCCGGACTTCTCTGGTCCCGAAAATACCTCGGGGGGGCGCGCGCCGCGCGCGGGGGCAGCGCCCCCGACAGGGGTTTGGGGACGCAGTCCCCAAGAGGGGATGCGCGCCACCGGCGCTCAATCCGAAAGGGTCAGCGCCTCAGAAAAAGCTCTGCGGGTCGATGTCCACGGCCATGCGCAGGTCGCCCTTCAGCGAAACCTGCCCGGTCCATTCCGTCAGCGCGGCCTGCAAGGCCACCCCTTTCGGCGCCTTCACCAGCAGCCGCACCCGGTGGCGCCCGCGCACCCGCGCGATGGGCGCGGCGGCGGGGCCGAAGACCTGCGCGCCGACACGCCGGAGGGCGCCATCGTTCCGCGCCAGGTGATTGCCCAGGTCGAAGACCCGGCCCATGTCCTCGCCCGACAGGATGATCCCCGCCAGCCGCCCGTAGGGCGGCATCCCGGCGGCGCGGCGCTCCTGCGCCTCGGCGGCCCAGAAAGCCTCTTCGTCGCCCGCAAGGATGGCGCGGATCACCGGGTGCTCGGGCTGGTAGGTCTGCAACAGCGCCGCCCCCGGCGCCTCGGCCCGCCCGGCCCGGCCCGCCACCTGCCGCATCAGCTGAAAGGTCCGCTCGGCGGCGCGCAGGTCGCCGCCCTGAAGCCCGAGGTCCGCGTCGATCACCCCCACCAACGTCAGCTTGGGAAAGTTGTGCCCCTTGGCCACCAGCTGCGTGCCGATGATCACATCGGCCCCGCCCTCGGCGATGCTCAGGATCTGCGCCTTCAGCTCGCGCGCCGTGCCGTAGAGATCCGAGGACAGCACCGCGATCCGCGCCTCGGGGAAATGCTCCGCCGCCTCTTCGGCCAGCCGCTCCACCCCCGGCCCCACGGCGGCCAGCGTGTCCTCGGCCTGGCAATGCGGGCAGGTGGTGGGCACGGGCTTGCTCTCCCCGCACTGGTGGCAGACGAGACGTTTCAGAAAGCGGTGCTCGACCATGCGCGCGTCGCAGTGGTCGCAGCCGATCTGCTGCCCGCAGGCCCGGCACAGCGTCACCGGCGCATAGCCCCGCCGGTTGATGAACAAAAGCGCCTGCTCCCCCTTCGCCATGCGCGCCTTGATCGCGTGTTGCAAAGCGGTGGATATCCAGCGGTTCGCCGGCAGTTTTTCGGCCCGCATGTCGAGGCTGCGCATCTCGGGCAGCACGGCGGCGCCGAAGCGGGCGTTGAGGGTCAGGCGCTTGTATTTGCCCGCGTCGGCATTGGCCCAGCTTTCCAGGGAGGGCGTGGCCGAGGCCAGCACCACCTGCGCGCCGAGGATCGAGGCCCGCAGCACCGCCATGTCGCGGGCGTTGTAAAGGACACCCTCCTCCTGCTTGTAAGAGGTGTCGTGTTCCTCGTCGACGACGATCAGCCCGAGGTCCCGGAACGGCAGGAACAGCGCCGAGCGTGCGCCGACCACCACCTGCGCCTGCCCCTCGGCGACCATCTTCCAGACCCGGCGGCGTTCGGTCAGGGTGACGCCGGAATGCCATTCGGCAGGCCGCGCGCCGAACCGTGCCTCGACCCGGGTCAGGAACTCTGCCGAGAGCGCGATCTCGGGCAGAAGCACCAGCGCCTGCCGGTGCTGCCGCAGGGCCTCCGCCACCGCCTCGAGGTAGACCTCGGTCTTGCCGGAGCCGGTGACGCCCTTCAGCAGCACGGTCTCGTAACCGCCCGCCCGCTGCCCCGCCCGCAGGCTTTCGGCGGCGGCGGACTGGTCGTCGGTCAGGGCCTTGCCGCCGTGGTCGGGGTCGAGCAGCGGAAAGGGCGTGTCGCGCGGGCTTTCCTCCTCGAGAATGGCGCCGGACTTCACCAGCCCCTTGACCACTGAGGACGTGACCCCCGCCGCCTCGGCCAGCTCGTTCAGGGTCAGCGACAGGCCGCCCATCTCGGCGGCGGCCTCCAGCACCCGGGTGCGGGCGTCGGTCATGCGGTCGGGGGTGCCCTGGCCCAGCCGGTAGACCCTGCGCATCGAGGGCGGATCGCCCAGCCCCGGCGCCCGCGTGGCCAGCCGCAGCATGGCGGGCATCGGGGTCAGCGTGTAGGCCCCGGCCTTTTCAAGGAAGGCGCGCATCTCGTCGCGCATCGGCGCCGCATCCAGCACCCGGATCACCGAGCGCACCTTGGACAGGTCGAAATCGCCGCGCCCCGGCCCCCAGACCACGCCCAGCACCTTGCGCGGCCCCAGCGGCACCTCGACGAAGGCGCCCAGATGGCAGCCGCCCTCGGGCGCGCGGTAGTCGAGCGGGCGGTCGAGCGGCTGGGTGGTCAGCACGCCGATCAGCGCACCGGGGTCGAAGTAGGAGGTCACGGGCAGCGGTCCACGAAGCTTGGACCAAAGGGGTACGCCAGCGCGCCCGCGAATCCAAGCGCCGAGCGGGGCGCCGAGCGGGGCGCCGAAATCTTGCAAAGATTTCGGACCGTTTTCTTTCCAAGAAAACGCCGCGCCTCAGACGTTGGGTTCGCCCTGAAGCCCCAGCAGCTTGCGGAAACCGGTCCAGTATCCCGGCAGCTTCGGCGTCTCGGTCATGCCCGCCAGCGCCTCCTCGGCCCAGGGCGCCATCTCGCGTCGCGCGAAATCGCGCCCCCAGTCGAGATAGGCCTGCGCATCCCCGGGCCGCAGGCGGCAGGCCGATCCCACCAGCCCCACCAGCGTCTCGGGTGGCGAGTACCATTCGTCCTGAATGCCGGTCACGCGGGCGCGCATCAGCGGCCCCACGACCCGCATCAGCCGCTTTTCCGAGAAGGTCAGCAACATGCGCCCCATCTCGTCGCGCGAATAATGGATCAGCGGCGGGAAGGTGTCGAAGAAGACCGCCGCGCCGTCCCGGATCGCGAAGTTGCGGATCGAGGGATGGAAGCCGATGCGCGTCTCCTGCCCCTCGGCCCAGTGCCAGAAGCGGGCGATGACCTGACCGGCGGCCTCCATCATCGCCAGCGTCTCGGGCAAAGGCTGCGCCTGCATCAGCGGGCGCATCAGGCTGTCCACCGGCAGCGCCTCCTGCACGATGACGGGGACCGAGGCGCCCTCCATCTCCAGCAGGTGGAAGGCCGTTTCCGGCATCGGCACGCCACCGGCCAGCAGAGCGGCGACGTAATCTTCGTGGCAGTCGCGCAGGCGCTCGGCCATGGCGCGGTCGGTCAGGCCCCGGTAGACCTTGATCACCCGGTCGCTGAAGGGCCCCTCGGCGGGCCGGAAGGGCGCGCAGAAGTAGCCCAGCCGGGAAATGGTCTGCCCGCGCGCCGCGCTGTCGGCGCGGATCAGCGCGGCAAGCGCATCGAGGTCCGTCATGTCAGCTCTCCTTCGCCGGCCTGCCCGCCCCGTCTGCCTTCACCGCAGCCCACGGGACCGGTCCGCACCGGCCTTTCCTGGCTTCGGGGCTTACCCCAGCCCCAGCCGCTCCGCCACCTCGGAAACCAGCGCAGCCACCTCGTCGCGGGCCGGGGTCCGCGCGCCTTCTTGCGCGCACAGCCCCTTGCCCAGTGCCTCGGCATAGCCCACGCGATGCGCCAGCGAGGCCTGTGCCACCTCTGCCCCCAGCTTGGTCGCCGCCTCGGTGACCTCGGCCCCCAGCCGCGTGCCGCTGCGGGTGCGGTTCATCACCAGCAGCGTGTCGCGGCCCTCGCGGTTGGCCAGATCCAGCACGCCCTCGGTCGCCCACAGGTCGACATGGCTGACGGAAACCGGCACCACCACCAGATCCGCCACCCGCAGGGCGGGGCGCAGATCGCTGTCCGCCTTGGGCGGCGTGTCGATGATGACGATGTCATTGGCGGCGGAAAGCTTGCGGCACTCGTAAGAGATGCCCCAGGCCGAGGAGGTGGCGAAGTCCAGCCCCTCGCAGGCCTCCGGCGTGGCCTCGACCCGGGTCATGAACCAGCGCCCAAGGCTGCCCTGCGGATCAAGGTCCACCAGCGCAACCGTCAGGCCCCGCGCCCGAAATCCGATGGCGAGATGTGCGGCCAGCGTTGTCTTGCCGCTGCCGCCCTTCTGCTGCGCCACCGTGATCACCCGTCCTGCCATGCTGCACCCCTCGCCAGTCCTTGCGTCACCTTGCACCGAGCTGCCCCGCTCTGCCAGCCCCCGTGACACGACACCGGGCCTTCGGCGCCGCGGCACTTCTGTCGGCGCAACCGGGTGATCGATGCTTAACCCTGCGTTAACCGGGATGACCCCACAATGATGGCCCACCCGGACCGCGGGGCCGCCCCCATGCGACTGCTTGCCGCCTGCCTGTTTCTTATGCTTTCCACCACATCCGCCCTGCCCGGCGCATGGCCGCGCGAGCGCGGCGCGGGCTTCGCCTCTGCCGATGCCCGGCTGTCCTGGCCGCAGGACGTGGCGCACCGCTGGCACGAGAATGCGTTCCAGCAGTATTACACCCTATACGTGGAATACGGGCTGACCGACCGCTGGACGCTGGGGCTGGATCTTGGGCGCTCCGTTTCCGGCGATGGCAAGACGGTGGTCTTCCTGCAGTACCCGCTGCGCAACCGGGAGCGTGGCCTTCAGGCCACCGCGCAACTCGGCTTTGGCAAGATCTCCGGAAAGACGGTCCTCCGGCCCGGGCTGGCACTCGGCTGGGAGCTGCCGAAGGGCTGGCTCAGCGCCGAATCCGTCGCCGAGATCCGCACCGACAGCGGCCTGACCGACCTGAAGCTTGATCTGACATGGGGGGTGACCTTCGACAGCGGCACGAAGTGGATCATGCAGCTTCAGACCGGGCGGCCCTGGGCTTCGGAGGAATTCGCCCGCGCCGCGACCTCTGTGGTGGTGCCCCTGCGAGGGCAGCTCAGCGTCGAGGCCGGCGTCACATGGGGGTTGCACACCGACGAAAACCTGGGCGTGAAACTGGGTCTGTGGAAAGTGTTCTGAGGTGTGCCGCCGGACAGGTTCGCCGGGGCGCGACACAGAACGGACCGCGCCCGGCCCCCGTGGAGCCGTCGCCCCCCGTCGCCATGCAGCGGCCCCCGCGCCAAGGGCAACAGTCCGGCGCCGCGCGGCTGCGCAACCGGGCCCGGCGCAAAGCCGCCGGACCCGTCCCGATACGCTGCCGTCAGCGGTCCACGCGGATGCTGAGGGTCACGTCCCCAAGCATCGGTTCCGGCCAGACCACGTTGACCCTGTCCCTGCCCGCGCCCTGTTCCGCCTGCGTGTAGGGCATGTGGTACCTGGAGATATTGGCCGAGTCGCGCGGACGGGTGGTGGTCACAAGGCCTTCGACCCCCATCGCGTAGCCGTTGAACGGCAGGCGGTTGTCGGTATCGACCTCCCAGACAGTCGCATGGGTGTTCTGGTCGTGATCCACCCGCAGCGGGTTCTTCGCGCCGTATTCGATATTGTGGTAGGTGTTGCCCGCAAAGCTGACGCTGCGCATCTTGGCAAAGTCCAGCGGCGCGTAAGAGGTATCCACCCGCTCGACCCGGTTGATGTAGGTCCCCACGCAGCGGAAGGTGTTCCCCGAGACGTTCAGGCCGTTGATGTAATGCCCGGTGCCGTAGGGCTTCACGACGATATGGCTGAACCATGGCGCGCAATCCGACGACAGCATCACGTTGTTGGTGATCGACAGGCCCGCGAAGCCGAAGCCGCCGCTGAAATCCGGCTCGGGCTCACGCTCGTTGGTCCATTCGATGCTGCAATTGTCGACGTAGTTGCCGGTGATCTGCGTGTTGCAGGCGCGCAGGGTCAGCACGATCCCCGCCGTGCGCCCGCCGTTGTTGGACGCGCCGCCCTGGAAGAAGTGGTTGCCCATGATCGTGTTATGCGCGCCGCTCATGACGACGAAGTGCCGGAACTGCGAGGCCCGGCAGGAGCGGATCTTCACGTCGTTGGCGTTGACGTTCATGGCGACGGTGGTGCGGTCCTGCACCTCGGCCCCGCCCTCGGTCGAGATGAACTGGCAGAGGTCGACCAGAAGGCCCTGACAGCCGTCCCCGATCGAGGTGATGCCGCGCTGCGCGGGCCGGTTGAAGACGCAGTTCCGGATCACGTTGACCGCCCCGATGGGCGCCAGAGCAAGACCCGAGGCATAGCCCTGACACTGGAACTCCAACCCCTCCAGCTCGAAGACGTTGATGCGCTCGAACCCGGTGAAATCCAACAGGTACTTGAAGCGCGTAAAGGTGTAGCTCTGGGTGCCGACCGCGTCGGACAGCGGCTGTGACAGGGTGATCTCCTGCGCGGCGACGTTGACGGACCGCACGTAGACCTCGCGGCCGACACCGGCCCCGGTGATCAGCGCCCCGACCGGTACGTTGGCGGCATTCGTGACATTGGTCAGGCGCCAGTTGTTGCTGGCCGAATAGGTCGCGGTGCTGGTCACCACCTCCGGGGTCCAGTTGCCGGTGTTCTCGGCGCGCAACTGGCCGTTGCGGATGACACGGCGCTGCGCATAGCTGGTGCGGTTGGGCACGCAGGCGGCAAGGTCGATGGGCGCGGTCACCGAGATCCGCCGCCCGCCAAGGTCGAGGCTTTCGGCATCGGCGCCGTTCATCAGCGACTGCACCGCCTTCTTGAAGGCAAGTTCCTCGTCCCCGAAGGCCTCGATATAAGTGGCGATGTCGAAGTTCTTGGTCAGGTTCAGCACCGCGGCGGTGGGCATGCTGACCGTGCCCTCGAAAGTGATCGGGTTGTAGATCGACACCGTCTCGGCCAGCCGGTAGGTGCCTGCCGACACAAGGATACGCCGCCCGTTGGCGTCCGCGTCCGCCGCCTCGAAGGCCGCCGAATCGTCGGTGGTCCCGTCGCCCACGGCGCCGTAATCGCGCACGTCGACCCAGTTCATCATCCTCCGCAGGAAGGCCCCCGTGACGTCCTCGATGACGATGTCGTCGACCCGCACCACGCCGCCGTTCGGGCCGGTCAGGTCGATGCCGAAATGGCCATAGGCCGCGTCAGAGCCCCAGACCAGGTCGACGCCCTCGCGGTTGCCCGCGCCGACGATGGCACTGACCTCGACCACCGCGCCATAGCTGGCCAGCGCCACCGCGTCGCCGGTGGTGTCGACGCCGGGCACCGCAGAGCCGTTCGACCGCGCCGCATAGCCCGCGATCCGGACAGAGGGCAGCGCGCCCGCCACCGCCTTGACCCGCGCGGTCACGCGCAGGTAGCAGCCGGTGGGCAGCGGTGTCTGCCCCATGAAGCGCAATTTCTGCACCGACGCGGTCTTCTGGATTTCGAGGCAGCCGCCGAAATCCGCGTCCGCCGGGACAAAGGCCGCCGTGGCGAGACTGGCGTAGGTGTCGGACCCCGGCACCCCGTCGCCCCGCGACCATTGGCCAAGGTTGGTGCCTGAAAACGCCTGAGGCATGAAGACCAGCCCGTCGGTGATCGCCTTGTTCATCCTGATCCCTTTCCCAAGAAGGGGCGCGGAGGCCCCGGTCGGGACGGGGAAGTATCAACGGGTTGTTAACGCTCCTGAACCGGACCGCGCGGCGCCCCGGATGGGCACGCAACGCCCATGGCAAGCGGCGCGACAGGGCTGCCGGTCCCGCAGGTCAGTATGAAAGCGATGGCGCAGGCCGCACAGGCAGGGCGCGGGGTCGATGCCACGCAAAGCGGGCGAGCGTCAGGGGAGGGCCGGACCCTACGCGCTCAGGCCGAAATGCCGGGCGCCGGGACCACCCGCACCCCGGCGATGCGCCAGTCCCCGAGAAGGTCCTGCATCTGGTACTCCAGCACGAACTGCCGCCCGGCCCTGTCCGTGACCAGCACACGCTGCCAGAGGAAGCCCCCGATCTCGCGCAGATCGCCGTATTCCACGGCGCCGGGCCGCCAGACCATCGGGTAGCCCTGCCGCACCATCGCACCAAAGGTCTCGGGCGTGCGGAACATCCGGCGAATGTTGGGCGCCGCGAATTCGAAGGCCGCGCCGACGTCATCCGCCATGAAGGCGTCAAGCTGGCCCTGGATGGTGTCGCGAATGGCGGGGTCGGGCTTTAGCACATCCTGTGCGAAGGCCGCCCCGGCCAGTATCACCCCCGCAAGGGTGCCAAGGAAAAGACGTCTCATGCGGTGTCCTCCTGTCTGGTGGCGGAAAGCTAGCCCGCTTTCCGCCCCGATCCAGAAGGCACGCCTGACGACGCGTCAGAGTTTCAGCCGGCGGTGTCTTCCGGCGTCTCCGTCACCAGATCGCCGGCCAGCCCCTTGCCGATCAGCGCGACGGTCTCGGTCACGCCGTAAAGCGCGATGAACCCGCCGAAGCGCGGCCCCTGCGACTGTCCCAGCAGCACTTCGTAAAGCGCCTTGAACCAGTCGCGCAGCGGCTCGAACCCGTGGTCCTTGCCCACGGCGAAGACCAGCGATTGCAGGGTCTCGTCGTCGGTCTCGCCCTCGTGCGCGGTCAGGCGCGCGGCCAGATCCTCCATCGCCGCGCGCTCCTTCTCGTCGGGCGCGCGGAAGACCTTGGCGGGCTTCACGAAGTCCTCGTAGTACTTCACCGCATAGCCCGCCGCCGCGTCGAGGTCGGGATGCGTCTCGGGCGTGGCATCGGGCGCGTAGCGCCGGATGAAGCCCCACATCGCCTCGGTATCCTCGGCCCCCGCCGCGCTGGCGAGGTTCAGAAGCATCGAGAAGGGCACCACCATCTTCGATTCAGGCACGTCGCCGTTGTGGATGTGCCAGACCGGGTTGTTCAGCTGCGCCGCCAGATCCTGCGTCGGATAGGCCCGCAGCTGCTGGTGATACTCGTCCATCGCCTTGGGGATGACGTCGAAATACAGCCGCTTCGCCGTCTTCGGCTTGAGGAACATGAAATAGGACAGCGACTCGGTCGAGGCATAGGTCAGCCACTCGTCGATCGAGATGCCGTTGCCCGTGGTCTTCGAGATTTTCTGCCCCTTGTCGTCGAGGAACAGCTCGTAGGTGAAATGTTCCGGCGCCTTCTCGCCCAGTGCCCGGCAGATGCCGTCGTAGATCGGCGTATTGGTCGAGTGATCCTTGCCGTACATCTCGAAATCGACGCCAAGCGCCGCCCAGCGGGCACCGAAGTCCGGCTTCCATTGCAGTTTGACGTTGCCGCCGGTCACCGGCAGCACCCACTCGCGGCCCTCTTCGTCGTCGAAGGTGATCTCGCCCTTTGCCGCATCGACGTGCTTGATCGGCACATAAAGCACGCGGCCCGTTTCCGGGTGGATCGGCAGGAAGATCGAATAGGTCGCCGCGCGCTCGTCCCGCAGCGACTTCAGCATGATCTTCATCAGGTCGTCATAACGCTCGGCGGCGCGCAGCAGGATCTCGTCGAACTGGCCCGAGGCATAGAACTCGGTGGCCGAGTAGAACTCGTAGTCGAAGCCGAAGGTGTCGAGGAAGCGCCGCAGCATGGCGTTGTTGTGATGGCCGAAGGACTCATGTGTGCCGAAGGGATCGGGCACCTTGGTCAGCGGCTTCTGAAGGTGCTCGCGCAGCATGTCCTGCTGCGGCACGTTGCCGGGCACCTTGCGCATGCCGTCCATGTCGTCGGAAAAACAGATCAAACGCGTCGGAATATCCGACAGCAGCTCGAAGGCGCGGCGGATCATCGTCGTGCGCAGCACCTCGCCGAAGGTGCCGATATGCGGCAGCCCAGAGGGGCCATAGCCCGTCTCGAACAGGACGTGCCCCTTGTCGGGCGGCGCCTTTTCATAGCGTTTCAGGATGCGGCGCGCCTCTTCGAAAGGCCAGGCTTTCGCAGTCATCGCGGCGTCGCGCAGATCGGACATCTCTTGAAACTCCATAGGGGATTGCGCGCGCTTCCTATTGCGGCAGGGGTGCGGCGTCAATAAATTGCGGGGCAAGGACACAAGACCCAAAGGCCCGAGACCATGACCGACACCGCCCACCCGCTCAGCCCGCAGGACTGCCTTGTCGCGCTGATGATCGCCGTATCGGCCTCGGATGAGAACCTGCGCACCGCCGAATTGGTCAAGATCGACTCGACCGTCAACCTTCTGCCGATCTTCGCCGAATACGACGCGGACCGGGTCAAGAGCATGGCCAGCCTGGTCTTCGACCTGTTCGAGCAGGAGGACGGCCTCGACACCCTTTTCGGCCTGATCCGCGACAACCTGCCCACGCGCCTGTTCGAAACCGCCTACGCGATGGCCTGCGACGTCGCCGCCGCCGATGGCACCCTGAACGAATCGGAATTGCGCCTGCTGGAAGAGATTCGCTACGAACTGGACATCGACCGGCTTCACGCTGCCGCGATCGAACGTGGGGCACGCGCACGGCACCTGCCGGCTTGACAAGCATGATTCCGGGGCGATTCCCGGACCGGATCGGTGCAGGATTTCAACACCGTAGCAATTTGTGGCCGGAAAGGTCCGGAATCCCGGACTGACCGGCGGGCTTTCGCGCTGTACTCTCCCCTAGGCACTTTTTCGCCGATGCTGCCACATCGACGCAAACCCTGGAGGGACAGATATGAAACGACTGATCGCCGCCGCCTTCGGCGCGGCCATGCTGGTGATGTCTCCGGACGCCTCTGACGCTGCGGCGCTTGTCGCCAAGGTCGACATTTCTTCGCAGACCATGACCGTGATCCACAATGGCAAGATCGCCTACCGCTGGCCGGTCTCGACGGCGCGGTCGGGCAAGTGGACGCCGCGCGGGACCTGGTCGGCGAAGTGGCTGTCGCGCTACCACAAGTCATCGCTCTACAATAACGCGCCGATGCCCTACTCGATCTTCTTCAACGGCAATTACGCGATCCACGGGACCAACCAGATCAGCGGCCTTGGCCGCCCGGCCTCTGCCGGTTGCGTGCGCCTGCACCCGGAACATGCCGCCGTGCTCTTCGGCCTGACCCAGCAGGTCGGCAAGAACAACATGCGCGTGGTGATACAGAACTGACCCCATCGGGACGGGCAGCGGCCCGCCTCGTCACATCCGGCGTCAGGCGGGGCCTCAGGCCGCGTACATCACGCCCCAGCGCTCGATCAGCGCCTGTTGCAGGGTCTTCGCCCGCACGTTCCACGAGTTCCCGCCCTCGGGACGCTCGCGCTGCGCCATCGGCAGCGCCTCGCGCCGCGCCACGTCGGCGCAGAAGATCGCAAAGACCAGCTCTGTCCCGTCCGGCAGATCGACGAAGCCCGCAAGACCGCTGACGAAATTCAGCGTGCCGGTCTTCGCATGCACCTTCAGCGGATGGTCCTCGACCACGCGCCGCTGACTGTCCCGCATGGTGAAGGGCTTCAGCAGCGGCTTCAGCTCCAGCAGAGGCCGCACCGTCTTGAGCGCCAGCATCATGTCAAGCGCGCTGGCCCGGCTGTCGCCGCCAAGGCCCGAGTGATCGACCAGCGCGACCTCGACGGCACCGATCCGCTCTTTCGCCCAGGCGTTCATCTCTGCCGCCGAGGCCTTCAGCGTCTCGGGCACCTGCCCCAGGCGCGCCTTGCTCGCCGCCATGCCGACGGCCTCCGCCGTCAGGTTGGTCGACCACTTGAGCATGTCCTGCAGGATCACCCGCAGCGGCGCGCTGTCCTGCGTGGCCACGACCTCGGCGCCCTCGGGCAGGGCCGTCACCGGCACCGGCGCGTTCAGGGAAATCCCCTGCGTGCGCGCGAAGGTCTGGAAGACCTCGCCGGCGTAAAGCTCTGGCTTGCGGACCGGCAGCCAGCGCGATCCGCCATCACCCAGCGCGCCGCGGGCCACGGTCCAGTCGTCGCGGCCCTCGTGGTCGTCGTAGGTGTAGACCGGCAGGCTGCGGGCCACCACGTCCATCCGCGCGAACTGTACAGAGGGCCGATGCGCCGCCGTCCGCGCATCCATGTTGACCACGTAGCCGGACCCGTTGCGGCGCCACTCGAAATGCACACGGTTGTAGTTCAGGTTCAGCCCCGAGACCGCCGGGCTGTAGCCCACATGCGGCGGCTGTTCGGTGTCGATCTCGGGCGCAAAGGCCAGCGCCCCGCCCCAGACCCGGAACTCTCCCAGCACGCTGGTGACCCCCGCCGCCTTCATGCTGGCCGCCAGCGCCGCAAGGCCGTCGGTGTCAAGCGTCGGGTCGCCGCCGCCCGCAAGGATCAGGTCGCCCTGAACGATGCCGTCCTTGATCCCGCCGGTTGCAAGGATCCGCGTTTCGAAACGGTACTCCGGGCCCAGCACGTCCAGCGCATAAGAGGCCGTCAGCGCCTTGGCCACGCTGGCCGGGGGCAGGCCCGTCGCGGGGGAATGCTCTTCCAGCAGAAGCCCGGTCTGCATATTGGCCACCGCATAGCTGACCTCTGCATTCGCCCCCAGCCGCGCCTTGGCGATCAGTTCCTCACCAGTGGCCTGGTTGCGCCTGAGCAGATCGTCCGCGCGCCCGACCGGACGCAGCGAGGTCGCAGGCGCGGCAGACTCCGCGCGCACAGAGTTTGCGGTAAGGATCAGGGCCAGCGCCCCACCCAGCATGCCGCGTCTAGATATCCCGTCGCTCATACCGCCGATCTAAGCGATTCCCGCGCCATACGGCAACCGATCCTTGCGGGGGCCCGATCACTTCTCGGCAAGGGCGCCCTCGTCCCGGCTCCACAGCCCCGAGGCCCGCAGCGCCGAAGAACTCACGTCCAGCATCGGCATGTTGAGAAAGCACCATGCCGGGGTCTCGCTGGTCGGCAGGCGCCGTGCCGCATGGGCCGGAAGCTGTGCGGCGCGATAGATCCGGGCGGCGACGGAATTGCGCGCCGCGCGGCGCATGCCCGGTCGGGCAAGGACACCGACCGGCACGCTGGCAAAGATGCTGTGCCAATCCTCCCAACGGTGGATCTGCACAAGATTGTCGGCCCCCATCAGCCATGTGAACCGCACCGTCGGGTGCCGCGCCCGCAGCGCAGACAGGCTTTCCGCCGTGAAGCGGGTGCGGTTGCGCGCCTCGAAGTCGCTGACGGCGATTCGCGGGTGGTCGATCATCGCCCGGGCGGCCTGCATGCGGCGCATCATCGACGCGGGGGCATCGGGCTTCAGCGGGTTGCCCGGGGACACCAGCCACACGACACGGTCCAGCCCGAAGCGTTTCAGGGCTTCGCGTGACAGGTGCAGGTGCCCCGCGTGGGGGGGATCGAAGCTGCCGCCAAGCAGACCGACGGTCATACCCGGTGCCAGTACCCCAGCTGCAAGGCCTTCGCGCACAAGACGTCTCCTCAAGGGCCGTCCGGGACGTCATTGAACCGGGCAAGGCCGGTGCCTTGGGTACGAAGCCGCGCATCCGAAGGCAAGCACAGAGCATGGACCCGGCGTCCCGGGGTTGCGCGTCCGGGCGCGCCGCGCTTTGCCCCCGGCGCAATGGCAGAGGACAATGTCGGCTGCGATCCCGGCCAGCCGGTCGGCAAGGGCCGCTGCCCAACTGCCCCGAACGACCGTCAAGCACCTGGCTTTCCTCGCAAAATCAGGACCAAAGACGGCCCCGGCAGCGGCTCGGTCCCGCCGCAGCATTGCGCCCGCACAGCCCTTGAGATACTCCGCAGCAAACCGGCACAGATTTGCGGAGCGATATCATGGCCTCTTACCAGTATGTCTACCACATGGACGGGGTGTCCAAGACCTATCCGGGTGGCAAGAAGTGCTTTGAAAACATCCGCCTAAGCTTCCTGCCCGGCGTCAAGATCGGTGTCGTCGGCGTCAACGGCGCGGGTAAGTCGACCCTGATGAAGATCATGGCCGGCATGGACAAGGACTTCACCGGCGAGGCATGGGCCGCAGAGGGCGCCAAGGTCGGCTACCTCCCGCAGGAACCGCATCTCGACGAGACGCTGACGGTGCGCGAAAATGTCATGCTGGGCGTCGCCGAGAAGAAGGCGATCCTCGACAAGTACAACGAACTGGCGATGAACTACTCGGACGAGACCGCCGAGGAGATGGCCCAGCTGCAGGACAAGATCGACGCCGAGAACCTCTGGGATCTCGACAGCCAGATCGACGTCTCGATGGAGGCGCTGCGCTGCCCGCCGGACGACGCCAACGTCGCGACCCTCTCGGGCGGTGAACGCCGCCGCGTGGCGCTGTGCAAGCTGCTGCTCGAAGCGCCCGACATGCTGCTGCTCGACGAACCGACCAACCACCTCGACGCCGAGACCATCGCCTGGCTGCAACAGCACCTGATCGACTACAAGGGCACGATCCTGATCGTCACCCACGACCGTTACTTCCTCGACAGCATCACCGGCTGGATCCTCGAACTGGATCGCGGTCGCGGCATCCCCTACGAGGGCAACTATTCCTCGTGGCTGGAACAGAAGGCCAAGCGGCTGGAACAGGAAGCCCGCGAGGACAAGGCCAAGCAGAAGACGCTGGAGCGCGAACTGGAATGGATGCGGCAGGGCGCCAAGGCGCGCCAGTCGAAGTCCAAGGCGCGTATTCAGGCCTATAACGAGATGGCCTCGAAGTCCGAGCGCGAAAAGCTGTCGCGCGCCCAGATCATCATTCCCAACGGCCAGCGCCTGGGCTCGAAGGTGATCGAGGTCGAGGGTCTGAAGAAGGCCATGGGCGACAAGCTTCTGATCGAGGACCTGTCCTTCTCGCTGCCGCCGGGTGGCATCGTCGGCGTCATCGGCCCCAACGGCGCGGGCAAGTCGACGCTGTTCAAGATGCTGACCGGCAAGGAAGAACCCGACGCCGGGACGGTGGAACTGGGCGACACGGTGCAGCTGTCCTACGTCGACCAGTCGCGCGACGACCTGAACCCCGACGACACCGTCTGGCAGGCGATTTCCGGCGGCGCCGAGGTGATCAAGCTGGGCGATGCCGAGCAGAACAGCCGCGCCTATTGCGGCGCCTTCAACTTCAAGGGCGGCGACCAGCAGAAGAAGGTCGGCCTGCTCTCGGGTGGTGAACGCAACCGCGTCCACATGGCGCGCCTGCTGAAGGAAGGCGGCAACGTCATCCTGCTCGACGAACCGACCAACGACCTCGACGTGGAAACCCTGCGTGCACTGGAAGACGCCCTTGTCGACTTCGCCGGCTGCGCCGTGGTGATCTCGCACGACCGCTTCTTCCTCGACCGGATCTGCACCCATATCCTCGCCTTCGAGGGCGAGGCCCATGTGGAATGGTTCGAGGGCGCCTTCTCGGACTACGAAGAGGACAAGAAGCGCCGCCTGGGCGCCGATGCCCTGGAACCCAAGCGCCTGAAGCACAAGAAGTTCACGCGCTGAGCAAAAAAGCGGCCCGACCCGGACAGGGATCGGGCCAGCCCCCTGCGGCAGAGATGCAAGGCCAGGGCCGCCCGTCGCCCTGCCGCAGGCCACCGGGCGGAACGCGCCTTCGATCCTTGCCGGGCGCCGCCCACGCAGAAGGTTGGACCCGCCCGCCCGGCGCTTTATCCCTTGCCTAACGCCGCCGCCCGCGTTCACATGCCGCCATGCTGCACCACATCCCCGCCCTGCTCTCCCCCGATCTCCTGAAAACCCTGGCCGAGATGGGCCACGGCGACGAGATCGTCATCGGAGACGCCAATTTCCCCGCCCACGCCATGGGCCGGCGCGTTCACCGCATGGACGGAATTTCCGCCACCGAAGCTGCAAAAGCGATCCTCCACCTGCTGCCGCTCGACAGCTTTGTCGAGGCCAATGCGCATGTCATGCAGGTGGTCGGCGACGCGACGGCCAGCCCGCCGATTTTCGCAGAGTTTCAGGCCCTTGTGGATGCAGCCGACAATCCCGCGCCGATCGCGCGGCTGGAACGCTTCGCCTTCTACGAACGCGCCCAAAAGGCTTTTGCCGTGGTGCAGACCGGCGAATTCCGGCTCTACGGCAACCTGATCCTCACCAAGGGTGTGATCGGCGCCGCACCTTGACCCTTGCTCCGAATCACGGAACCTGCGATATACCACACCGCTACGTTACCAGATTCGCCTTCCTGTCTGCCTTTCACGGCGACAGAGCTCCGATTTTGCTCTGACCTACGCCGACCCGCAGCATCCCGCGTGCGGACCACAGACAGGAGTTCTCACGATGGCCACCGGCACCGTGAAATGGTTCAACACCACCAAAGGCTACGGCTTCATTCAGCCCGAAGATGGCGGCAAAGACGTGTTCGTGCACATCTCCGCCGTTGAGCGTTCGGGCCTGACCGGCCTCCAGGACAACCAGAAGGTTTCCTACGAACTGCAGTCCGGCCGCGACGGCAAAGAGTCCGCGGGCAACCTCGAACTGCTCTGAGCGGTTCACAGGCGACTGAATACGAAGGGCGGGTCTGATCCCGCCCTTTTTCATGCGCCCTTCTAGTAGAACAGCAGGGCCGTGACCCACATCCCCAGCGCAAAAACCGTATGCGCCAGCAGGCCCAGCACGCGGGTCCGGGCCGGGCTTGGGGTGCGCGAGGCCGCCCAGCCGGCGCCGATCGCCGGTTGCAGCAGGAACCAGCCCGCCGCGATGGTCAGGATGCCGAAGATCCAGACCGGAACGAAGCTGGGCTCCGCGATCCAGTCGCGTCCGGCAAGCACCGCGAAGACCACGCCATAGACCACGCCGACCGCGTAGTGAAACACCCAGCCCACCGCCAGCTCGCCCTGTGCCGGGGCGACCCGGTCGAAATCGTCGTGGAACACCCGCTCTTGCAGGTTGAGAACCCAGCGCCCGACCCGCGCCCAGTTCGCCAGCGGCAACCCGAAGAGCCGGTTCAGCAACAGCGCCCAGAGGTCCATCGCCAGAGTGCCGCCGAGGCCCATCAATACGCCCGCAAGGATCACGCCCATCCATCCCTCCCATGGTTGCGCGCACTCTGCCTTGCGTGCCCGGGGCATGCAACGGGCAACCGCCGCCCGGCTGGCCCCCCGACCGACCGGCACTGTTGCAGGGGCGCAACGGTCCGGGATACCCGACCCTCCGGATTCCCACACTGTTCGGAACCTCTGCCGCGTAGCACCATTGGGACATCTACAGCGTCCGGCCTTTAACGTGGTTCACGCCGTGACAGGATTGCCCCAAGACGCCCAGGGCGCGGCAAGGCCATCCTGTTTCAAGGATAAGGCCCGGCGCTTCAGGAGGTACTGGATATGACCGAACATATGACCAAACCGAAGCGCACGCCCCGCGACAAGCACCCGCTGCCCCAGCCCGGTGCCCCCAGGCCGCGCCGCTACACCTTCACCGACTGGGCCTGCCTCTGAGGTCTCAACCCAGCCGGACCAGGTGATTGTCCCAGGCGCGGCGCGCGACCGAGAGGGGCGCCAGCCGGTCCGTGCAGGACAGAATGCCGCCGTGGCCATCCGTGGCCACGAGACCCTCGGCCCCCGCCGCAAGCCCGCAGATGTCCGAGCGGCTGAGCGCGGTCAGGAACTCCCCGTCGAGGCCGAACAGATGCAGCCGCCCGCCACGGGGCGAGGTGATCCCCACGCGGCCCGCGTCCATGGCCACGCTGCCCGCGTAGCCCTGCATCGCCAGTTGCTCCGCCAGATCGGCCTCACACAGCGTCACGCGCCCGCCCTTGCGGTGCAGCCCCAGCAGGGGCACGGGCTCCGACAGGTCGCCCTGCCACTGCATGGCAAAGCCCACAAGGCCGTCGCGATGCGCGAGGTGCCGGATCGAGGCCCTGTGCAGGTCTTCCGACAGCTCCACGCTTTCCTGCAGGCCGCCGGTCACCGTCACGTAGGACAGGTTGGGGCGCATGCTGTCCAGGTTCAGTTTCTCGCGCCCCCGGTCGGGATGGGTCAGGATGCCGCCGTTCGCCACCGCCAGCACGTCACCGGGCAGACGCAGGATCTCGTGCGGGCCGATGCCGCCCGAGGCCAGCGACCCGATCCGGCGATAACCCTCATCGCGCGCCCAGAGGCCCAGCCGCCCGACGCCGCTGTCGATGTGGTTTTCCGTCGTCACCAGCACCGCGCCGCCGTCGACAAAGGCGCCATGGCCGTAGAAATGATGGCCCTCCGGCGCCTCCAGCCGATGCGCGACCCGGCCCGAGACACAGTCGATCACAAGGGCATAGGTGCCCGGACGGCGCGCGAAGGCCACCGCCTCGGGGCGCAGGGGATGGGCCGCCGCCGCGTGGCCCCGGGCCGGCAAGGGAATGCGAAACAGGTCCTGCCCCTGCTCGGACAATCCGAACAGCGCGAAGGTGCCGTCGGGCTCTTGCGCGGCGGCGAGGAAGGCGGGGTTGCCCGCGTCCGCCCATGTCACCTGCGGCAGGGTCGCCGAGGCCAGCAGAGCCGTCAGGAAGTGCCGCCGCCGCATCTCAGTCTCCGTCCGCCGAATTGAACCCCTCGGACAGGCCCAGCCCGGCGCCGATCTCTGCCGCGATCACCGTGCGCAGGGCGCGGACGTGCTGTTGCAGGATCTCGACCTTCAGACGGCCCGCGGGATCGTCGACCCCCGCGAACAGCGGATCGTCCAGATCGGCGGCCAGCCGAAGCGCCTCGTCATAGGCCGCCTCGGTCACCGGGATCGGACCCTCGGCAAGGGTCCGGGCCAGCCCGCGCGTCGCCTCCAGCGACAGCACGACATTCCGCAGCGGCCGGTCCGAGCGCCGCGCCTCGGCGCGTTCCGGTCGGGGCCGGTCGAAGGTGCCCAGGGGCCGCCCCAACCGCTGGTCGGCGGTGAACTCCAACCCCGCCAGCAGCGCGGTGTAGAGGGTCGAGGCCGCCTCGCGCCCAGTCAGGTAGGTGGCATTGTCGCCCGCCGTGGTCAGCAGCCCGGCGTGTTCCGTCCACCCGGCGCGCATCTCGGCACCCATCCGGGCAAGATCGGCGCTGACGGCCTGCACGTAGCGGCAGGCGTAATCCCCGGCGGTGTAGTCGGTCTCGTACAGCAGCCGCTCCAGCGCAAACAGCCCGCGCCCGGCGACAGAGACCTCGGCGAAGGTGGCGGGATCGTTCACCGCCGCATCCTCGTCGCCTTGCAGCGCCGCAACCGTCCTGGCCACGATACCGCGCTTGTCCGGCCAGAAGGCGATGGCCAGCGCGCGCCCGTCGGCCTCCAGCGGGCCGAAGTTCAGGTGGGCGATGCCCATCCAGCCATCGAAGGCGCGTTGGTAGGCGGGCTTCACCGCCTCGGCGGTGCAATCGGCCTGCGCGGCCTCATTCAGCGCCTGCGTATCCCCCACGAAAGCATCGAAGGCGGGCAGGATGTGGTCGTCGACAGCCTCCGCGACCCCGGCGGCAAGGGGCGAGGCAAGGCAGCACAGGGCAAGGGCTAGGCGCATCAGAGGCTCTCCAGGTAGCGGATCAGGGCGGCGCGGTCTTCGGGCGGCATCTCGACGACACGGTCGCGGGCGGGTTGCGCCTCGCCGCCGTGCCAGAGGACGGCTTCCAGCAGCGACCGCGCGCGACCGTCGTGCAGGAAATAGGTGTGGCCGTTGACCTGTTCGGTCAGGCCGATCCCCCACAGCGGCGCGGTGCGCCATTCGCGGCCCGTGGCCAGCCCTTCGGGGCGGTTGTCGGCCAGCCCCTCGCCCATGTCGTGCAGCAGGAAGTCGGAGTGCGGCCAGATCAGCTGAAAGCTCTGCGCGCTTTCATCCGCCAGCCGATGGGTGACGAACTTCGGCACGTGGCAGGACGCGCAGCCGGTCTCGTGGAACACCCGCTTGCCGCGCAACACCTCGGGGTCGTCGAGCGCCACGCGCTCCGGCAGGGCGAGGTTGCGGCTGTAGAAGGTCACGAGGTCGAGCCCCTCGGCGTCGATCTCGGCGCCGCGCGCGTCGCCGTCGCCATGCGGCCCGGCAAGGCAGGTGGTCTGCGCTTCGGTGCAATCTCCGCCGGGCAAGGGGTGCAACGGGTTCGAGATGCCGATGTCGCCCGCGAAGGCCCCGGCGGACTGTTCGCGGACCGTGGGGTTGCCCGCCTTCCAGCCGAAACGCCCCAGCATCGGCGCGTCGTATTCCTGCGACCAGACCACCTGCGCGCGGCCAGAGATGCCGTCGCCGTCCGCGTCGTCGGGGTCCGCATGGGCGAGGATGTCCGCCGTGGGAATCGCCTCGATCAGGCCGAGGCCCAGCATGGTCGGCGCCACGCGCGGCGAGAGCATCACGTCATCGGCCATGGGCCCGTAGCCAAGGTCCGTCACACTGTAGGTCGGCCTGCGCAGCGACGCCTCTTCGCCGCCCGACAGCGCCACCGGCACCTCTTCGTAGGTGATCTGCATCTGGCCCTCGGCGGCATGGCCAAGGACGGCGACGTCCTGCAACTGTCCGCCGTAGGTGGGTTCGGGCCGCGCCAGCGCCCCGCCCAGCGTCGCGAGGTAGGCCTCGACCTCTGTCATGTCGGTCTGGTCGAAGGGCACCGACAGGCGCAGGAACATCGACACGCGGTTGTCGTCCGGCCCCTCGGGCGGGTGGCCGCGCCCGTCCTTCAGGTGACAGCGCTGGCAGGATCGGGCGTTGAACACCGGCCCCAGCCCGTCCGAGGCCAGCGTCGACGAGGGCGACGAGACCCAGAGCTTCTTGAACAACCCGTTGCCGATCTTGAAATCAAGCTCGCCGTCGAAGCCGATATTGGCGGACGGCTGCGAGAAGGCATCCGCGCTGGACCGCCGGCGCACCGTGGCCGCGCCGCCGGGCTTGGCCTCGAACCGCTCTGGTGCGGTGAAATCGGTGGGCGCGGCGGTGACGCGGGCGATGCGCGCGGCCTCGTCGGCGGTGCGGGGCACCACCGGCAGGTGCAGGTCCTCCAGAACCGGCATTTCGGCGGCGACGGGAAAGGCTGCCGCCAGAAGCAGCGGCAGCATGAGTTTTTTCATAACAGGTCTCTTTGGGCGCTTATTCCGCCTCGTCCGAGGATTTGGCCTGAAGCTGGCTGTAGCTGGATGCGCCGAGGGTCTCGTAAAGGCCCAGCTGCGTTTCGAGGTAGTCGATGTGGCCTTCCTCATCGGCGATGAGCGCCTCGAAGAGGTTCTTCGACACGTAGTCGCCCACGGAGTCGCAGTGGTTGCGGGCCTCGATATACAGGGTGCGCGCCTCATGTTCCGCGGCGAGGTCCGACTCCAGCGTTTCCTTCAGGGTCTGGCCGATGCGCAGCGGGTCCAGCTTTTGCAGGTTCGGATGACCTTCCAGGAAGATGATCCGCTGGATCAGCTTGTCGGCGTGGTGCATCTCTTCGATGCTTTCCTCACGCGACTTGTCGGCGAGCTTGCCGAAACCCCAGTCTTCCTGCAGGCGATAATGCAGCCAGTACTGGCTGACCGCCGTCAACTCGCTGCGCAGTGCCGCGTTGAGATATTCGATGACCTTCGCATCACCCTTCATGGTCGGAATCCTTTTGCTTACCTACCGGCGTTAGTGTGGTCTTCTGCCTTGGGTCCTGCAAGGGCGCGGTCAGCCGCGTCCTCTACGTTCGAGGCGGCGCAGGTGCCGCAGTTCCAGCGGCACCTCGAAATTGTCGTTGGCCTGCATGGTCTTCATGAACAGCGGCAGGCAGCCGCCGCAGTCGGCCTTCTTGCCAAGCGCCCGGTAGATCTTGCCCGGCGTGATCAGCGTCGCCTCGTCCGAGGCGCGCATCCAGTCCACGGCGGCGTGGATATCGTGGTCCGAGATGTTCATGCAGTGGCAGACGATCATGGCCGGTTCCTTCTGGACGGGCGATGGCCCGGGGCGCCCGCGACGCCCCGGCGGGGTGGCGTTACTGGAAAACCGCGTCCGGGTCGTCGAGGCTGTCGGAGCCCTCAAAGCCGATCCGGTCGAGGCCAAGCGCGGTCACCGCCCGCTCGATACCAGAGGTTTGTTGCACCAATGCGTCGACCGCCGCCATGATCAGCGCCTCGCCGCCTGCGTTGCCGCGCGCCAGCATCTGGTCGTAGCTGAAGCCCGCCTCGGCGGCGGCCTTGATCTGGCCCAGTTCCACCATGGTCTGGTTGATGTCGGCGCGCAGGGCCGCGTCCACATCCGCGTCGGCCGCCGCCACCAGCGAGGACAGGCTTTCGCCGCTCACCACCGACCCGTCGATGCGGACATATTCCCCGAAGTAGACGTTGCGGATGCCCATGCCGTCATAGAAATGCGAGTTGTGGGTGTTGTCCGAGAAGCAGTCGTGCTCTTCCTCGGGGTCGTTCAGCATGACGCCCAGCTTCATGCGCTCGCCCGCCTGCTCGCCGTAGGACAGGCTGCCCATGCCGGTCAGCATCGCCACGATGCCCGCGTCTTCGTCGCCGGTCACGGTGGTGCGCGCCTCGCCGCCCTCGGCCCATTGCGCGGCCATGTATTCCAGATCGGACACCAGCAGGTCGGTCGCGGCCTTCAGGTACTGGCCACGGCGGTCGCAATTGCCGCCGGTGCAGGCCTCGCCCGTCGCGTAGTCGGTCCAGGGACGCTCACCGGCGCCGTGATCGGTGCCGTTCAGGTCCTGCCCCCAGAGCAGGAATTCCACCGCGTGATAGCCGGTGGCAACGTTGGATTCGACCGCATCGGCCTCTTGCAGGGTCTCTTCCAGCAGCGCCGGGGTGATCTCTGTCGCGTCGACCTCTTCGCCGGACAGGGTGAAGGTCGGGTTGGCCACCACGTTCAGCGCCGCATAGGCGTTTTCGTCCGTGGCCCCGCCGTAGGATGCATCGACATAGTCGATCAGGCCCTCGTCCAGCGGCCATGCGTTCACCTTGCCTTCCCAGTCGTCGACGATGGCATTGCCGAAGCGGAAGACCTCGGTCTGCTGGTAGGGCACGCGGGCTTCCAGCCATGCGGTGCGGGCGGCGGTCAGCGTCGCCTCGGACGGATCGGCGATCAGCGCCGCGACGGCGGCCTGAAGATCCTGCGCCTTGCTCAGGCTGTCCTCGTATCCGGCCTGCGCGATATCGGCGTAGGTGTCCAGCACGGCGGCCTTGTCCGCCATCGCGGGCAGGGCGGCGGTCAGTGCCAGAGCCATGGCTGTCGCTGTCGTCTTCATGGGGTCTGTTCCCTTCGTCAGTCAGTCAGTTGTGGGTCAATGCAGGCGTCCGCGATGGACGTCGGCCCGGTGGGCCGCCATCACGCGGCGGTTCATCTGGTTCAGCCACAGCCCGAAGGCCTGCGCGGCCCCGGCCAGCGCCGGGGCAAGGTCGGCCCGGACCATCAGCGTGGCCATCAGGGTGGCATCCTCCATCGCGCCTTCCGCCGCACATCCGACCATCTGCGCAAGGCAGGCCTCGTCGGCGCCGACGCATTGGCAGGCCAGCCCGTGGCAGGCCATCGGGCGGCGGCCATGGTCGGAGAGGATCGTCACGAGGTCCGTCAGCGCCTCGGTCGCCCGGCTGCCGGCGGCATCCCCCAGCGCCTCGATCAGCCCGGACCGGGCGCGGTCGATCGCGCCATGCGACCCAAGGCAGAGGCGCAGGTAAAGGATCGCGCCGGATTCGACGGCGCCATATTGCGACAGGCGCCCGACCGGAGAGCCGCCGCGCGGCGGGTTGTGCAGGCTCATGACCGCGCCCCGTCGATCAGCCGGTCCAGAAGACCCGCCCCCGGCGGCGTCAGGCGCATCGCAAGGGCCCGCGCCTCTGCCGCGCAAAACGCAAGGTCGGCGGCGCGGCCGGTCTCGCTGTCGCTGTCCCGATGCAGAGCCATGGCGGTCTCCAGAATCCCCGTTGCTTTGCGGGAAACCTGACCACTACAGTCGGGAATGTCAATTCCGATTATTTTAGTCGGATGAACCCGGGCAGGCCGGCGCCGGTGCGGTCAGTCGCGGAAATCGGTCTCGGAGAGGATGCGCTCGGGGTCCTCGGCGCAGGGCACCTGCCGCGCCCAGCGACCATACCCGCCACTGGTCGCGCGGGCATGCAGCGTCTGCAGCGCGCCGATGGGGTCGCTGTCATGGTAATCGATGCGCAGGGTCAGGGGCGCATGGGCCGGACTGAGGACCAGCAGCGCCGCAGAGAACAACCCCCGGCTGTCGCTGCCCGCCCGGTCGGCGGCGCGCAGCGCGGCGATCAGGCGCTCTGCCGGGGAACCGCCCGCGCCCTGGAAGGCTTCCGACAGGGCGTCGAGCACCTCCAGCCCGGCCAGCATATTGCCCGAGGCAATCCCGCCGGGAAAAGACCGTGCGCCCATCTGCGGGGTGTTCTCGTCGCCGGTGAAGGCCGCCGCCCGCCCCGTCGGATCAAGGGCCGCAAGCTGCCGCCAGGCGCGCCCCCTATCCGCGCCGGTCACCTCGGCCACGGCGGTCGAGGCGCCTTGCCCCCCGGCCATCCGGTCCAGCACTTCCTCTCCCCAGAAGGTCGAGGGCGCGGCGCCCTGGCTTGCGCTCAGACCCGCGTCAAGCCGCCCCCGCAGCACCCAGCCCCCCACGCAAAGCGATCCGGTCGCGGCGGCGGCGCAAAGGGTTCCGGTGCCCGGATCCCGGGCAAGAAGCGAGAAGGTCATACAGGTCTCCTGAAAGCCATTCTGAAATTATCATGAAAAATTGACCGGTGCAAATTATCATGATAATTTCGAATCCATATAAAAACAGGGAGCCCTTCCATGACCATCCTCAGCCTGACGCGCCGGACGCTGCTTGCCGCCGCCACGTCGACACTGGCGCTTGGCTCGCTTGCCGCGCCCGCCCTGGCCCAGACCCCGCCCGGCGTGCTGATCGTCGGCCAGATCGCAGAGCCGAAATCTCTGGACCCGGCGGCGGTGACGGCGGTGAACGACTTCCGCATCCTCGTGAACCTTTACGAGGGGCTGGTGCGCTACAAGCCCGGCACGCTGGAGGTGGAACCGCAGCTGGCCACCGGATGGGAGGTCAGCGAGGACGGGACCGAATACACCTTCACCCTGCGCGAGGGCGTGACCTTCCACGACGGCACGCCCTTCAATGCCGAGGCGGTGAAGTTCAACTTCGACCGGATGCTGAACGAGGATCACCCCTTCCACAACACCGGCCCCTTCCCGCTGGCCTTCTTCTTCGGCTCGGTGGCCTCGACTGAGGCGGTGGACGAATTGACGGTGAAATTCACCCTCTCCGAGCCCTACGCCCCCTTCCTGTCGAACCTCGCCTACCCGACCGGCCTGCTGATCTCGCCCGCCGCCGTCGAGGCGGGCGGCGCCGACTTCGGGCGCGCGCCGGTTGGCACCGGGCCCTTCACATTCGCCGAGTGGCGCTCGAACGAGGCGGTGGTGATCGAGAAGAACCCCGATTACTGGGGCGAGACGGCGGGCACCGAGGCGGTGGTCTTCCGCCCGATCACCGACGCCAACACCCGCGTGGCAGAGATGCTGGCGGGCGGCATCGACATGATGGTCGAGGTGCCGCCGAACTCGCTGGGCCAGTTCGAGAGCGACCAGTACAAGGTGATCGAGCAGGCCGGACCGCATGTCTGGTTCCTGATCCTGAACGCCAAGGAAGGCCCCTTCGCCGACAAGCTGGTCCGTCAGGCCGCCAACTACGCGATCAACAAGGAAGCGCTGGTCAACGACGTGCTGGAAGGCACCGCCGAGGTCGCCGCGGGGCCGACGCCGCCCGCCTTCGCATGGGCCTATAACGACGCGCTGGAGCCCTACCCCTACGACCCCGAGAAGGCCAGGGAGCTGCTGGCCGAGGCCGGGGCCGAGGGTGCGGAACTGACCTTCTACGTGACCGAAGGCGGCTCCGGCATGCTGGACCCGATCCCCATGGGCACCGCCATCCAGGCGGATCTGGAAGCGGTGGGCTTCGATGTCAGCATCGAGACCTACGAGTGGAACACCTTCCTCGGCGAGGTGAACCCGGGGCTGGAGGGCAAGGCGGACATGGCCGAGATGGCCTGGATGACCAACGACCCCGACACCCTGCCCTATCTCGCGCTGCGCACCGACGCATGGCCCGAGGCGGGCGGCTTCAACTCGGGCTACTACTCGAACCCCGAGGTGGACGACCTGCTGGAACAGGCCCGCGTCTCGACCGATCAGGCGGAGCGCGCCGAGCTTTACAAGCAGATGCAGGAGATCGTGCAGGATGACGCGCCCTGGGTCTTCGTGGCGAACTGGAAGCAGAATGCGGTGACGAGCGCCCGGGTCGAGAACTTCTCGCTGGAGCCGTCCTTCCTGCTGATGCTCTCGGACGTGGTGAAGAACTGAGTTTCGGGCGCTGACGCGCCCGACCGCCGGGGGGCTGCCGCCCCGTCGCCATTGTCTCTCGGACCAATGGCGCGACAATGGCAACCCCCGCAGGTATTTTCGGACCAGAGAAGCAGGGGCGCCCGAATGGGCGGCTTGGTGGTCCTTCACCCCAGCCGGAGGTCCAGGCATGGGTTCCTATATCCTGAAAAGACTGGTGTCGGCGGTGCCGGTGCTTCTGGGGATCACGGTGATCGTGTTCCTGATCATGGCGATGATCCCGGGCGACCCGGCGACGGCGATCCTTGGGTCCTACGCGACACCCGACAACGTCGAAAAGCTGAACCGGGATCTGGGTTTGGACAAGCCCATGGTGCAGCGGTATTTCATCTGGCTGGGCAATATGCTGACCGGCGATTTCGGGCGGTCGTTTAGCCTGAACCGCCCGGTGCTGGACGAGATCCTCGACCGGTTCAATGCGACGCTGGTGCTGGCGGGAACGAGCTTTGTGCTGTGTTCGGTGCTGGGCGTCCTTGCCGGGGTGATTTCCGCCGCGCGGCAGTATGGCTGGGCCGACAAGGCGATCACCTTCACGGTGCTGATCGGAATTTCGGTCCCCTCCTTCTTCCTTGGCATGATGATGATCCTGCTCTTCGCGGTGAAGCTGCGCTGGCTGCCGGTGTCGGGCATGTACGCGATCTATGGCGGCGGCGACCTGCCGGACCTTCTGGCACATCTCGTGATGCCCGCGCTGGCGCTGGCCGCCGTGGCCACCGGCGTGATCGCGCGGCTGTCGCGCTCTGCCATGCTGGAGGTCTTGCGGCAGGACTTCATCCGCACCGCGCGGGCCAAGGGCGTGCCGGAGCGCCGGGTGCTTTACGGCCATGCCCTGCGCGCGGCGATGGTGAGCATCATCCCGGTGCTGGGCATTCAGGCGGGCTTTGTCCTGTCAGGCGCGGTCTACATCGAGATCGTCTTCCAGTGGCCCGGTGTCGGGCGGATGCTGGTGGACGCGATTCTCAAGCGCGACATCCTGCTGGTGCAGGGCGGCGTGGTCTTCGTGGCCGCCTGCTACGTGCTGTTCAATATCATGGTGGACGTGGCGCAAAGCCTCCTGGATCCGAGGATCAAGACATGAGCTTCGCGCGCCTCGTCTTCCGCAACCGTCTGGCCGCGCTTGGGGCCGTTGTCCTGGGGGTGATCCTGCTGCTGGTGCTGCTGGTGCCGGTGCTGCCGCTGCAGAACCCCGACACAACCGCCACCGCCGACAAGTTCCTGCGCCCCTTCTCCGAAGGTCACCTTCTGGGCACCGACCACCTTGGCCGCGACCTGCTGGCGCGCCTGCTGCATGGCACGCGCCTCAGCCTTGCCATCGGGGTCGCGGCGGCGGTGATCGCGGCCACCATCGGCTCGGCCATCGGGATCGTCGCAGGCTACTTCGGCGGACGGGTGGACAACATCATCATGCGCGGCGTCGACATGCTGATGGCCTTTCCCTACATCCTGCTGGCGCTGGCCATCGTCGCGGCGCTTGGCCCCGGGCTGATGAACGCGCTGATCGCCGTGGCCGCCGTGAACATCCCCTTCTTCGCGCGCAATATCCGGGGGATGACCGTCAGCCTCGCCCGGCGCGAATTCATCGATGCGGCGCGTTTGGCGGGCCTCGGCCACACGCGGATCATCCTGACGGAACTGCTGCCCAACGTGCTGTCGACCATCGTCATCGCCATGTCCACGACCGTGGGCTGGATGATCCTCGAAACCGCTGGCCTGTCCTTCCTCGGCCTTGGCTCGCAGCCGCCGCAGGCCGATCTGGGCTCGATGCTGGGCGAGGCGCGGGCGGCGATGATCACCGCGCCGCATACCTCGATCGTGCCCGGCGTGATGATCTTCCTCATCGTCATGAGCATCAACCTCTTGGGCGACGGCATCCGCGACGCGCTGGACCCGCGCCTGCGTTCGGGCGCGCTGTCGCGCCCCCTGCCCCGCACGCGGGTCGCCCGTTCTGGCCCCGTGCCCGCCGCCGATGGCAGGGGGCTGCTGGCGCTGCAAGACCTGCAGACGCAGTTCCACGTCGGCCCCCGCGTCTACGAGGCGGTCGGCGGCGTCACCCTGCATGTCGAGAAGGGCGAATGCCTTGGCATCATCGGCGAAAGCGGATCGGGCAAGTCGGTCACGGCGCTGTCGGTCATGGGCCTTGTCGCCTCGCCCCCCGGCGTGATCACCGGCGGCGCGGTGCGCTACGACGGAGAGGACCTGCTGGACGCCCCCTTCCGCAAGCTGCGGCAGAAGCGCGGTCAGAACGTCGCCTATATCTTCCAGGACCCGCTGGCCACGCTGCACCCGCTCTACCGGATCGGCGACCAGCTGGCCGAGGCGATCCTGGTGCACCACGCCATTCCCAAGGCCGAGGCAATGGAGCGGGCGCTTGGCCTCTTGAAGGACGTCCGCATCCCCAACCCGGACAGCCGCCTGAGGGACTATCCGCACGAGATGTCGGGCGGCATGCGCCAGCGCGTCGGCATCGCCATGGCGCTGGCCAACGACCCCGACGTGATCATCGCCGACGAGCCGACGACGGCGCTGGACGTGACCGTTCAGGCTCAGATCCTCGCCCTGCTCGATGCACTGCGGCGCGAACGCGGGCTGGCCATCGTCTTCATCACCCATGACTTCGGCGTGGTGGCGCAGCTCTGCGACCGGGTCGCGGTGATGTATGCGGGCAGGATCGTCGAGGAAGGCCCGACGCAGGCGGTGCTGGAGGCCGCAGCCCACCCCTACACACGCCGCCTGATCGCCTGCGTGCCGGAACTGGGCGGCGGCCAGCGCGCGCTGGAGGCCATCCCCGGCCTGCCGCCCTCGGTCGACGAGCTGCCGCCGGGCTGCGCCTTTGCGCCCCGCTGCCGCAAACGCACAGAGGCCTGCACCGAAAGCCCGATCCCGCTGGCGGGCACCACGCGCAGGGTCCGCTGCATCCACCCCGAGGAGGCCGTGACATGACCATCGCCCTGCAGGTCACCGACCTCTCCAAGACCTTCCCGCAGCGCACCGGTCTTTTCGGCAGCTCCCGCGCAGGGGTGCGCGCCGTCCGGCCCCTGTCTTTCAGCGTGGCCGAAGGCGAAACCCTCGGCATCGTCGGCGAGTCGGGCTGCGGCAAGTCCACGCTGGCACGGATGCTGGTGGGCCTGCTGGAGCCCTCGACCGGCCAGATCGAGATCGCCGGCAAGGCGCTGGACACCGCCGACCCCGCCGCCTTCGGACGCCTCATCCAGTATGTCTTTCAGGACCCGATCTCCTCGCTGAACCCGCGCAAGTCGATCCGCCAGATCATGGAGGTGCCGCTGAAGCGCCTCCACGGCATGGACAAGGCGCAGCGCGAGGCCCGCATTGCCGAGATCTTCGACAGCGTGAACCTGCGCGAGACCTTTCTGGACCGCTATCCGCACGAGTTCTCGGGCGGGCAGGCGCAGCGCATCGGCATCGCCCGGGGGCTGGCCGCAAGCCCCCGCATCATGGTGCTGGACGAGCCGGTCTCGGCGCTGGATGTCTCGGTGCAGGCGCAGGTGCTGAATCTGCTGGCGGCGCTGCGCGAGGAATACACCCTGACCTACCTCTTCATCAGCCACGACCTCGCCGTGATCGAGGCGGTCAGCGACCGGGTCATGGTGTTGTATTTCGGCGCGGTGGTCGAGATCGGCGATGCGAAACGCATTTTCAAGGCGCCCCGCCACCCCTATACGAAACTTCTGGCGGCAAGCGCGCCGGTCGTGGGCCGCCCCCTGGCCCCGCCCGAGCAGAAGGGCACCGAACTGCCCGACCCGCTGAACCCGCCGGTGGGCTGCGCCTTTGCCGGGCGCTGCCCGAAAGCGACCGACCTCTGCCGCACCGAGGACCCGGCACTGAGAGACATGGGAGAGGACCACCTTGCCGCCTGCCACCACCCCGAAGAGGCGTGAACCGAAACGCAGCCGCCCCGCGCAGGTGGCCGAGGCGATCAAGTCCTGGGTGGTGGAACAGGGCCTGACGGCGGGCGACCGGCTGCCGGGCGAGGCCGAGCTGATGGCCCGCTTCGGCATGGCCAAGGGCACCATCCGCGAGGCCATGCGCATCCTCGAGGCACAGGGGCTGATCAAGACCCGCACCGGCCCCGGCGGCGGCAACTTCGTGCACGAGGTCAGCCGCGCCCGCGCCAAGGCGCTGCTGGGGAACTACTTCTACTTCAAGGACCTGACCATCGGCGACATCTACCGCCTGCGCCTCGCGCTGGAACCGGAACTTGCCGCCTCGCTGGCCGGAACGCTGGACGAGGACACGCTGGCCCGGCTCGAAGAGAACATCTCGGAATACGCCGAACCCTCGCAGACGCTCGAGGAAGAGGCCGCCCAGCACGTCGCCTCGCTGCGCTTCCACGCGCTGCTGGCGGAACAGTCCGACAACCCGCTCCTGGGCTTCATCATCGACTTCATGGTGAACCTGCTCTCGGACCTGACCGTGCACCGCCACCTCTACGAGCCACCCAATGCCGAACTCTGGCGCCGCGGCACCGATTACCAGACCCGCCTCGTCATGGCGCTGCGCGCAGGCGACGCCGGCGCGGCGCGCGCGATCATGACCGCCCACATGGAAACCGCCTGGGGCCTGATGCGCGGACAGGAGGTCCGGATGATGCAGCGTTTCATCAAGGAGTAACCCTCGCGGCCCCGCCGGACAGGGCGCCCGCAGACCGCCCAATCCACCGCATCGCCCCCCTCTCCGGGCCTCTTCTCCGCAAAGACGCGCAGGCCTCGGCATGCCCTGCCCCCCGCAACCGCGGCCCAGGCGCAGGGATCGCCGCCCGGCCCACCCCCTTGCGTTTCTTCTTGGCCCAAATACCGAAATCCGACAGCGGCCCCGGGCGTGGCCCTGCGCCCGGAAACGCCCCCTCAGCCGCGGGCGAAGCGCTCCGGCGACAGCGCCGCCAGCGTGTCCGCATCCAGCGCGGGCCTCCCGCCAAGGCACAGCGCCGCCGCCAGCGCCGCCAGCGCGGGCGCGGTCTGCACCCCGTAGCCGCCCTGCCCCGCCAGCCAGAAGAACCCCGGCGCCAGCGGGTCCATGCCCACCACCGGCGTCTTGTCGGCCACGAAGCTCCGCAACCCGGCCCAGGAATGCGAGGGCCGCACCAGCGGCACATCGACCATCTGCGAAAACCGGTCCAGCCCCTCGGCCAGCACCATGTCGTCGGGCCAGGCGTCGCCCGGCTCCACCGGGTCCTCGTCCGCCGGAGAGATCATCAGCCGCCCGCCGTCGGGCTTGGCGTACCAGGTGTCCGCCACCGACCCGAAGAGCGGCCAGCGCCCGACCTCCTCCGCCGGGTTCGGCACCGCCATCAGCACGGCGGAGCGCCGCTTCGGCACCAGCCCGACCGGCGGAAGACCGGCCAGCGCCGCCACCCGGTCGGCCCAGGCGCCCGCCGCGTTGACCACGATATCGGCGGTCAGCACTTCGCCGCCCGCCTCGATGCGCCAGCCCGCGCCGTCGCGCGCCAGCGCCGTGACCGGCGCCCCGGTCATCAGCGTGCCGCCGCGCTGCCGCATCAGCCGCAGACAGCCCTGCAGCAGCCGGTCCACGTCGATGTCCTGCGCGTCGCGCTCCAGCACGACCGCCTCGATCCGCTCGACACGCAGGATCGGCACGATCTCGGCCGCCTCGCGCGCCGTCATCCGCTCCAGCCCCGAGGACCCGGCGGCATAGTCCTCCAGCGCCGCCATCTCCTCGGGGCCCGCCAGCATCAGGGCGCCGCGCGGGCCCAGCACGCTCTCGCCCAGCAGCCCGCCTTCCAGCGCCGGTCCGGCGGTGGCGTTCAGCACCCGCAGCACCGCGTTGCCGTAGTTGCGAATGTACAGCGCCGCCGAGCGCCCGGTCGAATGATAGCCCGGCTGCGGCTCTGTCTCGAGCACGGTCACCTGCGCGTCAGAGGCCAGCGCCGCCCCGGCGCTGATCCCGGCGATGCCTCCGCCGATGACGACGATCCGCGGCCCGCTCATAGCCCGGCCTGCGCGCGGATTTCGGCAACCACCCGGTCGGCGCCCTCTCCGGCGCGCAGCGCGGTGAAGAGGAAGGGCCGCCCGTCGCGCACCCGCGCCGCGTCCCGCTCCATCACCTCGAGCGAGGCACCCACATGCGGCGCAAGGTCGGTCTTGTTGATGACAAGGATATCCGAGCGCCGGATCGCCGGTCCGCCCTTGCGCGGGATCTCTTCGCCCGCCGCCACGTCGATCACGTAGACCGTCAGGTCGGCCAGCTCGGGGCTGAAGGTGGCCGACAGGTTGTCGCCGCCCGACTCGATCAGCACGATCTCGACCTCGGGGTGGCGCCGGACCATCTCGGCCACGGCGGCAAGGTTGATCGAGGCATCCTCGCGGATCGCCGTATGCGGGCAGCCGCCGGTCTCGACGCCGATCACCCGGTCGGCGGGCAGGATCTGCATGCGCATCAGCGCCTCTGCGTCTTCCTGCGTGTAGATGTCGTTAGTGATCACCCCGATCGAAAACGCATCCTTCAGCCGCTCCGCCAGCCGGGCGGTAAGCGTCGTCTTGCCCGCGCCGACCGGTCCGCCGATGCCGATCCGGAGCGGGCCGTTCATGCCTGTCATCTCTCGTTGTCCTTCCTTCCGGCCCGACCGCCGCCGGTGCCGAATTCTTCCAAAGAATTCGGGCCGTTTTCCGTCACGGAAAACGCCCCCGCCGCAGCCGTCACGACTGGAACAGGCGCGGCTCCTGAACCTCGTGCCGCATCGAGGCGATGTCCGAGGCAAAGGCGTTCGACCACAGATCCCCGGCACCCTGCCCGCGCGCCTGCCGCGCCACCATCAGGCAGAGCGGCGCAAGACCGGCCAGCACCGCCTGCGCCCCGGTCTGGCCCAGCCCCATCAGGCGCTGCGCCGCCGACACGAGATTGCCCGCGAAGGCCTGCAGGTACAAGGCCGTCACCGCCTCCGTGTCCAGCCCCTGCAGGCGCGCGGCCCGGCCCAAAGCCACCGGCAGCAGCAGCGGCGGCAGGTCCAGTGCCCAGACCTCTGCGGTCACCCGCGCGAAGGCCGCGCCCTGACGCTCGGCCTCGCGCAGCCGTTCCGCCGAAGGCTGCCATGCGCGGGCCAGAGCCTCAACCGTCGTGATGTCCCCGGCCTCGGCGGCCAGTCCGATCAGGATGGCATCCGTCCGCCCCGAGCCCTCTTCCAGAATATCCCGCAGCCAGGCCGCCAGCGAGGCGGCCTCTGTGACCCGGCCCTCTGCCACCGCCGCTTCCAGCCCGTGAGAGAAGGCAAAGGCCCCCACCGGGTAGGCCGGCGAAAGCCATTGCGTCAGCGTCAGCAGGCGGGCGTCAATGGGCATGGTCGGTATCGTGGCGATGCCGGTGCGCGGGGTCGTCGCCCTCCTCCGCATGGCCCTGGCCGTGCGGATGGTCATGGCTCTGCGCAGGCCCGTGACGATGCGCCTGCCCATGGTCGTGGCCGTGATCCTGCGCGGGCTTGTCCGACCCGTGGTCCTGCGCATGGGCCGTGTGGCCGTGTTCATGCGCATGGGTGCGTCCGTGGCCATAGGCGCCGCCCTCGGGGCTGAAGGCGCGCATGGCCTCCGTGACATCGGCGCCGAGATGCTCCAGCATGTGGCGGATCACCGGGTCGCGCTGGATCAGCAGGCAGTCGTCCAGCAGCTGGCAGGGCGTGTGCCGGTTGCCGATATGCCATGCCAGCCGCGCCAGCGGGCCACGCACCTCCAGCACCGGCTCTTCCGCCGCGCGCACCGCCACAAGGCCGCCCCCCGCCAGCTCCAGCGCGTCGCCCTCGTCCAGAGAGGTCGTCTGCGCCAGATCCACCACGAAGGACAGCCCCGCCTCTGTCACCAGCCGTTTGCGGCGCAGGAACCGCGCCTCGTAATCCAGCACGACGCTCTGCGCCGCGCCGCTCCATGATCCGGCGCGATGCAGGACCTGCGCCACCGGCAATCCGCTCATTCCACGGCCTCCACGCTGTTGTAATCGTAGGTATCCACGCCGCCGTCGTAGCGGCTTTCGACAAACAGGCTGAGCCCGAGGTCCGGCAGGTAGTGCAGGACATCCGTCAGCCCCTCGTCCGACCCGTATTCGACCTCGACCGGGATCATCCCGTAGCGGCACGCGCCGATCTGCGTCTGGGTCGCCGGGCCGAAACGGAACACCTGCCGCTCCTGCGAGAAACTGCCGTCGCCGCTGAAGATAACCGTGAAACTGGCCTGCCCCCCGGGCACGGGCAGCGGCATCTCGTCGGCGTTGATCTCGAAGGCATAGGCGCTGCGCCACGCGTCCCCCTCTTCGAGGCTGCGCGCTTCGAGCAGGTAGACCCCCTGCGCCAGCAGGCTCTGCGTCCGCTCGCCCGCCCCATTGGTGAAGATCGACGTCACGATGCCCGGGCCCTCGCCCCGGGTGAAGACCTCTGTGCTGTCGCCATCGACACCAAAGCGGATGCCGCGGTCGAGATCGGCCTGCGTCGGGCAGGCCTGCGCCGAGGCGGCGGTGCCGATCATCGCGGCCATCAGGATGAGCGGTCTCATGGCGGGGTCTCCCTGTTGTTCTTCACGAAAAGCTTAACCGCGGATCACGCGGGCTTCGATAGCCAATTGCCCGTGACGCCAGCCGATGCCCTGCCCGGACTTGCCCGGCGTCCTGCCCCCCTGCACCCGGCCCGGGGCGCGGTGCACAGGAAAGCGCCCCCTGCGGCTGCCGATCCTTCGGGCGTCGGGCCGGATCATCCCGGTCGACGGCGCCGCATTCCGGCTGGTCATCCGGCAAGCCTGCCCGGCGCGGGTTTTGCCAACCCGGATGGCCGGGTCATCTGCGGCCTCCGCGCGGTCCTTCACCATGTGCGGCAAGCCCAAAGCCCCGCCTGCGGACCAGTGGAGGCCATCGCCATCATGCAGCCGTTCCGTCATCGCTCAGAACAGGAAATACCGCTGCGCCATCGGCAGCTCTGTCGCCGGCTGGCAGGTCAGCAGCTCGCCGTCCGCGCGCACCTCGTAGGTCTCGGGGTCGACCTCGACCCGGGGCAGCGCGTCGTTCAGCCTCAGGTCCGCCTTGCCGATGCCGCGGGTGTTGGTCACCGCAACCGTCTGCTTGGCCAGGCCAAGCCGCGCCCGCACCCCCTCGGCCTGCGCCGCCTCCGACACGAAGATCACCGCCGAGTTTTCGACAGAGCGCCCGTAGGCGCCGAACATGGGCCGCGAATAGACCGGCTGCGGCGTCGGGATAGAGGCATTGGGGTCGCCCATCTGCGCGCAGGCGATGGTGCCGCCGATCAGCACCATCTCGGGCTTCACGCCGAAGAAGGCGGGGTTCCACAGCACCAGATCGGCGCGCTTGCCTTCCTCGATGCTGCCGATCTCGTGGCCGATCCCGTGCGCGATGGCCGGGTTGATCGTGTATTTGGCGATGTAGCGGCGGACGCGGAAGTTGTCGTTGTCGCCCGTTTCCTCGGACAGCCGCCCGCGCTGCTTCTTCATCTTGTCGGCGGTCTGCCAGGTGCGGATCAGCACCTCGCCGACGCGACCCATGGCCTGACTGTCGGAGGCGATGATCGAGAAGGCGCCCATATCGTGCAGGATATCCTCTGCGGCGATGGTCTCGCGCCGGATGCGGCTTTCGGCAAAGGCCACGTCCTCGGGGATCGACTTGTCGAGGTGGTGGCAGACCATGAGCATGTCGAGGTGTTCCTCGATGGTGTTCACCGTGAAGGGGCGGGTCGGGTTGGTCGAGGACGGCAGAACAAAGCTCTCGCCGCAGATCTTGATGATGTCGGGGGCGTGACCGCCGCCCGCGCCCTCGGTGTGGAAGGCATGGATGGTGCGGCCCTTCATGGCCTTCACCGTGTTCTCGACAAAGCCGCTCTCGTTCAGCGTGTCGGTGTGGATCATCACCTGCACGTCCCAGGCATCCGCCACCGAGAGGCAGCAGTCGATGGCGGCGGGGGTGGTGCCCCAGTCCTCGTGCAGCTTCAGCGCGCAGGCCCCCGCCCGGATCTGCTCTTTCAGCGCGGCGGGCAGCGAGGCATTGCCCTTGCCCGCGAAGGCGAGGTTCATCGGGAAGGCATCGGCGGCCTGCAGCATGCGCCCGATGTGCCAGGGCCCCGGCGTGCAGGTCGTGGCCAGCGTGCCATGCGCGGGGCCGGTGCCGCCGCCCAGCATGGTGGTCACGCCGGAATGCAGCGCGTCCTCGATCTGCTGCGGGCAGATGTAGTGGATGTGGCTGTCCATGCCGCCCGCCGTCAGGATACGCCCCTCGCCGGCGATGCATTCGGTCCCCGGGCCGACGACGATGGTCACACCCGGCTGGGTGTCCGGGTTGCCCGCCTTGCCGATCCTGTGGATCCGCCCGTCGCGCAGGCCGACGTCGGCCTTGTAGACCCCGGTCCAGTCGACGATCAGCGCGTTGGTGATGACCGTGTCCACGGCGCCCTCGGCGCGGGTGGCCTGGCTCTGGCCCATGCCGTCGCGGATCACCTTGCCGCCGCCGAACTTCACCTCTTCACCGTAGCCGCCCGCCGCCTCGGCGGTCAGATCGCGCTCGACCTCGATGATCAGCTCCGTATCCGCCAGCCGCAGCCGGTCGCCGGTGGTGGGGCCGAACATCGCGGCATAATCGGAACGCTTGATCGTGGCTGGCATCGCAGGGGCCTTTCTACTGGGGCGCGTGGGGCGCGGGATCGCGGCGGGCAAGCCGATGGGCGTTGGAACGGGTGACGATGCGCAAGGGACGCAGGGCGGCGGCCAGCGCCGCCTCCGGCGCCGCGCCACGCCAGGCGGCGGAACAGGCCGCGCGCCCGGCCTCGGCAAAGGCGCCCTGCTTCTCGGCGACCATGCGCAACGGCTCGCTCTCGGACATGCGCCAGAGGCCGACCATGCCCAGCGAGCGCATCCAGATGACGGCGCCCGCCTCGACGGTCATCCAGGCAAGGTCGGTCGACAGCCGCATGACGGCAAAGGGGTCCCGGGTCTGTGTCTTGGTCATCGCAATCGGGTCCTCGGGAAAGACGGCCCCGCCGCACCGCGCGCCGGAACCGGAAGGGCCGGCAGGTCTAGAGCGCGCCCATGACCTGCTGGTTGAAGCCATGGATCCGGCGCGCGCCCGCCATCGGGATCAGCACCACCTCGCGCCGCTGGCCGGGTTCAAAGCGCACCGCCGTCCCGGCGGCGATGTCCAGCCGCATGCCCCGCGCCGCACCCCGGTCGAAATCCAGCGCCGGGTTGGCCTCGGCGAAATGGTAATGGCTGCCCACCTGCACCGGGCGGTCGCCGGTATTGGCGACCATCAGCGTCAGGGCGGCGCGGCCCTCGTTCAGCGTCAGAACCCCCGGGGCGGGCAGAAGCTCACCGGGGATCACCGGCCCGTCCTCGCCACAACCACCGCCACCACGACCAGCGCCGCCGCCGCCAGCAAGGTCAGCCACGATCCCGCACCATGCGGATGCAGATGCGCGCCCTCATGCGCCACCGCCGCCGAAGCCGCCATCGCCAGAGCCGCCGCGATCAAACCCGTTCTCATCCTGTCACCCCTTTCGTGCTTCTTCTTGGTCCAAATACCTGCTCCGACGCCCGCAACAGGCGTCACCGGATCGGGTTGTGCACCGTCACCAGCTTGGTTCCGTCCGGAAAGGTCGCCTCGACCTGCACCTCGTGGATCATCTCGGCGATGCCCGCCATGCACTGCTCCCGGCCGACGACCTCGGCCCCCGCCTGCATCAGGTCGGCCACCGACCGCCCGTCGCGCGCGCCCTCAACCACCGCGTCGGTGATCAGGGCGATCGCCTCGGGGTGGTTCAGCTTCACGCCGCGTTCCAGCCGCTTGCGGGCCACCACGGCGGCCATGGCCACCAGCAGCTTGTCTTTCTCGCGAGGGGTCAGGTTCATCTCGTCACAGTCTCCACGACGTCGGAAGCCGGTCCCGGCTGAGCCGGTCCAGGATGGGCAGAAGGGTGCTGCGCAGCGCGTGGCCGTCCCCGGCCAGCAGGCGCACCACCAGAAGATCGGGCCCCGGCAGGCTGGCCCCGCCGGAGGCCGGCAGAAGCGCACGCACCGGCGCCAGCTGCGCCCCGGCGTCGGGGGCCGCATAGACGACCTGCGCCATGGCCCCGGCGCCGCCGCCCAGAGCGGGCCGCGCCATCTGCGCCGCCACGTCGCCGCGCAGGAACAGCCCGTCGGCATATAGCGGCAGCCCGGCCCGGAAAATCTCGATCCGGTCGCGGAACCGCACGTCACGCAGCACCTCGCCCATGGCGGCGCGGCCGAAAATCACCGGCTCCACCAGCAGGAACCGCGCGTCGGGCGCAAGCGCGACGCGCAGCCGCCGCTCCAGCCGCGCACCCTCGTAGAGGATCAGCTCCTGCGGCAGCCAGAGCATCTCGGCCCCCGCCTCGGCGGCCAGCACCGTCTCGACCCGCGCCACGCCAGAGGCGGCACGGTAGGCGCGCTCTGCCGCCTGCGAGGTCAGGCACAGCGAAGAGCCCGCCCCGGCCCGGGCCTCGACCGTCAGCCGGTCGCCGCCGGTCAGCCCGCCGGAGGTGTTGATGACGATGGCCTCGACACCCCGATCCGCCCGGCGCGGAAACAGCGCCTGCATGGCCCCCTGCGCGCGCAGGCGGTCGATGGCAGAGGTCCGGCCGCGCGCCTTGGTCGCGAGGCTCAGATGCCCCTCGGCCCGTGGCTGCACGGGCACCACCCGCCTTTCCGTCCCTGCCGGTTCTTCGCGCATGTGCCGCGTCACCGCCCGCGCCTCCTTTCGCAGTCCTGCCTCTTTCCTCCCCCTTCGGCCCGGCGACACCAATGATTCCCGGCTTCTCCGGCCCGATCGCCCGCAAGTTCGCACAACATTTCATCAGGCTTGCGCAAAGCGGCCCAATAAATAGGCCACGCACGCCGCGACCCCACCCGCGCAGGCCGGATCGTTGACCCATCGGCAACCGCGCCGCCTAGATCTGAGGGCCGCACGGGGGGCTGTCGATGCGATCAACGCCAGGCTGTCCGGGGCACATCAAGAAGCAATGCGGCCGCCGGTGATTGGACATCGTCGCGCGTATCGCATGGGACGCAACACCAAGGTTGCGGGACGATCCGGCGCGCGGCCCTTTTTGTGCGTCACGCATCAGACCCGCGGGGAGAGATCATGACACACTTCACCAAACTGCTGTCGGGCGCCGCTGTCGCCGCCCTGGTGGCCGGGGCCGCACAGGCGCAGGACTGCGCGGACGGCCCGATCAAGGTCGGCGTGCTGCACTCGCTGTCGGGCACCATGGCCATTTCCGAAACCACTCTGAAGGACACGATGGAAATGCTGGTCGCCAGCCAGAACGAGGCCGGCGGCCTTCTGGGCTGCGATCTCGAGGCGGTTGTCGTCGACCCGGCCTCGGACTGGCCGCTCTTTGCCGAGAAGGCGCGCGAGTTGCTGACCGTGCACGAGGTCGACGTGATCTTCGGCAACTGGACCTCGGTGTCGCGCAAATCCGTTCTGCCGGTCATCGAGGAACTGAACGGGCTGCTGTTCTACCCGGTCCAGTACGAAGGCGAAGAATCCTCGAAGAACGTCTTCTACACCGGCGCCGCGCCGAACCAGCAGGCGATCCCGGCCACCGACTACTTCCTCGAAGAGCTCGGCGTCGAGAAATTCGCCCTGCTCGGCACCGATTACGTCTACCCGCGCACCACCAACAACATTCTCGAAAGCTACCTTCAGGAGAAGGGCATCGCCGCAGAGGACATCTTCGTGAACTACACGCCCTTCGGCCATTCCGACTGGGCGACCATCGTCGCCGATGTCGTGGCGCTGGGTGAGGACGGCAAGCAGGTCGGCGTGATCTCGACCATCAACGGCGACGCCAACATCGGCTTTTACAAGGAGCTGGCGGCGGCGGGCATCTCCGCTGACGACATCCCGGTCGTGGCCTTCTCGGTCGGTGAGGAAGAGCTGTCGGGGCTCGACACCTCGAACCTCGTCGGCCACCTCGCCGCGTGGAACTACTTCATGTCCGCCGACACGCCCGAGAACGCCGCGTTCATCGAGAAGTGGCATGCCTTCATCGGCGACGAGAAGCGCGTGACCAACGACCCGATGGAAGCCCATTACATCGGCTTCAACATGTGGGTGCAGGCGGTCGAGGCAGCGGGCACCACCGATGTCGACGCCGTGCGCGACGCGATGTACGGCCAGACCTTCCCGAACCTGACCGGCGGCACCGCCGAGATGCTGGTGAACCACCACCTGTCCAAGCCGGTGCTGATCGGCGAGATCCGCGCCGACGGCCAGTTCGACATTATCAGCCAGACCGACCCGGTCCCGGGCGACGCATGGACCGACTTCCTGCCGGAATCCGCCGTGCTGACCTCTGACTGGAAGGACCTCGACTGCGGTATGTACAACACCCAGACCTCGACCTGCGTCCAGATCAAATCCAACTACTGATCCGGCACGACGCACCTGTGGCAGGGCGGGCCTCGCCCCGTCCTGCCCGCAGCGCCCGCCTTCCCCTTTCCTTCATCGACACGACAGGTCTGCCCATGCTCCGTGCCCTTCTCACGGCCCTAGCCTTGCTGTTGCTGCCACCTGCCGGCACCGCGCAGGAGGTCGGCCCGGACCTTCAGGCGGTCCTGCAAGAGCATCAGGCGCAGATCGCCCGGCCCTCGCGCACCAAGGTCGGCCCGGCCATCGAGGCGCTGCTGTCCTCCGGCCTGCCCGGCGTGCAGGGTTTCCTCGAGGCCTGGCAGGACAAGGGCCTCTATATCCGCGACGAGGACGGCCTGTTCTTCCGCATCGAACGCACCGGCGACACCGTCACCCTGCTGCATCCCGGCACGCTGGAGCCCGTCGAAGAAGGCGCCGATCCCGCGACCCTCTCCCAGATCCGCCCCAACGGCGGCGTCCGCCGCGTCATCGGCGAGGCGCTGGTGCAGTTCCAGCTGTCGGACCCCGACATCGACAGCCGCCGCGCCGCGCTGGACGCGATTTCACGCAATCTGGACCCCGCGCAGCTCGGCCCGCTGCGCAATTCCATCGCGGACGAGGAGGACCCGGCCCTGCGGCTGCGCAAGGAGCGGCTGGCAAACTACCTCATGGCCCGCTTCGGCGAAACGCCCGCAGAGCGCGTCACGGCCATCGAGGCGCTGTCGACCGACCTCAGCGTCGACGGGCGCGCGGTGCTGTCGCAGATCCTCTCGACCGATGTCGTGGTCGCGCAGGCCGCACCCGAGGGCGCCAACCTGGCCCGCGTGCTGGAGCCGGGCAGCGACCTGCCCCGGGCCGAGGCCTACGCCCTGGTCGCGCCAGAGGCAGACGCGCCGCCGGTGCTGTCGCCCGCCCGGATCCGCACCGCGCTGGAGGCCACCGTCGAGGGCGGCGTCATCGCGGGCCTGCCCATCGCCCGTCTGGACACGCAGGAGGCACGGGCCGAGGCCTACGACCGCCTCGCCGCCGCGGGCACCCTGCCGCCCCGCGCCAGCGCGCAGACCATCGACGAGACGCTCGCCGCCTATACGATCTTCGAGGTCTACAAAGAGGACAACCCCGCCATCACCGAGGCCGCCCGCCGCACGCAGGGCGCGGTGCAGACCCGCGTGGGCCTCAGCCAGACCGCCGACCTCGCGTTGGACGCGGTGTCGCTGGCCTCGATCTACTTCCTCGCCGCCATCGGCCTTGCCATCACCTTCGGCGTCATGGGCGTCATCAACATGGCGCATGGCGAGTTCATCATGATGGGCGCCTATACCGGCTACGTGGTGCAGCTGTTCATCCCCGATTACACCCTGTCGCTGATGGTCGCCCTGCCGCTGGCCTTCGCCGTGACCTTCGGCGCCGGTGTGGCGATGGAGCGGCTGGTGATCCGCTGGCTCTACGACCGCCCGCTGGAAACGCTGCTGGCCACCTTCGGGGTGTCCATCGCCCTGCAACAGCTGGCCAAGAACATCTTCGGCACGCAGGCGCGTCCGCTGACTTCTCCGGCCTGGCTGGACGGCACCCTCGCCTTCAACGAGGTGATCTCGATCAGCTACATCCGGGTGGCGATCTTCGTGCTGGCGCTGCTGTTCCTCGGCCTGCTGCTCTTCATCCTCAAGAAGACCCGGCTGGGGCTGGAAGTGCGCGCGGTGACGCAGAACCCGCGCATGGCGGCCTCGATGGGGATCAACCCCGACAGGATCAAGATGCTGACCTTCGGCCTTGGATCCGGCATCGCCGGGATCGCGGGCGTCGCCATCGGACTTTACGCCAAGGTGACCTCGGAAATGGGGCAGGACTATATCGTGCAAAGCTTCATGACCGTGGTCGTGGGCGGCGTCGGCAACGTCTGGGGCACACTGGCGGGCGCCACGCTGATCGGCGTCCTGCAGAAGGGCATCGAGTGGTTCAACCCGTCCAACACGCTGGCGGCGCAGACCTACATGATCCTCTTCATCATCCTTTTCATCCAGGTCCGGCCAAAGGGCATCATCGCCCTCAAGGGCCGCGCCGCGGGAGACTGAGACCATGCACGCCTTATTCTGCCGCGCCAGCGCGGGTATCGGCTTCGGGATTGCCTTCGGCGAAGGTATTTTCACCAAGAAGAAGACAGGCCGCCTCGCCCCGACCGGCACTCCGCGCCCGGCTTCTTCTGTCCAAAAGTATCCCGGGGGTGAATTCGCGCATGCGAAGAGGGGGCAGAGCCCCCGGCCCGGCCCGCCCCCAGGACCGACGGGAGACCGCTCATGAGACGCAGCTTCTTCGCCCGGAACCCCTCTGTCCTGTGGTTCATCGCCATCCTCGCGCTGTTTACCCTTGCGGTGACGCTGCTGGCAGAGGCGACGGGGACGGGCGCGATTTCCACCTCTTTCGTCAAGACGCTGGGCAAGACGCTGTGCCTGTGCCTGATCGCCATCGCCATGGACGTGGTCTGGGGCTACTGCGGCATCCTCAGCCTCGGTCACTTCGCCTTCTTCGGCATCGGCGGCTACGCGGTCGGCATGTGGCTGATGTATGCGCGGACCGAGACCATCGTGGCGCAAAGCCTGTCGAACCAGATCATTCCGCCGACCGCGCAGGAGGTCTCGGACGCCATTGCCAGCCAGATCTTCGGGGTGGTGGGCGCGTCCGAGTTTCCGCCGATCTGGGCCTTCGCCCACTCGCTGCCGCTGCAACTGCTGATGGTGGTGCTGGTGCCCGGCCTTCTGGCGCTGGTCTTCGGCTGGCTCGCCTTCCGCTCGCGCGTCACCGGCGTCTACCTGTCGATCCTCACGCAGGCGATGACGCTGGCCCTGTCGCTCTACCTGTTCCAGAACGACAGCGGGCTCAGGGGCAACAACGGCCTCTCCGGCCTGCAGAACATCCCCGGCGCCGAGGCTGTGCCGCAAGCGCTGATCTCGATCCGGTTCTTCTGGGCCTCGGCGCTGGCGCTGGCCCTGGGCTACGTGCTTTTCGCCTTCGTCACCTCGGGCAAGATGGGCAGCGTGATCCGCGCCATCCGCGACAACGAGACCCGCGTGCGCTTTCTGGGGTACGACGTCGAGGCCTACAAGCTCTTCGTCTTCACCCTGACGGCGGTCGTCTCGGGCATCGCGGGCGCGCTCTACTACCCGCAGGCGGGCATCATCAACCCGGCGGAAATCGCGCCCATCGCCTCGATCTACCTTGCGGTCTGGGTCGCCATCGGCGGGCGCGGGCGGCTTTATGGGGCGGTGCTGGGCACGGTCTTCGTGACCCTGCTCAGCAGCTGGTTCACCGGCGGCGGCGCGCCCGACATCACCCTCGGGTCCTACACCCTCCAGTGGACCGACTGGTGGCTGGTGCTGCTGGGCCTCAGCTTCGTCGCGGTCACATTGTTCGCCCCCAAGGGCATCGGGGGCCTCGTCGACCTGATCACCGATCGCCGCGCCCATGCCCGCCACGGCGCGGAGGCAGGCCCCGACGCCGGCGCCCCGCGCGAAGAGGAGAGCCGCACATGAGCGCCGCGACCACGCCGCAAAAGCCCCCCGAGACGCGCAGGCGGAAACCGACCCTGCTGGAAATGTCCGGTGTCTCGGTTTCCTTCGACGGGTTCAGGGCGATCAACAACCTGTCCTTCCAGATCGCAGAGCCCGAGATGCGCGCCATCATAGGCCCCAATGGCGCGGGCAAGACCACCTTCATGGACATCATCACCGGCAAGACCAGGCCCGACGCGGGTCGCGTGCTCTGGGGCGACGACGGCATCTCGCTGCTGGGCCTCTCGGAAAGCCGCATCGCGCGCGCAGGCATCGGGCGCAAGTTCCAGAAGCCCACGGTCTTCGAGGCCCAGACCGTACGCGAGAACCTCGCCATGGCGCTGAAGAACCCCCGCGGCCCCTTCGACGTGCTCTTCCACAGGAAGACCAGGCAGGGCGCCGAGAAGATCGAGGCCCTCGCCGCGCAGATCGGCCTTCTGGGTGAACTGCCCCGCATCGCGGGCGAACTCAGCCACGGCCAGAAGCAATGGCTGGAAATCGGCATGCTGCTGGCACAGGAACCGCGCCTGCTGCTGGTCGACGAGCCCGCCGCCGGGATGACCCCCGCAGAGCGCGAGAAGACCACGGAGATGCTGGTCGAGGCCGCCAAGACCCGCGCCGTCGTCGTGGTCGAGCATGACATGGAATTCGTCCGCCGCCTGGACTGCCGGGTCACCGTGCTGAACGAGGGCTCCGTCCTCGCCGAAGGCTCCATCGACCACGTGACCTCGGACCCGCAGGTCATCGAAGTCTACCTCGGGAGATAAGGCGATGCCCCTGTGTTTCTTCTTGGTCCAAATACCGAAATGCCCGGCCTGCCCCAACCCTCAACGGCGCAGAGGAACCCGCCCATGCTGAGCCTGTCCAACCTGACGCTGCACTATGGCCACAGCCAGATCCTGCACGACATCTCGATGGAGGCGCGGCCCGGCGCCGTGACCTGCCTGATGGGCACCAACGGGGTGGGCAAGACCTCCCTGCTCAAGGCGATCTCGGGCACGCATCCGCGCTCTGGCGGCGCCATGGTGCTCGACGGTCGGGACATCGCGCCGAACACCCCGGCCCATGCCAGGGCCCGTGCCGGGATCGGCTACGTGCCGCAGGGCCGCGACATCTTTCCGCTGATGACCGTGCGCGAGAACCTGATGACCGGCTTCGCCTGCATCCCCAAAAGCGACTGGACGATCCCGGACGAGGTCTTCACCCTCTTCCCGATCCTCAGGGACTTCCTCAACCGGCGCGGCGGCGACCTGTCAGGCGGGCAGCAGCAGCAGCTGGCCATCGCGCGGGCCATGATCGCCCAGCCGAAACTGCTGCTGCTGGACGAGCCGACAGAGGGCATACAGCCCAATATCATCAAGCAGATCGGCGAGGTCATCAGATACCTGCGGTCCCGGGGCGACATGGCGATCATCCTCGTCGAACAGTTCTTCGATTTCGCCTTCGAGCTGGGCGACCATTTCGTGGCGCTGGAACGCGGGCGCGTGATCCATGACGCCCCCCGCGCCGACACGCCCCGGGAGCTGCTGCTCGGGAAGGTCTCTGTCTGAGCCTTTCCCGGCACGCGCCGCCGCCGTGACCCCATGCCTTGTCTGACAGGCCGGGCGGCAGCAGCCGCGCCGGGTCTCTCGGGGCGGCTGCTGCCCGCGATTTGTGACAAATGCCCGGCATAAATCGCCGCTGCTCTCCGCAGAGGTCACCGGTTTCTTTACTCTTTCACCGCAGCATCACCCGGCGGAACCAAGGGCAAAGCGGGACCCGAACATGTCGGACGAACTCAGCAGGAAACTGCACAGCTATCAACTGGACGGCGCCAATACAGAGCTTCTCAAACAAGCCGGCGCCATCCTCATCCCGGAACTCGACGGGGTGCTCGACGCCTTTTACAAGCGGGCCACGGCGGTGCCGGAACTCGCCGCCTTCTTCGACGGTCCCGGACGGATGGATTTCGCCCGCAGCGCGCAGAAGACCCACTGGAAGCGCATCCTGACCGCCAGTTTCGACGAGGAATATCTTGCCTCGGTAGAGCGGATCGGTCGGGTCCACGCCCGCATCGCCCTGCCGATCGAGGCCTATATGTCGGCCTATTCTCTGGCGGCCTCCGACCTCAGTACGCTGTTCCTGAAGAAAAGCCGTCGCGGGTTTCTGCCCTCTGACATGGACCGCGTGCGCGATCAGGTCTGCACGCTGAACCGGGCCTTCTCGATGGATATCGAGCGGGTCGTCGACACGACCTTCCGCGTGCAGGCCGAAGAGCAGACCCGCGCCTTCGACCACATCAACCGCGCCATCGACCGGCTTGCGGAGGGCGACCTGACCCATGTCATCCCCGCCCCCGACGACAGCGACTTTCCCGCCTCGTTCGAGCCGGTGCGCCGCAAGCTGAACGGCGCCACCGGGAAGCTGGGCGCGCTGCTGGCCACGGTCACCGGAACCATGGAGCAGCTGCTGGGCATCATCGCGGAAGTCGGCGGTGCCACCGACAACCTGTCCAGCCGCACCGCCAGTCAGGCCGCCTCGCTGGAGGAAACCGCCGCCGCGGTGCAGGAACTGACCAGGAACGTCGAACAATCCTCGGCCAATACCGGGCGGGCGCGGGACGTGGCCTCTGACGCGGCGCGCACCGCCGAGGCCGGGGCCGGCACGGTGGCCGAGGCCTCGGATGCCATGGGGCGCATCCAGACCTCGTCGCAGAAGATCACGCAGATCATCGGCATGATCGACGACATCGCCTTCCAGACCAACCTGCTGGCGCTGAACGCCGGCGTCGAGGCGGCGCGCGCCGGAGCCGCCGGGCGCGGCTTCGCCGTGGTCGCCGAAGAGGTGCGCCAGCTTGCGGGCAATGCCTCGGACGCCGCGCGCCAGATCAAGGAACTGGTCAACGCAAGCTCGGGCGAGGTCTCCAGCGGTGTCGACCTGATCCACCATGCCGCCGAGACGCTGCGCGCCATCGTGGCGAATTTCGATCAGGTCGCGGATCTCTCGACAGAGATCGCGGCGGCCAGCCACGAACAGTCCACCGCCCTCTCCGAGGTGAACTCCGCCATTGCGCAGATGGACATCGTCACCCAGCAGAACGCCGCCATGGTCGAGCAAACCACCGCCGCGACCGACCGCATGAACCAGGAGGCAAGGGGATTGATGGCGCAGCTTGGCAGCCTCAGGGTGCCGCAGGCCGATCCCGCCCCTGCCCCGGCCAAAGGCGCTGACCTCGACGGGCCCGGCCCTGCGGACGGGCGCGCGGGTGACGGCGCCGCACGGGTCGCCTGAACCCGGTCGGCGTCAGGGCATCCAGCCGCGGTAAAGCGGGTGGTCTTCGCCCAGCGGCAGCGCCTCCGGCTGGCCCGCGCGGGCCGAGGCATAGACCGCCGTCACGAACTCGATGGACCGGCGCCCGTCCAGCGCCGTGACCTCATCCCCGGGCCTGCCGTCCAGCGCCTCTGAAACCGCGGTAAGGAACCCCGCGAAGCCGGTCGGCACTGCCCCGACCCCGGCCAGAACCGCGTCCACCTCGGCCTGTGCCACCGGCGCGCGGGCGGTAAAGCTCCAGGGGCTGGCGGCGGGCGCATAGGGCGCCAGCCCGCTTTCGGCGGTGAAGCCCCGGAACACCAGCCGCATCCGCGTCATGTCCTGCGCCGCCCCCAGCGTGACCGAAGAGGTCAGCACCGCGCCGCTTTCCATGCGGATCGCCAGCGCGGCGCAGTCCTCGACCTCGATCTCGTTCACGCGCGTCGCCAGTTCCGCATGCACCCGTGCGACGGGGCCAAGGAAGGCGGGCAGGAAGTCGTGGATGTGGATGGCATGGCCGAGGATGCAGCCGCCCCGCTCGCCCGCCCAAGTGCCGCGCCAGTCCACCGCGTAATAGGCGGCGTCGCGGTTCCAGTGCGTCTCTATCGTGCCGGCAAACAGCGGCCCGGCCAGGCCCGCCTCGATCAGCGCCCGCAGCTGCGCGGTGCCGACGCCGTAGCGGTACTGGAACACCGGGAAAAGCTGACCACCCTGCGCGAGCCTGTCCAGCAGCGCATCGGCCTCGGCCAGCGAGGCCACCAGCGGCTTTTCGCAGATCACCGCCTTGCCCGCCTCCAGCGCCGCCATGACGGCCTCGAAATGCAGGTGCGGCGGCAGGCAGATGTCGATCAGGTCGATGTCCGGATCGGCCAGCACCGTGGCCATGTCCCCGGTCACCGGAATGCCCCGAGCAATGCTTTCGGCGCGGGCCCTGTCGCGGTCGCAGATCGCCCTGACCTCGAACCGCCCGGGCAGGGTGCGGTAGGCGGCAAGGTGTTCGCGCCCGATCCCGGCGCCGACGATGGCGACCCTATGCAATGCCTTCGGCCTTCATCTGGGCGCGGATCGCCAGCTCCATCGTCAGGAAGCTATGCGCCTGCCTGCCCGCCGTCTCTGTCCGGTCCTGAACATCCGCCGCCAGCCGCGCGAAATAGGGCAGCGCCACATCGCGGCAGTCGATATGCAGGTTCTCGGTCCCGTTCACGAGATACAGGTTGTCGGTCCGATGCGCCTGCCCGATCTCTGTGTACTTGCGGCACTCGATGCTGCCCTCGGTCCCGAGGATGAAGAGCCGCCCGTCGCCCCATGTCGGCAGCCCGTCTGGCGTGAACCAGTCCAGCCGCACATAGCCATGGCCCCGGTTGCCCACCAGCGTCGCCTCGCCGAAGTCCTGAAAGCCCGGGTATTCGGGATGAGTGGTGTTCTCGACCAGCGCATGGGCAATCGTGGCCTCGGTCGAGCCGGTGTAATGCAGCACCTGGTCGATCTGATGAGAGCCGATATCGCACAGAATGCCGCCGTAGCGTTCGCGCTGAAAGTACCAGTCGGGCCGGGTCTTCAGGTTCTGCTTGTGCGGCGCCAGCGTGACCACCTGCACGACGCGGCCCACCGCGCCCTCGGCCACCAGCTCTGACGCCTTCGCCGCCGCGCGCACCTGAAAGCGTTCCGAGAAGTTCACCGACCAGATGCGGCCCGTGCGTGCCACGCAGTCGCGGATCGCCTGCAACTGCTCCAGCGTGGTGCAGCCGGGCTTGTCGACCATGACGTCCTTGCCCGCCTCCATCGCCTCGATGGCCAGCGCCGCGCGGTCCTCCGGCACGGCGGCGATCAGGATCATGTCCACGTCGGACTCCAGCACCGCGCGACGGTCCGCGACCCTGGTCACCCCGGGATGCGTCGCGTTGAATTTTGCCTCGGTGACGGCGGGGCCGTCGGTCCAGTACTGCGCGCAGGTCGCGCCCTCGGCCATCATCCCCGCCAGCATCCCGAAGATATGGCCGTGGTCGATCCCGAGGATGCCCAGTTTCAATGCCATGGCTCAGACCTCGTCCAAGGCAACGGTGCGCCCCTCGGCCCCCGCCCGTTCCAGTGCCGCGATCAGCCGGTGCACCTCCAGCGCCGCGCGGCCCGACACCAAGGGCGGGCGGCCCTCTGTCAAAGCGGCGGCGAAATCCTCGATCACCCAGCGGTGCCAGTCACTGGTAAAGGCCATGGGGTCCGCCCCCGAGCCCGAGCTCGAGGTCGCCGCCTGCCCGACCGTCTCGGTGGTGCCGTCGTGGCGGTGGATCTCGAGCATGTCGGCCTCAAGCCGGGCGGAGCCCCTGGCGCAATGCAGGGTGATCGTCTCGCCCCGGCCCGGGAAGCTGGCGGTGGTGGCAAAGAGGCTGCCCAGGGCGCCACCCGCAAAGCGCAGCCCGGCGGTGACGAAATCCTCGGACTCCATGCTGTGCTGCGCGGTGGTCCCGGCCATGGCGCTGACCTCTGTCACCGGCCCGGTGAGCGAGAGCATCAGGTCCATGGTGTGGATCGCCTGAGAGATCATGACCCCGCCGCCGTCACGCGCGTAGGTGCCCCGGCCCGGTTCGTCGTAGTAGGCCTGCGGGCGCCACCACGGGATATTGGCCTCGACCATGTGCAACGGGCCAAGCGCGTCGAGCCGCGCGCGCAGGTCGGCCACCACGGGCCGCGCGCGGTGCTGCAACACGATGCCCAGCGGCACGCCGCCCTCCTCGCAAAGCGTCACCAGCCCGGTCGCCGCCGCCAGCGTGCGCTCGACGGGCTTTTCCATGAGGATCGGCTTGCCCGCCGCCACCAGCGCCCGGACGATGGTCTCGCGCGCGTTGGGCGGCGTGGTCACGATGACGAAATCCACGTCAGAGGCGGCGGTCTCCTCGACGCATGTTGCCTCTCGCGCGCCGAGGTCTGGGAAGGCGTTCAGGAAGGCGCGGCGGCTGTCGGCGGAGCGGGCGTGGACCAGCGAGAGGTCGATGCCTTTGCTGTTCCGAATGGCATCGGCATAGGTCTTCGAGACCATGCCCAGCCCGATCAGGGCGCATTTCATGGCGTCATCTCCATCGCTGTGTCGTCGGGGCCGAAGAGGTGCAGGGCGTCCGGCGGAAAGCGGACGCCGAGGATCTGACCGCGCCTCAGCGGGATCTGTTGGGCATGCTGCACGGTCAGGCGTTCGCCGCCCGGAAAGGCGCAGTAGATGTAGGTCACGGCGCCCAGCTGCTCGTAGTTCTCAACCGTCACGGTCATGTCCCCCTCGCCGTCGAGAGAGACCGCGACCCGCTCTGGCCGGATGCCGAAGGTCACCTGCACGGGCCGGGGCGCGGGTGTGACAGGCACCTGCCGCACCAGCCCGCAGTCCAGCGTCAGGCTGGTGCCGTCGAGCGTGCCGGAAAGGAAGTTCATCTGCGGCGCCCCGAGGAAGCCCGCGACAAAGCGGTTGGCCGGGTGGTTGTAGAGGTCCAGCGGCCTGCCCACCTGCTCGACCCGCCCGGCGCGCAGGACGACGATCCGGTCGGCCATGGTCATGGCCTCGATCTGGTCGTGGGTGACGTAGATCATCGTATTGCCCAGCTTGGCGTGCAACTCGCTGATCTCGACCCGCATCTGAAGCCGCAGTTCCGCGTCTAGGTTCGACAGCGGCTCGTCGAAGAGGAAGATCACCGGCTCGCGCACGATGGCCCGCCCGATGGCGACGCGCTGGCGCTGGCCGCCCGACAGCTGGCCGGGGCGGCGCTTCAGCAGTTGGTCGATCTGCAACAGCCTTGCCGCATCCTCGACACGCCTGTCGATCTCGGCGCGCGGCATGCGGATGTTTTCCAGCCCGAAGGACAGGTTCTGCCGGACGGTCATATGCGGATAAAGCGCGTAGCTCTGGAAGACCATCGACAGCCCGCGCTCGGACGCGGGCACACCGTTCACCCGCCTGCCCTGCAGCAGGATGTCCCCCGAAGTCGGATCGTCCAGCCCCGCGATCAGCCGCAAGAGCGTGGACTTGCCGCAGCCCGAGGGGCCGACGAAGACGACGAACTCGCCGTCCTCCATATGCAGGTCGATGCCGTGGATCACGTCGACATCGCCAAAGCTCTTGCGGATGTCGCGAAGTTCCAGCGCGTGGGTCATTTCAGTCCAGTCGTGGCGATCCCGGTGGTGATGAAGCGCTGGAGCCAGACGAAGACGAGGGTGATCGGGATCAGCGTCACCACGGTCATCGCAAGGATGTAGTGGAAGTCGGAGTTGAACTCTCCGGCGAACTGGGTGAGCCCCAGTTGCAGCGTGTGTTTCGTGGGGTCAGAGATCAGCACGATCAGCGGCCAGAGGAAGTCGTTCCAGCGCCAGATGACGCTGAGGATGGCCAGCACCGACAGCGCGGGCAGCGAGAGCGGCATGACGATGCGCCAGAAAATCAGCCATTCGCTGGCGGCATCCATGCGCGCCGCCTCCAGCAACTCGTCGGGGATGGTCAGCATGTATTGGCGCAAGAGGAAGACGCCGGTGGGCGTGGCGGCGGCGGGGATGATGACGCCCCAGAGGCTGCCGAAGATGCCGAAGGACCAGACCACGAAAAACAGCGAGACGAGGATGATCGAAGGCGGGATCAGCAGGGTCGCGACGATGAGGATGGTGAAGGTCAGCCGCCCGCGAAAGCGGTATTTCGACAGGGCAAAGGCGGCCATGGCATTGATCAGCAGCGTGATCAGCGTGGCGGCGACGGTGACGAAGACCGAATTCCAGAGGTAGGTGAAGAAGTCGAAGGTGGTCTGGCCGTTCCGCTTCAGGATCGGGTCCAGGTAGTTCTCCGTCGCGATGCGGATTTCCTCGTGCGGGCGCAGCTGGTCGCGCGGAACTTCGAGCACGGTGTCGGGATCGTCCAGCGGCGAGACCTCGGTGATCCTGCGCGTCGGCCCGGCCTTGAAGACCAGCCGCTCCTGCCCCTCCTCGGTCAGCACCCAGAGCGGTTTCTCCCCCGCGCCCTCGATCTCTGCGGTGACCTGGCTCAGCGGCAGCAGGCGGGTGTCGAAGCTGTCGACGGCGGTCTCGGACTTGATCGAAGAGAACAGCGTCCAGAGCACCGGCACGAGGATCATCAGCACGCCGAGGACGAGGTAGCCGTAGGCGAGGACATCCTGCAGGCCGAAGCGCTGCGCGGTCTCGCAGTTGCCCGCGGTCCGGGTGAGGAAGCGCGCGACGCTCATGCCGGGCGCCCCGAAGCCGTTTCGAAACGGCTTTCAAGCGGCGTCGACGCCGCTTTCGAAAGGCGCTTCGAAACGGCTTCTACGCGTCCTGCCATCATAGCTCGGATTGCCTTCTGGTCAGCCACAACTGGACGAAGGTGAAGACCGCGATCACCAGCGCCATGAGGATCGAGCCCGCCGCCGCCTGCCCGTAGTCGGGATTGTTCGAGGAAAAGGCCGTCTCGTAGATGTTCTGCACCACCATGAAGGTCTCGCGCCCCGGGCCGCCGCCGGTCAGCAGGTAGACCTCGTCGAAGATCTGGAAGCTGCGGATCAGGCTGAGCACGATCACCACCGTCAGCGTCGGCATGACCAGCGGCAGGGTGATCCGCCAGAAGGCGCGCCACGGTGTCGTGGCATCCATGCGGGCGGCCTCGTAGAGGTCGCGGGGGATGGCCTGCAGCCCGGCCAGCAGGATCAGCATGTAGAAGCCCATGTGCGACCAGCAGAAGACGAAGACCAGCCAGAAGAACGGCCAGCCGGTGTTGGGCGTGACCAGCCAGTTGGTCGGGCGGTAGCGGCCGAAGTCGAAGACCGCGTCGAACTGGATCGCCAGAAGCATGGCCGCCGCCAGCACTGCCGCCACCGTCAGCGCCGAGCGCGCGGCGCGCTCGCCCGCCACGCACCAGAGCAGCCCGGCTGCCAGCACCGCGCCGGCCAGCGTCGAACCCGGCAGGCCCAGCAGGCTCAGCGGCTGCGCCCAGGCCGCCAGCAGAGTGAAGAGCCCCGCGAAGACCGCCGCCCAGGCCAGCGACGGCCCCTGCCCCGCGCGCAGGGCGCGTTCGGTGACCACCATCAGCAGGATGCCCATGAGCACCGTCATCACGATATCGAACCCGGCCATACCGGCCAGCGCCGTCAGGCCGCCCTGCGCCTCGCCCACCACCGCGTTCAGCGCGCCCTTGCGGTGCAGCACCCAGTTCCAGATGTTGGCGATCACCACCGGCGACAGCATCACCGGGTAGAAGAACATCGCCCGCCAGAAGCCGCGCCCCCTTATGTCGCGGTTCACCACCAGCGCCGTGACCATGGCCGCCGCGACCATCACCGGCACCTGCACCACCACGAACAGCAGCGTGTTCCACATCCCCGTCCAGAAGTTATAGCCCGCATTCGTGCAGGTCTTGGGGATCAGCAGGTTGTCGCAGTCGAAGAGTTCCGCGAATTTCTGCAGGCCCACGAAGGGCCGGTCGAAGAGCGCGATGGACGAGCCCCCGGTCATCGAGACGTAGAGGTTCAGGATCATCGGCAGGAAGGTGAAGAAGCCGAAGATCAGCAGGTTCGGCAGAAGCAGCGCATAGGGCACCCCGCCCCGGCCAAAGACCCGCTGCGCGAGGTCGACCGGGACGCCCAGCAGGTCCATGGCGAATTGCGGCGTCTGTCGCAGCCCGTAGCGGCGGCGCGACAGCAACCACAGCGACCCGCCCAACAGCCAGACCGCCCCCAACACCGCCAACAATAGACCGGCCAAGCGGACCCTCCCCCTGTGACGGCAGGCCGGAGAAACCGGCCCGCCGCCTCACGCCTCAGCGCGCGTTGGTTTCCAGCTCTTCGCCGATCTTGTCCATCGCCTCGTCCAGCGTCAGCTCTCCGTTCATCGCGGCAGAGAGGTACTGGACCGTGGCGTTGTACATGACAAAGCCGAACTTGTCGCCCTGCAGGTCATAGGCCTGCGGGGTCTGTTCGGCTGCCGCCGCCGCCATCTCGGTGAAGCGCGCCAGGGCCTTGGCCACCGCCTCGGAGGCGCCCGCCGACTGGTAATCCAGCCCCTCGGCCTGCAGGCCCGCGTGGGCGGGAATGGCGAAGGTGCGGGTGTACCACTCGCGCGCCTGCTCTTCCTCGGCCATCCATGCGACGAACTGCGCCGCCGCCTCTTCCTGCGCGGCATCGCCCGACTTGAAGGCAACGAAACCCTGCCCGCCCGGCATCACGCCGCAGCCCTCGGGGCCGCAGGGCACCGGCACCACGGCCCAGTCGAAGGCATCGCCCACGTTGTCGTGCACATTCGCGGTGTTCCACGAGCCGGACATGTAGAAGGGCACTTCCTGGTTGAAGAACAGCTCGTTTCCGTTGGTGTATTTGGCGCCCGAGGCGGCGGGCCAGATATCGGGCGGCATCAGCCCGCTTTCGTGCCAGCCGATCATCATTTCCGAAAACTTGCGAAAGCCCTCGTCGACCACGAGATGCCCCTGATCGTCGTAATAGGCCGCCCCGTAGGACATGGCGGGGCCCGCCATGCGGTGACCCGAGCGGTCCATGACCATCCCGGCATAGCTGCCGGTCGCATCCATCACCGCCTGCGCCGCCTCGGCCCAGTCCTCCCAAGTCGCGCCCGGTTCCGGCAGATCGACGCCCGCCTCTTCGAACATCGTGAGGTTCACGTAGGGCCCCGTGACCGTCATCTCGGTGTGGAAGCCGTAGATGCCGCCCTCGGTGCCCGCGCGATACCACGGCAGGACGGCGCCATAGGCCTCTTCCCATGCGGCGGCATCGACATGGGGCGTAAGGTCGACGTAATAGGGCTGCAAACCGCCGAGGTTGGTGACAAAAGACAGGTCCGGGCCGGTCCCGGCCTCCAGCTGGATCGGCAGCTGCTCGCGGATGACGTTGTAGCCCACCGCGTTCAGCGTGATCGCCACCTCGGGGTTCTGTTCCTGGTAGCGGTCGGCGAACTCCTGAACGATGGCGGCCTTGCCGTCGACGTCCGAGATCATCAGGTCGATCTCCACCGCCCAGCCCGCCGAAGCCGACAGCAGGGCAAGCGTCGAAACCGACGCGGCCACGCCCGCGCGCATGAAAGTCATTGGTATCTCCTCCCGGTTGGTCGTGCCGCCCCAGCGGCCGGTCTTGGGGAGAGTGTGGAAAAGCTTTGGCCGGGGGTCAACCGTCATGACCACCCGCCCCGCCCGAGTGATTGACGATTGATCCATCCGCCAAGGGGGCCGGTCCGGGGCAACTGCGGCCTGCCTCTTCACGCCATGCCGGGGGCGGATAAGGCGGAGCCGCCGCGTGAAACCGGCGTTTGTCCCGGCCGGACCGGGAGCGCGCGCGCTGCCCCCATCTGCTGGATCGGCCCCTGCGGCGGGGCGCCGACGGGCTCAGGCCAGCCTGGCCCAGGCCTCCCAGTCGCAGCCGTGCTCCACCACCTCGCCGTCCCATGCGAAAGGCACCTGATGGATGACCACATCCTCGCCGCGGATGAGCACGACGCGATAGGACGGCTCCAGCGGGCCGGACAGGCTGACATCGGCATTGGCCAGCGTCGGAATGGTCTGGTGCACCGTCGAGGGCACGCCCGAAAAGGGAATGCCCGCCAATGTCCCGCACAGCGGTTCGTGCACGTGGCCGAAGAAGATATGCGCGATGCGGTCGCGGTGCGCCTTCAGGATCGCGCGCAGCGGGGCCTGATCCTCGTCCACCACCGACAGCAGGTCCGTGGCCGGATCGCCAAGATGCAGCGGGTTGTGGTGGAAGAACAGGAAGGCGCGCTCTGCCCCCTCAAGCTGGGCCGCCAGCCAGCTGCGCCGCTTGTCGCAGAAATGCCCGCGATGGGTCTGCGCGCGGGTCGTGTCGCAATAGACAAAGCGGCCCTCGGGCAGGTCCTCGGCGTGGTTGACGAAGCCATGCGCATCGACCGGATGGCCGGGAAAGGCGGCAAGGAAGCCGGGCCGGCAATCGTGGTTGCCGATCATCAGCCGGACCGGCATCGGCAGAACCTGCAGAGCCTGCCGCAGGGCGACATAGGCCTCGGGATCGGCGCGGTCGGTCAGGTCGCCGGTGATCACCAGCCGCTGCGCGTCGCGATGATGCTCGGCGATATGGCCGAAGGCGCGGGCAAGCCGGGCATGCGGGTCGATCCCCTCGATCAGGCGACCGGGCACGCCAAGATGGATGTCCGACATATGGATGAACTTCACGTCCGCGTCCCTTTCATGCGACTCTGCCGCAGCCTAGACGGATTTTGTCACGGGGATACGACAGCGCAACAATTCCCGCCCACCTGCGGGCGGCAAATTGACAAGCCGCGCGCGGGCGGCAACTCTGGCGCCGTCACTCCTCCGAAAGGCCCCCGTCATGCTTCGCCTCGCAACCGCCGCCAGCCTTCTTGCGCTTGCCTCCGCCGCCACCGCCGCCCAGGACTGTGCCGCGGGCAAGACCCTGACAGAAGGCACGCTGACCATCGCCACCGGCAACCCGGCCTATTTTCCCTGGGTGATCGACGACAACCCGGAATCGGGCGAAGGCTTCGAGGCCGCCGTGGCCTATGCGCTGGCGGCAGAGATGGGCTTTGACGCCGAGGCGGTGACCTGGGTCCGGTCCTCCTTCGATCAGGCGATCCAGCCCGGCGCGAAGGATTTCGACCTGAACATGCAGCAGTTTTCCATCACCCCCGAGCGCGAGCAGATCGTGGATTTCTCGGCACCCTATTACACCTCGGCCATGGCGGTGCTGACGACGCAGCGCGTGGTGGAGGCGGGCGCGACACCGGCGCTCGACAGCCTGAAGGGGCTGGTCTGGGGCGCCGATGCAAACACCACCGCCGTGCCGATGCTGACCGACCTGATCGGGCCCGAGACGCAGCCGATGCTGTACAACGACAATGTCGACGTGACGGCGGCCATGCAGGCGGGCCAGATCGACGCCGCGCTGTTCGACCTGCCGACGGCGCTGTACCTTGCTGCTGTGGCGGTCCCGGACGGGGTGCTGCTGGGCCAGTTCCCGCCCGAGCGGACCGAGAACCCGGACCAGTTCGGCATCCTGATGGAAGACGGCAGCCCGCTGAAGGACTGCGTCGATTCTGCGCTGACGGCCCTGAAGGACAGCGGCAGGTTGGCAGAGCTAGAGGCCCAGTGGTTGCAGGAAACCACCGGCGTACCGGTGATCGAGTAACCGCGCAGGCATGACCACCCGCAGACAGATCTACGAGGCCCGGCAGCGCCGCCGGGCCAACCTGATCGCCGCCGGATCGACGGCGGCGGTTGTCATCGCGCTTTACGTGCTGATCCCGCTGGCGCCCGGCTGGGCCGCGGTCAAGCGTGTGTTCTTCAACGCAGAGGTCTTCGCCAAGACCTTTCCGGGGCTGCTGAACGCCTTCCTTCTGGATATCGCGATCTTCCTCTGGTGCGCGCCGCTGATCGCCGCGCTGGGGCTGGCCGTGGCCATCGCCCGCGACCTGCGCAACCCGGCGCTGACGCCGCTCAGGCTGGCGGCGGTGGCCTTTACCGACATCTTCCGGGGCCTGCCGGTGATCCTTGTGATCTACCTGATCGGCTTCGGCATCCCGGGTCTCGGCCTGCCGCGCCCGTGGAATTCGCCTTACCTCTGGGGGTCTCTGGCACTGATCCTCGTCTATTCCGCCTATGTGGCAGAGGTCCTGCGTTCGGGCATCGAGTCGATCCACGCCTCGCAACGCTCCGCCGCGCTGTCGCTGGGTCTGTCACCCTCGGACAGCATGCGCTTCGTGATCCTGCCGCAGGCGATCCGCCGCGTCGTGCCCGCAAACATGAACCTCTTCATCGCCCTGCAGAAGGACGTGGCGCTTCTGTCCTTCATCGGCCCGGTCGAGATCTTCCGGCAGGCGGGCGTCTACAAATCGCTGATGGCGAACTTCACGCCCTATGTTGGCGCCGCGCTGATCTTCCTTGCGCTGACCATTCCCGCCACACGCTACGCCGACCACCTGATGGCGCGGCAGAACCGGCGCACCGCCTGATGCTGGTGCTGCGCGACATCCGCAAGAGCTTTGGCGGCACCTCCGTCTTGCAGGGCATCGACCTGACCGTGGAGGCCGGGCAGATGGTCTGCCTGATCGGCGCCTCTGGGTCCGGCAAATCGACGCTTCTGCGCTGCATGAACCTGCTGGAGCCCATCGACGACGGGCAGATCCTGCTGGACGGCACGGATATCTCCGAGCCGGGACTGAACCCGCAGCCGGTCCGCCAGCAGATCGGCATGGTCTTTCAAAGCTACAACCTGTTTCCGCACATGACCGCGCTGGACAACGCGCTGCTGGCGCCGCGCCGGATCAAGCGCCTGTCCAAGGCCGCCCTGCTGCCCCCGGTCGAGGCACTCTTTGCGCGGTTCGGGCTGCGCGACCGGATGCATCACTACCCCGACCAGCTGTCGGGCGGGCAGCAACAGCGCGTCGCCATCGTGCGGGCGCTGGCGATGCAACCGCGCCTGATGCTCTTCGACGAGATCACCTCGGCGCTCGACCCCGAACTGGTGGGCGAAGTGCTGGACGTGCTGCGCCAGTTGCGCGCCGAGGGCATGACCATGGTTCTTGCCACGCATGAAATGGGCTTTGCCCGCGATCTGGCGGATACGGTGTGTTTCCTCGATCAGGGGCGCATTCTGGAACAGGGGCCGCCGGACAGGCTTTTTGGCGCCCCGCAGCAGGAGCGGACGCGCGTGTTCCTCTCTCGCGTGCTGTAAGACCACCCAGACACCGCACGGGTTGCGCAGACCCGCCCCTTCGGGGTCGGGTATTCCTTGGTCCGGTATTCCCACGTTGACTCAAAACCATCCGCCGGGGAACATGAAAGCATCTTAATGACAATGCTTTTTTCCGAAAGGGACTTCCGATGCGCGCGCTGGCGGCACTGGCAATTCTGGCAACCTCGATCGGCCTGCCCGACCCCGGGCACGCGCAGGATTTCGTGGGCTTCGACCGGGCGAGCTTTGGCCGGGTGGTACTGAACCGCACGGAATCCGCCGGGATCGACGATATCGAGTTCGAGCTCTCGGTCGGCGATTACAACAACGAGCCGATCCAGACCTATTCGCCCACCAGCATCTTCCGCAAGATGGGCCTGTCGGTCGGGCGGCTGGACATCCTGACCGACAACGGCGTCTTTCCCTGCACCGCCTTCATCGTCGACGAAAAGCACCTGCTGACCAACCACCACTGCGTGCCGGGCATTCTGGACAACGAGCGGGCCAAGGCCACGCGCATCGACTCGGTCATGTTCGTGGCGGGCTACGTTCAGCAGGGCGTCGAGGAAGGCACCCAGCGCTACACCGTGATCCCGACGCCGGTCGAGACCTCGAAGGACCTGGATTACTCGGTGCTCGAGGTCATCGGCGACCCTAGCGCGGACTTCGGGCACCTGCGGCTGGCCTCTGCCCAGCACCACGACAACGACCCCTACCTTGTGATCGGCCACCCGATGGGCGAGGCGCAGCGGATCAGCCGAGAGAAGTGCCGCGCCAATGCGCCCGCGATCTCGAACCAGCGGCTGCTGCACACCTGCGACACGCTGCCGGGCAACTCCGGCTCTCCGGTGATCGACGCGGGGCTTCAGATGGTCGTGGGGCTGCACCACGCCGGGTCCAAGAAGGACTCGGTCAACTTCGCCATCCCGATGACCGCGATCCTCGAACAGTCGCAGGTGCTGAAGGCGGCGCTGGCGGACGCGCCTGTCGAGGGGCCCGTCGAGGACCCCGGCCCCAACACCGCGCCCGACCCGGTCGACACGGCCGATCCCGTGGATCCGGTCGATCCCATCGACACCACCGACCCGGTGATCGAGGCGGCCCGGCTGTGCGATGCGCTCTACAACGAGGCCAAGGCCTTCGGTCAATGCTTCGCCTACGAGGCCTATCTGGAAACCTGCGCCCAGCACAGCTATGCCATCTTCGCCCGATCCTACGTGACGGCGGAATGCTCGGACCCGGCCGATGACCCCATCGCCCCGCCCCCGGGCAACGATCCGGTCGTGGACCATGGCCCCCTGCGCCCGTGGTGCAACGCCTCGGTGCTGAACACCGCCGAGCGCACGATCTGCGGCGATGCCTACCTTGCCGGTCTGGACGAAAAGCTGGAACGCGCCTACGGCAGCCAGTCCGGTGTCAGCACCGCGTCGCAGCAAAACGCCTGGCGGACCGGCACGCGCGACGCCTGCGGGTCGAACGCGTCCTGCCTGAGCCGCGCCATGATCGACCGCATCGCCTATCTGGAAACACCCCCCGCGCCCCGGCCCGACAGCGGCAAGGGCTACCGCATCGTCCGGGGCAACCACGCGCTGACCAATGGCGAGTGCTACATCGTCACCGCCTCGCGCCCCTCGGTCGAGGCCGCCATCGCCTTTGCGCAAGAGTGGTTCCCGAACCGCCGCGGCATCCGCATCTTCGGCTCTGACAACGGCTATTACGGCGTGATCATCGGCACGACGCCGCGCGGCTCTGCCGAGGCGCGGATCGCCAGCCTTGTCAGCGGGCGACAGGTGCCGGCGGACAGCTATTGCTCGACCGGCAGCCGCTACGTGCTGGAAGTGCTGCGCGGCGACAGCGCGCCTGCGCCGGGCAGCTACACCATGTATGTCGACAACAATGCCTCGGGCGGGCTGAACGTGCGGCGCGGGCCGGGCACCAACTACGGCGACTTCACCGAGATCGCGCCGGGCACGCAGGTGACCGTGCTGCGCGATCAGGGCGACTGGTCGAACATCCGCCTGCCCGACGGCCAGACCGGCTGGGTCTACCGCCCGCTGCTGACCAGCGCGACGCCGCATGTCCGCCAGTGCACGGCCCGGGTGGTGAACCTGCAGCCATATTCCAACGCCTCGCGCGCCAACGGGCAGGGCTTTCTGAACATCCGCGCCGACGACAGCCCCCGCTCGCGCATCCTGTCAGAGGCCTACCTTGGCGACCAGCTGAAGGTGCTGGCGCAAAAGGGCAGCTGGGCCCGGGTCCGCTGCATCTCGGGCCTATGCAATTCTCCCTACCGGGGCACCGGCGGTGCCACGGGTTGGGCCTCGAAGACATACCTGTCGATCAGGTGCCAATAACCCGGCGGCACGGACACCGCCCGAACAGGACATCATTTGCAGAGGAAACGCATTATGACCCCAAGTGATCTGATCAAGGTGAGCGCCCTGGCCCTTGCGGCCACGCTGGCCGGGCCCGCCATGGCCCAGGATGAAGCCGCCGGGGGCATGCCCCTGCCCGCCGATGCCACCGCCGAGGAAAGCGCCGCCTACGCGGTCCTCGACAAGTATTGCGCCGAGTGCCACCAGGAGGGCCGGCTGGAAGAGGGGCTGACCACACCCAAATCCGGCTTCGGCCACGTTCTGGACATGCGCCGCCTGGCCAACGACCCGAAGTTCGTGGTCGCGGGCGACAGCGCGAAGTCAAAGCTCTACAACGTCATCGCGGGCGGCGCGCCGGCCATGCCCGACAACTGCTGGGACCCCTCCTGCACCCCCTCTGCAGAGGAACTGGCGGCGCTGGACAGATGGATCGTCAAGCTGGGCGAGACCGCGCCCGAGCCGCGCGAGTTCATCCCGCTGTCGGACCTCTTCGCCATGGCCCATGCAGACCTGCAACAGCAGCCCACGAACCGCCGCGACCGCATCCGCTACTTCTCGATGCGGGAACTGTGGAACGACAGCGAGGTCACCGACGCCAACTACGAGGCCTATCTCGCCGCGACGGTCAAGCTGATGAACGCGCTCAGCTTCAACCCCAATGTCTACAAGTACGAAAAGGTCGACGAGCACGGCGTGCTGCTGCGCGTCTTCCTGCCCGACCTGGAATGGTCGCACGACCGCTGGAGCCTGCTGGAGGCCGAGTATCCCTACGCCATGGAAAGCGACACCGACCCCTATCTCGGGCCGCTTCAGCACCTGTCGGGCACCAGGGTGCCGGTCATCCGGGCCGACTGGTTCACCGCCACCGCCTCTGTCTCGCCGCTTTACTACGACATGCTGGGGCTGGCGGATACGGTGCAGGGGCTGGAACGCCAGCTTGGCCTCGACATGAACCGCAACATCCTGAACGAACAGGTGGTGCGCGCCGGGTTCCAGGACTCGGGCGTCTCGACCCACAACCGCCTGATCGAGCGGCACGCGCTGGGAACCGGGTTCTTCTGGACCTCCTACGACTTCGCCGGATCGAAGGGGCGGCAGAGCTTCTTCGAATATCCGCTTGGGCCGACCTCGGCCTATGGCGACGAGCTTGCCTTTCACCATGACGGCGGCGAGTCGATCTTCACCCTGCCGAACGGCTTCCACGCCTATTACCTGAACACCGCCGACGGCGCGCGGCTGAACGTCGGCCCCACCGCCATCGTGCGCGACACCGACTATCCCGACGGCACCGGCGAGGTGGTCAACGGGATCTCCTGCATCTCGTGCCACATCAAGGGCATGCGCTTCAACGACGACTCGGTGCGCGAGGTCGCGATGAACAACCTGTCTCTGCCGCCCTCGGCGCGACAGACCATCGACGCGATCTACCCGGGCAAGGATGTGGTGAACGGCTTCTTCGAGAAGGACATGAATGCCTTCTTCGAGACGCTCACCCTTGCGGGCATCGACCCCGACACCAAGGCCGCCGGGCTGGAACCGGTGCGCGGGCTCTTCGTCTACCACGTCGACTACTTCATCGACTTCGAGCAGGCCGCCAATGAACTGGGCCTGACCGAAGAGGACCTGCGCGGGCGCATGGCCTTTGCGGGCCACGAGAACGCCAGCCTGCTGACCCGGCTGGACATCTCGCCCATCGCGCGGGACGAATGGAACGCGGCCTACCCGGTGCTGCTGGAGAAGCTGACCGACTACCGCCCGCTGAAGACCGACTACAGGGTGACGACGGCGCTGCCGCATTCGGTCAAGCAGGTCGTGAAGGGCACCGCCCACGAACCGCCTGCGGATGTCTACGACACCCCCGCCCCGGCCAAGACCCACGCCGCGCCCACCACCCATGCCGATCTGGCCAGGACCCCGGCCAGGAACGACTACGTGCCCACGCAGCACTCGGTCCCGGCGCAAAGCCACCTGACGGTCTATACCGACAAACCGGCCTACAAGGTGGGTGAGGGTATGCAGATCTTCGTCGAGCCGCGCCACGATTGCCGCCTGACGCTGATCTCGATCGACGACGACCACGACAGCTGCGTGCTCTATCCCTTCCCGGGACTGGACGACGTGGTGATCAGGGGCGGCACGCAGTATGTCTTCCCGCCGCAGGGATCGCTGCGCACCTCCGAGCCGGGGCTGGAAACGATCCTCGCGATCTGCAACGGCGGCCAGAAGGCCATCGACACCGTGACCCGCGACACCACGCAGGTCTCCTGCGCGGCGGATCACAAGCCGATCTCGAAGGACCACTACGAGGCGGTGGTGAACGAGACGCTGGTGCTGGACCTGAACGGCGGCGCGCCGGACAGGAAGACCACCCTGTCGGGCGCCGATTACCGCGCCGTCAGCGACCACAATCCCGACGTGACGAAGGCCCAGATCTCGGTCGTCGTCCACAACGAACAGTATTGAGAAAGGAGAGAGCGATGCGACTGACCGCACCCCTTGCCCTCGCTCTCTGCCTCGGCCTGCCCCATGCAGGCCTTGCGCAGGGCGAGATCTTCATCCCCGGGGCCGACGACACCCCCGCGGTGCAGCGCGCACCGCAGCCCGCCAACCGGCTGGCCGGATGTCTGCTCAACCCCAACGCCGGCACCTGCGGCGGCGTCACCGTCGACCCGGACGGGCTGGCGCTGGAAAGCGCGGTGCCGGGGGCCTCCGACGTGCAGTTCGAGACGCTTGTGCTGGACCTCGACACCAAGACGGTGACCGTCGCCAAGACGCCGCCCCCCGCGCCGCCGCGATACGACGACCCGCAGCCCGCCCGGCATGGCACGGTGGCTTATCCCTCGGTGGCCGTGACCATCGAGTTCGACTACGACAGCGACCGGGTGCGCCACGACCAGCGCGGCAAGATCGACCAGCTGGTGGCGGCGCTGCGCGATCCGGCGCTGGCGGGCACCGCCTATGCGGTGATCGGCCATACCGACGCCATCGGGTCGGATATCTACAATTGCGACCTGTCCGTGCGCCGCGCCGCGTCCGTGACGCGGATGCTTCAGACCAGCGCCGTCACCCTGCCGCTCTACCCGGTGGGCTTCGGCGAACAGGTCCTGAAACCCGGATACGACCCCCGCGCGCCGCAACACCGCCGCGTGACCTTCCTGCGCATGCCCGACAGCCCGGGCGCGGTGCAGCAGACCGTCAGCGCCCTCTGCCCATGACCCGGCCCGCCCCCGCCCTCGGGCAGGGGGTCCGCCCCGTCCTTCTCTGGTCTGCAAATACCGCGGGTGGGGTTCGGGGAGGGCAGCGCCCTCCCCGGGGCCTGCGTGGCCTGAACGCAAATCGACCCTCTGCGCCGCAAGGCGCGCCGTCGGATCAGGCGCCCGAATTCCCGCACCGCCGGGCAGAATCGCCAGTCGGGTGACGGCCCGAGGATCCCGCCCCCACCGCGCTCCAGCCGGGAAACGACCCGAAGACCTCCGGCTGCGATCCGACACGGGCGCGGCCCTCGGCGCTTTCTTTTCCCCTAAAGGTTGCGCCCCGTACGCGCAGACATGCATAGGCTTAAAAGACCGGCGGTTTTAGGCCGCCTGCGACTCTTGGCGGCGCCTCGGATAGGCCGATTTTCTTGACAAGACGGGAGCCTCACATTCATCCCTGAGGTTGATAAATTTTCAAACGTTGACAAAGCAACCACTTGATTGGCACCCTCAGTACGGAGACAAGATGAAAGACAACATCGGGACACCACGTCCGCCCGATACCCCCATCGGACAGTTTTTGACGTATCGATTGGCCAGGGTACAGGCCAAACTGAATGCACAGGCCAACCGCCTCGTGAAGGACTGCGCAGGACTGACGCTGACCCAGTGGCGGCTTATCGCCCTGATCGGCGCCACCGGTCGCAGCACGGCGGCCCAGTTGTCGCGCTACGCCGCGATGGACAAGGGGCTGATCAGCCGCAACCTCAAGGCGCTTGGCGAAGAGAACCTCGTGCGGATCATCCGCGACACCGAGGACAATCGCCTGCAGCACCTTGAACTGACCGCAGAGGGCCGCGCCCTGTTCGACAGCACCCTGCCCCGCATGCAGGCGCGCCAGAACGCATTGCGCGACCGGCTCGACGAGGAAGAGGTCAGGGCTTTCCTCGCAACCCTCGACAAGCTGGAACAGGCCGCAGAGGATCCCGGCCTCGGTTGAGCGCGGGCCGCCGCCCCTTTCCCCGACGGCGGCGGCGTGGCACAAGGGCCTTCTCGCAACACCGGGTTCCGCATGTCCCTGCAAAGCATACTCGACGTCCGCCACCCCTTCTTCCTGCCGCTCTGGCGGCGGGTTGCCCTGGTTGCCCTCTGCGGCGGCTGGGCCCTGATGGAGCTGGTTCTGGGCAATCCGCTCTGGGCGCTGGTCTTTGCCGCGATCGGGGGCTGGTGCGGCTACCAGTTCTTCGCCATCTTCGACCCGAAGGACTACCAGCCGCGCGACGGTAGCGACTGAACCCTCCCGGATGCGCCCCCGTGGCCGCGCCTGTCCCGGCAGGCGCTGCGGTTCGGCCCGCGCCCGCAGGGAACCCGGCCAAAGGGACGACCTGCGCGGCCCCATGGCAACGGAACGCCGCCTTGCCACCGCAAACACCTGCCTGCACGCCCCCGGACGGGCGCCTCTGCCGGGATCACGCAGCGGGCCTCCTGGCACCGCGCCCCGTCGCGGCGAGCAGCGCCACCAGAGGGCGGACACCACCAGAGGGCGCGACGCCGCCCCCGCAAGGCCCCTGCTCAGGGCAGGACCTTGCCCGGGTTGAGGATGCCTTTCGGATCGAGCGCCGTCTTCACCGCGCGCATCACCTCCAGCGCCACCGGATCGCGGTGCCGGGCCATCGAGGCCTTCTTGTGCAGCCCGATGCCATGTTCGGCGGAAAAGCTGCCACCCAGGGCCCGCACCACCTCTTCGACCGCCTCGATCAGCGCCCCGCCCTCCGCCGCACCAGAGGGCCAGAGCGTGTAGTGGACATTGCCGTCGCCCAGATGCGCGACCACCATCTCCTGCACATCCGGGTCGAGCGCGCGGCAGCGCGCGCCCGCCTCCGTCAGGAAGGTCTCGACCGCGTCCAGCGGCACGGCGACGTCATTGACCAGCGCGCCGCCCCGCGACAGCGAGACCTCGGCCGCCGCCTCGCGGCGCGCCCACATCTCGGCCCGCTGCGCCTCGGAACGCGCCACCACCGCATCCAGCACCAGCCCCTGTTCCATCAGGTCGATCAGCGTTTCCTGGAGGGCAGCAACCACCGGCACAAGGCCGTCCTCGCCCGGGGTGCTGTCGCGCGGTGACGTGACGCCAAGCTCCAGCAGGATGTTCACCGCCTGCGGGCTGTCGAAGGGCGCGCGCGCCTCCGGGTGCAGGGCAAGATAGGTGTCCATATAGGCGGCGGGCATGTATTCGAAGGCCTCCACCGCGCCGCCCGTCACGTCCTGCAGGCGGTTGAGCAGCACCAGCGCCTCGCTTACCGAGCGCGCGGCCACCATTGCGGTGGCATGGGCACGGGGCTGACGCACCAGCTTCAGCACCGCCCGGGTGATCACCGCCAGCGTGCCTTCCGATCCGATCAGCAGGTGGCGCAGGTCGTAGCCCGCGTTGTTCTTGTGCAGCGCCGTCATCAGGTCCAGCACGCGCCCCTCCGCCGTCACCGCTTCGAGCCCCAGCACCAGATCGCGCGTATTGCCGTAGCGCAGCACGTTGGAACCGCCCGCATTGGTCGCCAGAAGGCCGCCGACCCGGGCAGAGCCGCGGGCGCCGAAGGTTATCGGGAAACTCAGGCCCTGCGCCTCTGCCGCCTCGTGCAGCGCGGACAGGACCACCCCCGCGCCAACCACCGCGACGCGCGCCTCGGGGCGGATCTCTTCGATGGCGTTCAGCCGCTCCAGCGACAGCATCACCGCGCCGTCGCCATGGGTGCCGCCCGCCAGCCCGGTATGGCCCGAGACCGGCACAACGGGCACCGCCGCCGCATGGGCGATGCGCATCACGGCACAGACCTCCTCGGTCGATCCGGGCCGGACAACGCAAAGCGGCGTCCAGCGGTAGCGCCCGGTCCAGTCCGTGGACCAGGCCGCCATGTCGTCTCCGGTCAGCACCCGGTCCTCGCCAAGCGCCCCGCGCAGGGACTGGATCACACTCATTCCGGCACCCGGAAGGTCAGAGAGGCCCAAAGGCTTTCCCAGGCCGGATCGTTCGGGCCGGCAACCTCCAGCTCGCGCATCACGACGCTGTCGACGAGGTAGACATGCCCCGGCGCCACCTCGATCACCGCGCGGCCCCCGGCGTCGGTCCGGTAGGTCGCGACGGAAACCGCGCCGCCGGGATCGCGGGCAAAGACCGTGACCTGCGTGTCCGCCCGGGGCGCGCCGCGGTACAGCACACGAACCGGCAGGCCTCCGGACAGGTCGTCGGTGTAGGGATTGGCCTGCGCCACGATCTCTGTCAGCAGCCCCGCCTCGCGGTCGGCGCCCTGCCCGTCGCCCACCGCGATCAGGCTCTTGGCGTGGCGCGAATAGCGCTCCCGCAGGCTGTCGCGCGGCAGGCCGCGTGCGTCATGGCGCGCCGCCACCCAGGAAAGATCCTTGTCCGCAAGGAAGCTCTCGAACTTGTCCCAGCTGTTGTAGGTCAGCTTGTAGTCGCGGGTGACATGCACCACCACGGCCAGCCCGCTGCCCTCGACCGCCATGGACAGGGCCGGCCTGTCGCCGGGGCGGCCCTCGACCGGATGCGCGGCGCCCCCCAGCAGCACGTCGAAGCGCGTGAAATTCGGCGGCACGTAGCCGTAGCGCGCGCCCTCCAGCCTCTCGCCGACCAGCAGATCGGCGACCAGCGGCGCCCCGGGCGCGACCGCAAAGGCCTGCGGTTCGATCCAGAACTCATGCGCCGCCAAGGGCCCCGGCGCCACCAGAGCCGCCAGCACGAATGCCATTCCCGAAAGTCTCAAGCACAGTCCTCCCGACGCCCTCACCGGTACAGCATAGCCCAGCCGCGCCCGCAGGCCAGCATTCACGCGCTGCGCTGCAACCGCCCTTCGAGATCCGTGGCAAGCCCCGCGATCCGGTGACGAAAGCGCTTGTCGATGCCGCCCTTGGCCAGCTTCAGCGATTGCACCAGCAGCCGCGCCGACAGGGTCTTCGGCTTCAGCTCTGCGGCCATGTTGATCCGGGTGCGCGCCCGCGCCAGCGCGATCAGGTCAATCCCGGTGTCGATCTCCAGCCCGCCAGAGACGGTGTGGAAGGCGATCCGCTCGGATGGGGCGTATTCGGTCAGCGCGATCTCTGCCGTGCGCGTCTTGCCCCGGAACTGGAAGGTCACATGCCAGCCCATGCCGGGCGCGGGGGCGCTATGATCGCCGGTGCGCCGCACCTCGATGCCACGCCGCATCGCCTGCCGTTCCAGCGTCTCGAAATCGGCAAGCTCGGCGAACACGCGGTCGAGCGGGGCCTCAATGTCTTCGGTTGCGGTCAGTTGCATCGGGTCTCTGCCTGTTCCTGCCTGATTTGCCTCGACCGCCCCGGGGCGATCCCGGCGGAAGCTACAGGAAAGCCCCTGCCGATCCTAGCGCCGCCGGTCGCGCAGAGCGGCAATGATGCGCCCGCGACACCGTCGCGGGCCGCGCGCCGTCAGTCCAGCCGGTCCGCCAGCCAGTTGCGCAGCATGAACTGCGCGATGGCCCCCCGGCGGGCGGGCATCAGCGCCGGGTTCAGGCCCGCGTAGGCCTCGGCCACCTCTTCGCGGGTGAACCAGCGCGCGTCCTCCAGCTCCATCGGGTCGACGGTGACGGTCTCTGCCAGCGCCTCGCCATGGCAGCCCATCATCAGCGAAGAGGGGAAGGCCCAGGGCTGGCTGGCCAGGTAGCGCACCGGGCCAACCGGCACGCCCGCCTCTTCCATGACCTCGCGGCGCACGGCGGCCTCCATGGTCTCGCCCGGCTCGACGAAGCCCGCGAGGCAGGAATACATGCCCTCGGGCCAGCCCGGAGAGCGGCCCAGAAGCGCGCGGTTGCCCCGCGTGATCAGCATGATCACAACCGGGTCCGTGCGCGGGAAGTGATGCGCCCCGCAGGCCGGGCAGATGCGCTGCCAGCCCGCCTGATGGATCTCGGAGGCGGCGCCGCAGCGCGCGCAGAACCCGTGGCTGGCGTGCCACGATTGCATCGCCTTGGCGGTCGCCGCCAGTTCCGCATCGCGGGCGGAGAGCCGCGTCATCACGCGCCGCAGCTCGGCAAAGCGGCCCTCCGGGCAGCCGGGGTGGACCTGCTCTGTCGCGTCGCTGAAGCCTGCCTCCGGCATCTCGCCGGTCTCGGGCGCCCATGCAGAGAGGTCATGGGCAAAGACCGCCGCACCGTCCTCGCGGCCCAGCAGGATCGGCGCGGCGCGGGCCTCGGACAGGATCGGATGGGTCAGCGGCAGGCGCAGCAGGGCCAGCGGGTCCTCGCCCGCGATCAGCGGCTTGCCCCGCCACAGCACGATCACCCGCGCCCGGGGGTCCTGCAGGGCGGCGGCCAGCGCCGGGATATCGCCCCGGATCTCTGCCGCGCGGTCCAGCGCAGACCCGCCGAACGTCACCTCTTCCGCATGTTTCATGGCCCCTCCCCTGCCCGGAGCCTCAGCAATGCCCCGCCCGCCGGGGCGATGCAATCAACTCGTGGGTTGCGGGACCCGCTCCGGTGCTATGCTGTCCCGGCGCAGGGGCCGAGTCGTGTCGCTGTCATGCTACCGTCGCCGAACAAGTCCATGCTGCGCCAAGCACTCGAACCGACAGGGGAACCCCATGCCACAGAAGACACGCCAAGGCCTTTCGCGCCGCCAGTTCCTGACCACCACCGCCGCCGGGGCGGCCCTGATCGCGCTGCACCCCTATTCGGCCCGCGCCGCCGCCAATCAGGCGCATCTGCGCATCCTCGAAACGACGGACCTGCACGTGCATGTCTACCCCTATGACTACTACGCCGACAAACCCGTCGACACCGTGGGCCTGTCGCGCACCGCCTCGATCATCGACGGGATCCGCGCCGAGGCGACCAACACGCTGACCGTCGACAACGGCGACTTCCTGCAGGGCAATCCGATGGGCGATTACATCGCCTACGAGCGCGGCATGAAAGAGGGGGACATGCACCCGGTCATCACCGCGATGAACACCGTGGGCTTCGACGTGGCCACCATCGGCAACCACGAGTTCAACTACGGCCTCGACTTCCTGATGAAGGCGGCGGCGGGCGCGGACTTCCCGCTGGTGCTGGCAAACGTGGCCAAGTCCGAGGGCGCCGACCCGACGAAGGACGAGACGCTGTTCAAGCCCTACGTGATCCTCGACCGCCAGCTGACCGACGGCGCCGGAGAGACCCACCCCATCCGCATCGGCGTGATCGGCTTCACCCCGCCGCAGGTGATGAACTGGGACCGCAAGCACCTCGAGGGCAACGTGACCGCGCGCGACATCGTCGCAACGGCCAAGGCCTATGTGCCGCAGATGCGCGAAGAGGGCGCCGAGATCATCATCGCGCTGTCGCATTCCGGCATCGGCGCCGCCGAGGCCAGCGACGGGATGGAGAACGCCTCGACCGCGCTGGCCGGGGTCGAGGGCATCGATGCGCTGGCCACCGGGCACAGCCACCTCGTCTTCCCCTCGCCCGCCTACGCGGATGTCGCGGGCGTCGACCTGGCGGCGGGCACGCTGCAGGGCAAGCCCGCCGTGATGGGCGGCTTCTGGGGGTCGCACATGGGGCTGATCGACCTGCTGCTGGAACGCGACGGCAATACCTGGCGCGTGGTCAGCGCCACCAGCGAGGCGCGCCCGATCTACGAGCGCGGCGAAGACCGCTCCATCACCGCATTGGTCGAGGACGACGCAGAGGTGCTGGCCTCGGTCGAGGACATCCACCAGCAGACGCTGGACTACGTGCGCCGCGCCGTCGGCGAGACCGCGGCCCCGCTGCACAGCTACTTCGCGCTGGTGGCCGACGACCCCTCGGTGCAGATCGTGTCGCAGGCGCAGAAGTGGTACATCGAAGAGATGCTGGCCGGGACCGAATACGCGGGCCTGCCGGTGCTGTCCGCCGCCGCCCCCTTCAAGGCCGGCGGTCGCGGCGGGCCGGATTACTACACCGACGTGGCGCCCGGCCCGGTGGCGATCAAGAACGTCGCCGACCTGTACCTGTATCCCAACACGGTGCGCGCGGTGAAGGTGACGGGCGCGCAGGTCAAGGACTGGCTGGAACGCTCGGCGGGCATGTTCAACCAGGTCGATCCCGGCGCCTCTGACGCGCCCCTGCTGAACCCGGACTTCCCCTCCTACAACTTCGACGTGATCGACGGGGTGACCTACCAGATCGACCTCTCGCAGCCGTCGAAATACGGGCCCAAGGGCGAAGAGATGAACCCCGGGGCCAATCGCATCGTCAACCTGCAATTCGAAGGCGCGCCGATCGATCCGGGGCAGGAGTTCGTCATCGCCACCAACAACTACCGCGCCTCGGGCGGCGGCAGCTTCCCCGGCGCGGGAGGCGACACGATCATCTTCGAGGCCCCCGACACCAACCGCGACGTCATCGTGCGCTTCATTGTCGATCAGGGCACGATCAACCCCGCGGCGGATGCCAACTGGTCCTTCGCCCCGATGGACAAGGACACCACGGTGCTCTTCGAGACCGGCCCCAGCGCGCGCAACCATGCGGCCGATGTGAAGGCGGTCCGGATCGAGGACGCCGGCGAGGGGGAGAACGGCTTCGCGCTCTTCCGCATGACGCTCTGACGGTCCGGGGGGGGGAGCGGCGGCGCATGGCGCCCCGGCCTCACCGCCGGACCTGGTTTCACGGACGGGATCGAGGGGCCAGCCCCTCGCGCTCCCCGGGATATTTCCGGACAGAAGAAACAAGGAGCGCGTGCCTGTTTCTTCTGTCTACAAATATCCATTCCGACGCGGCCGCGCAGCGCAGGGCCCGGACCGGCATTGCACCGGCTCGGGGTCGGCGGGCGGGCGCCTTTGCGCGAAGCGCAAACAGAGCCGCCACGCCGACAGGCTAGATACGCGCCTGGTAGAGCTTCACCGCCAGCCCGCCGAAGGCCACCGGCGGCCCGGCCTCCAGCGCCAGCCCGGTGGCCTTGGCCAGCCCGCCGTCGCTGGTGACCATGCCCAGCCGCCAGCCCGCGAAATCCTCGCGCAGCCGCGCGCCAAGCGCGCCGTAGAGCGCGAAGAGCAGCTTGCGGTCGCCGATCCGCGCGCCGTAGGGCGGGTTCACGATCACCAGTCCCGGCGGCCCGTCGGGCCGCTTCAGGTCGCTGACGGCGTGGCGGTCGAAGGCGCAGATCCCGGCCACTCCGGCCCGCTTGGCATTGGCAAGGCTCGCCCGGATCGCCCCGTCGTCGCGGTCCGATCCGCGAAAGACAAGCGTCGTCTCCCGCCGCGGCAACCCGGCCTTCTCCGCCGCCCATTCTGCGGCATCGAAGCCTGCCAGCGTCTCGAAGGCAAAGCCCCGCCCGCGCCCCGGCGCCAGCCCCGCGGCCATCTCTGCCGCCTCGATCACGAAGGTGCCCGAGCCGCACATCGGGTCCACCACCGGCTCTGTCCCGCTGTAGCCGCACTGGCGCAGGAACAGCGCGGCAAGGGTCTCGCGCATGGGCGCCTTGCCGACCGCCTCCTTGAAGCCGCGCCGGTGCAGCGGCTCACCCGAGGTATCGACCGAGATGGTCACGAGGTCGTCCTCGATCCGCACCATGACGCGCAGCGGCGCCTCTGCCTCGATGGGGGAGCCCAGCGTCTCGGTGATCGCCCGTTCGACCCGCTGCCGGGCCGCGCGATCGTGGTAGATCCTGGAGTTCCGGCAGGTCACGTCGACCCGGACCGGCACATCCGGGCGCAGCACCCCGGCCCAGGGGAACTTGCGCGCCCGCTTGTCCAGCTGCGCAAGGTGGAAGGCGCGGAATTCACCGACCCGCGCCAGCACCCGCCCGGCGCCGCGCAGCACCAGGTTGGCGCGCCGCACCTCGGGCCAGCCGCCCATGACGGTCACACCGCCGGGCACCGCCTGCGGCTCGGCAAAGCCCGCCTCGGCCACCTCATCCAGCAGCACCGGCTCCAGCCCCGGGGGGGCGCTCAGGAATATCTCGAAACGCGTGTCCATCCGCAGCCCTTAGCGCACCTGCCCCCATTGCAAAAGCCGCTCGTCTGTCCTACATGCCCTCTTGAGAGGTTGTGCGGGCAAGCGCCTCGCCAACCCGGTCAGGTCCGGAAGGAAGCAGCCGTAACGAGCCCCGCTTGGGTCGTTGCAATCTCTCACCCAGCGATTTGTGCCTTGCACAAGTCGCAAAGCGACAGGCGCTTTCCGCAGGAAAGCTGCCTAAAGCGGTCAGCCCTCTCCTATACATCGCAACGCGCTCGTCAGCGGGCCGCGCTGTGAATCGCCCCCTCACTCACGGCTTTTTGCCGCTGCCCGGCCCGGCGCGCCGCGCCTCGTCCGGGTGCCTGCGGAACTCCACCGCCTCGCGCGGGGCCGCCAGCGCCCAGTCCCGCTGCGGGCCCGGAACCACCGCCCCCGGATGCACCGCCACAAGCCGTGTCTCGGCCTCGTCCGGCGCCTCTCCGGCCTCGATCATCAGCCGCAAGACCAGCATCCCGGCGCGCCCGGCGCCCGCACGGCTGTAGACAACCACGCGCCCGCCTCCCGCCAGCGCGCGCCGCAGGGCCGCGCTGGCCTCGGTCCAGGCGGACAGGGTCTCGGCGGAAGGCGCCTCTGCGGCCATCACGGGCACATGCAGCCAGCGCGTGCCCTTGTCCTGCACCGCCTGCGGCAGGCTGCGCGCGCCGACCTCTTCCATCTCGGCCTGGGTGGCGAGACAGACCACGAAAGCGGGCCGCAGGCTGGTGACATGCTCCAGATTGCCCCGGAAATCCCCCGCGGCGCCCGGCAGCGGCGACAGGGCCACGATCCCGCCGCCCACCGGCAGCACATGCAGCACCGCCGCGCCCCTCTGTTCCGCTTCCGCCATGCAGTCCCTTCCGGCCATCCAACACGAATCGCCCGATGATACACACTTGCGCGGCAGCGCCCAGAGAGCGCAGGACGCCAGGCAGCCGGGCGACGCCCGCGCCTCAGACCACCTGCCCGGGCCGCGCCTCGGCCCAGTCTTCAAGGAAGTCGCGCAGGGGCTCGGGGGCCAGCGGGATCTCGCGCCGGGGCAGCGCCACGCCCTGCCGCAGGGCCAGTTCGAGGCACCCGAGGTAATCCCCCGCCGCCCGGTCGGGATTGTTCGCGGCCCCGTGCAGGATGGTCCCCAGCAGGGTGCCGCCATGGCCGTTCACATGGCTCAGGTCGGGCCGCAGGGTCAGCAGCCACTTCAGGACCTCGGCCTTCCCGGCCCAGCCCGCCACATGGGTCGGCGTGACCTGCTCATGCGGATCGGGCCTGTCGAAGGGAACGCCAAGGTCGACAAGCCGCTTCATCTGCGCCAGCCGCCCCGGCAGATGCACCAGCTCGCGCATCAGGTCGGCGTAGGCCGGGGCCAGCCGCGCCGGGTCGATATAGGCGCCCGGAGAGTCCTGCCCCTCTGCCGCCCGGGCCATCAGCGCCTCTTCGCGGGTCAGCTCGGTGCTGCCGCCCGCATCCGCGATCGCCTCTGCCACCGCCGTCGAGCCGAAGACCCGCGCAAGCGCATAGGCTGTGACGCCCGCGTGCCGCCGGTCGGGATCGGCGCCCGCCGTCAGCACCAGCTCTGCCATGCGCCGGTCGCACCCCCGCCGCGCCGCCTGATGCAGCGCAGGCACCACCACCGGTGCCTCGCCCGCCACCGTCGCATCGTTGAAGTCATCGGCCTGCGCGCCATGGGCCAGCAGAAGCGCCACCGCCTCGTGATCGTTGAAATCCATCGCCCGCAGCAGCGCATTGGTCCCGCGCGGGTCGGCGCCTGCCTCCAGCAGCATGCGCAGTCCCTCGCGGTGGCCCAGTTCCGTGGCGTGATACAGCGACTCGCCGTCGTTCGGATCGGCGCCGTGATCCAGCAGCCAGCGCGCCAGCACCATGTTGCCCGCGTGCCCCACGGCGCCGTAGAGCGCCGACAGAAGATGCGGCTCGCCCGGGGTCATGGCAAAGCCGTCGTTCACATCCGCGCCATGCGCCAGCAGCAGTTCCGCCACCGCCAGCATCTCCGCCGCCACGCCGGGCCGCCCCTGAAACCAGCGCGAGAAGGCAAGGTGCAGGATGGGGCGCCGTCCGCCCGCCTCTGTCACCGCAAGCGCCGGGTTCCGTGCAAGGGCCGCCGCAACGGCCTCTCGCCGGTAGAGCGCGCATTCCAGACCGAACATCCCGTCCGCCAGATCCGGCCACTGCAACAGCAACTCTTCCACCAGCGCGTTGCGGCCGTGAAAAAGCGCGATCTTCAGCCGTTGCAGCGCGGTGGCCCGGTCAAGGCCCATGGTCTCGGCCGCCAGTTTCAGCCGGGGCCAGCTGGCAAAGCCGTTTTCCTGCGCGATCACATGCAGAAAATCCGCGCGAACAAGATCCTGCCTGCCGCGCGGCGGGTGCTCTTTCAGCCGTATCACGGCCTGAGGGTCGCGCGCGATCCACGCGCGCTGCAACAGCTTCGCCTCTCGGCGCAGGGAATCGAGGGAAAGGTCGGGCATGAGGGTTCCTCCGTCAACGCCCGTGATCCGCCTGTCGGGCAAGAGAGAACCGAAGAATGCTGTCGGTCGTCCTTGGGCAGGTGCATCACGCTTTCCGCGGATCAGGAGGCCCCCTGCGATGGCCCTTGCCGCCAAAGACCACGAATCGCGCCCGCAGCGCAAGCCCCGCGCGCGCCTGCCGGTGCCACGCAACCGCACACCCGCCAGAGGCACGACAGGACCACAGGCCCCTGCCCTCCTTTGATTTGGAAGATACCGCGGAGCGCCCGGGATGGGGCGAAGCCGAAGCTGCGCAGCGCCGCCTCTCACACAAGCGCGGCGTGTGGCCTACAGGGTATCGGTCCCGAAGGTATCGCAGGCCTGCGGATCGCCGCTGTCGAAGCCCGTCGCGAACCAGCGCTGCCGCTGCTCCGAGGTGCCATGGGTGAAGGTATGCGGCTGCGGCACCCGCCCGGCGCGCCGTTGCAGCGTGTCGTCGCCGATCTGCCGGGCCGCGTTCAGCGCCTCGTCAAGGTCGCCCTTTTCCATCAGGCCCTGCACCTTGCTGGCCCAGACGCCCGACAGGCAATCGGCCTGCAACTCCAGCCGCACCGTCAGCGCATTGGCCTCGCGCTGGCCCGCCCGCTGGCGCAGGGCGTTGACCTCGCCGAGGATGCCCAGCTCGTTCTGGACATGGTGGGCGACCTCGTGGGCGATTACGTAGGCGGCGGCGAAATCGCCCCCGGCGCCAAGCTGCGACCGCATGGTGGCGAAGAATTCCGTGTCCAGATAGGCCTTTTCGTCCGCCGGGCAGTAGAACGGCCCGGTGGCGCCCGAGGCGCCGCCGCAGGGGCTGGAGGTCACACCCGAGAACAACACCAGCGTGGGCGGATCGTAGGGACCGCCGAAACTGTCGGGGAAGACGTCCGACCAGACCTCTTCGGTGGTGGCCAGCACGCGGGCGCTGAATTCTCCGGCCTGCTTCTCGGCCTCCGTCAGTTCGCGCGGGGCGCCTTGCGACTGGGGCGCGCCGCCGTTCAGCAGCGGTGTCACGTCGATGCCGGTGAAATAGCCGATGGCCAGCACCAGCAGCACCCCGCCGATGCCCAGACCTCCCACGGCAGCGCCGCCGCCCCCGCGTCCGCGCCGATCCTCGACGTTCCGGCTGCCCCGGATGTTCCTCAACCGCATCGCCTGCCCTCCATGCCGCGCATGATGCCCCAACGTCACATTCCCGCGAGCGGTTCCCGGCCCGCCCGGCCTTGCCCGGCAACGGCGGGGCCGTCACGCCCTTCGGCTTGCACCCGATGCCATGCAGCCGATACCCTGCGCCTGCCCGACCGAGGACAGCCCATGACCGACTCGCCCGCCTATCAGGTGCTTGCCCGCAAGTACCGCCCGGAAACCTTCGCCGACCTCGTCGGGCAGGATGCCATGGTGCGCACCCTGCGCAACGCCTTCAAGGCCGACCGCATCGCGCAGGCCTTCATCATGACCGGCATCCGGGGCACCGGCAAGACGACGACCGCCCGGATCATCGCCAAGGGCATGAACTGCATCGGCCCGGACGGCAACGGCGGCCCGACAACCGAACCCTGCGGCCAGTGCGAGCACTGTACGGCCATCATGGAGGGCCGCCACGTCGACGTGATGGAGATGGACGCCGCCAGCCGCACCGGCATCGGCGACATCCGCGAGATCATCGAAAGCGTGCACTACCGGGCCGCCTCGGCGCGCTACAAGATCTACATCATCGACGAGGTGCACATGCTGTCGACGCAGGCCTTCAACGGCCTGCTCAAGACGCTGGAAGAGCCGCCCGCCCACGTCAAATTCATCTTCGCCACGACGGAAATCCGCAAGGTGCCGGTGACGGTCCTGTCGCGCTGCCAGCGCTTCGACCTGCGCCGGATCGAGCCCGAGGTGATGATCGGTCTCTTGCGCAAGATCGCGGGCGCCGAAGGGGCCGAGATCACCGACGAGGCGCTGGCGCTGATCACCCGCGCCGCCGAAGGCTCGGCCCGCGACGCGACCTCGCTTCTGGATCAGGCGATTTCCCACGGCGCAGGCGAAACCGGCGCCGACCAGGTGCGCGCCATGCTGGGCCTCGCTGATCGGGGCCGGGTCATGGACCTGTTCGAGCGCATCATGCGCGGCGATGCGGCGGGCGCCCTGACCGAGCTCTCGGCGCAGTATTCCGACGGCGCCGACCCGCTGGCGGTGCTGCGCGACCTTGCCGAGTTGACCCATTGGGTGAGCGTGGTGAAGATCACCCCGGACGCCGCCGAGGACCCGACGATCTCGCCGGACGAACGCGCGCGCGGGCTGGCCTTTGCCGATGGTCTCGGGATGCGGCCCCTCAGCCGGGCCTGGCAGATGCTGCTGAAGGCCATCGAAGAGGTCGCGAACGCGCCCTCGGCCATGATGGCCGCCGAGATGGCGGTGATCCGGCTGACCCATGTGGCGGAACTGCCCTCGCCCGAGGAATTGCTGCGCCGGTTGCAGGACAGCCCGCCCCCGCCCGCTCCCGGCAGCGGCGGCGGCGGCATGGCCCATGGCCACGGCGGCGAGGTGCAGGCGCAGGGCGTGCCCCAGCCCACGCATCCCGGCCCGCGCGGTCCCTCCGCGTCTTATGGCAACACCGTGGTGGCGCTGGCCGCCGATCAGGCGCTGGCGCGCTATCCGACCTTCGAGCATGTGCTGGACCTGATCCGCGCCAACCGCGACGTGCAGCTTCTGGTCGAGGTCGAAAGCGGCTTGCGCCTTGCCGCCTACCAGCCCGGCCGGATCGAGTTCACCCCGACCGAAACCGCGCCCGCCGATCTTGCCCAGCGTCTCGGCACCGCCCTGCAACGCTGGACCGGCAACCGCTGGGGCGTCTCGGTGGTCAACGGCTGCGAGGCGCAGACGGTCTTCGAGCGGCGCGACGCCGCGCGGCTGGCAATCGAGGAAGAGGCCCGCCAGCACCCGCTGGTGCAGGCCGCGCTGATGGCCTTCCCCAAGGCGCGGATCAAGTCGGTCAAGACCGCCGAAGAGGCGCAGGTCGAGGCGGAACTGGACGCCCTGCCCGAGGTCGAGGACGAATGGGATCCCTTCGAGGAAGAGTGACCCTTCTGCGGACGGCTGGCGTCGCGGGAATGATGATGAGACACGGAAAGACCATGACAAAGCCCCCCCTTCTGGCTGCGGCCATGCTGGCTGCAAGCGCCCTGCCCCTTCTTGCCGAACAGTTCTGCGAGCTGGACGAATCCGTCCGGTTTGCCTGCACTTTCGATGGCGGTGCCAAGGCGGTAGAGGTCTGCGATGCCTTCTGGCTGGACGGCGATCAGGCACAGTACGGCTTCTTCCGGCCCGGGCAGCCTCCGGAACTGGCGATCACGCAGGATCTGGCGTCGCTTTACTATACCCCCTGGAACGGCATGGGTGGCGAGCCGTGGTCCAGCGTCACCTTCAACGCGCCGGGCGGCGACTATCGTTACGACGTCTGGTCCTCGGGCGAGACGGGCGGGATCACCGTGATGAAGGGCGCGACCGAAGTCGCCACGCTGACCTGCGATCCCGGCAGCCTCTCGCATGACCTCGACGCCCTGATCGAACGTATCGAAACCGCGCAGATTTCGCCATGAGGTCCGGGCGGGCAATGGCCCTGGCAGCCCGCCCCTTGCCCCCTCTCGTCAGCCCTGCGATAAACCCGCAACTTCAGCCCTAGCGGAGAATACCAATGCTCAAAGGTCTCGGCGGCCTTGGCGACATGGCCAAGATGATGAAACAGGCGCAGCAGATGCAGGCCAAGATGGCCGAGCTTCAGGAAAGCCTGAACACGATCACAGTCACCGGCGAAAGCGGCGCGGGACTGGTCAAGGCGACGGCCACCGCCAAGGGTGAGCTGACCGCGCTGGACATCTCTCCGACGATCTTCGACCCGAACGAGAAAGAGGTGGTCGAGGACCTGATCCTGGCCGCCATCAAGGACGCGCAGAGCCGGGCCTCGGAGCGGTCCGAGCAGGAAATGCGCAAGCTGACCGAAGCGATGGGCCTGCCCGCGGACATGAAGCTGCCGTTCTGACCCTTGTGCGGGCGGCCCTTGGGTCGCCGCGCCCTGCCCGGGCCACCGGCCTTGGGGACGCGGCACCGGCGGCCCCGCTGCGGGTCCGGCGCCGCCCGCTGTGAAAAGCGATACAGCATCGTGCGAAAAGGCCCTAGAGTGGCGGCAACAGGCCCCGCAAGCGGGTCGTTGAGCAGGAAACCCGCGCCATGTCCCTTGCCCGCTTCCCCCTGAAAGCCCTTGCCGTCGGCCTTGCCGCGCTGGCAGCCGGGCCCGCGCTGGCGCAGGATTGGGCCACGCGCGACGTCTGCGACGTGCCGCAGGTCGCGCTCTACGAGGATACGCTGGACGCGCCGCTGGCAGAGCTGGAACGGCAGGCCGCGGAGATCCCCAACGGCCTTGGCCGGTTCTGGCGGATCACCGCGCCGGGCGGCGCCGTCTCGCATCTGTGGGGCACCTTCCACAGCACCCAGCGCGAGGTTCTGGACCTGCCCGACATGGTGCTGGCCGAGATCGCGCGCGCGAAGACCGTCGCGCTGGAGATCGACCCGGTCTATCCCAGCCGTGCCGCCTATTACGCCGATGTCACCCACCAGGGCCGCTACATCGCCGACGGCCAGCCCTCGGCGTACAACACGCTTTCGCTCGATCCGCGTGTCGACGGCTGGATCCGCGACCGGCTGGACGGCATCGGCTGGGGGCGCGAGGCGACCGACTACCTGACCCTCGGCGCGCTGATGGAGGTGCTGCTCTGGTCACCCTGCGAGGATTTCGCCTCGGGCACCTATCCGACGCAGGACACGCTGATCCAGACGCTGGGCCACATCAAGGGCGCGCGGATCCTCGGGCTGGAACCGGCGCAGCGCATCCGCCAGAAGCTGGACGGCACCGGCGGGCGGTCGATGGGTGCGGCGATGCTGACGATCTACGGCAGCTATCTGGCCCCGGTCGAGGACTGGAAGGGCCGCGCCACCGGCTTTGCCCTGTATCTTCAGGGCCGTTCCGCCATTGCCATGATGCAGGACCGCGCGCGGATAGAGACCCTCTTCGGCGAGGCCGGGCTGGAACAGCTCGACGCGCTCGACAGCTGGCTTCTGGACGAGCGCAACCATGACTTTGTCGAGGCGGCGGCACCCGCCCTCGACGCAGGCGGGGCCTTTGTCGCCGTGGGCAGCTTTCACCTGCCGGGAGAGGCGGGCATGGTGGCGCTGTTGCGCGACCGGGGCTACCGGGTCGAGCGGGTCGCCGTCCCCGGAGAGGTCCAGACCCCGTGAGCCGCCCCAACGATCCCATCGACGCGCTGATCGCGCTGATGGCGCGGCTGCCCGGCCTTGGTCCGCGCTCGGCGCGGCGCGCGGTGCTGCACCTGATCCGCAAGCGCGCCGCCCTGCTGCGCCCCCTTGCCGAGGCCATGATGGCGGTGGCCGACAGCGCCCGCGAATGCCTGAACTGCGGCAATGTCGGCACCGAGGACATCTGCGAGATCTGCCGGTCCGAGGCGCGCGGCAACGGGCTGATCTGCGTGGTCGAGGATGTCTCGGACCTTTGGGCGATGGAGCGGGCGAATGTCTTTACCGGGCGCTACCACGTGCTGGGCGGGACGCTCTCGGCGCTGGACGGCGTCGGGCCGGACCAGCTGCGCATCCCGCAACTGCTGACCCGGCTGGAGGCGGAGAACGTGACCGAGGTCATCCTTGCCCTGAACGCCACCGTCGACGGGCAGACCACGGCGCATTACATCGCCGACCGGCTGGAGGGGCGCGTGGCGCTGTCCTCGCTGGCGCAGGGCGTGCCCATCGGCGGCGAACTCGACTACCTCGACGACGGCACCATCACGGCGGCGCTGAACGCGCGCAAACGGTTCTGACGCCCGGCAGGACTGCCCCTGCCCCTGCCCCTGCCCCTGCCCCTGCCCCTGCCCCTGCCGTGAAAGGGTGCGAACGGACGCCGGGACGGGCAAACCTGCCACGCGCGGCACCGCCCCCCGTGCCGGATCACGCAGGCGCCCCCCGGAACGGCGCAGGGACCGTCGCCGCATGGTCCGGGGCCGTGGGCCCGACAGGTCCGGTGCGAAACGCAAGACGCCCCGGCGGATCTCTCCACCGGGGCGCCATACTGGGGTCGGTCCGGGCCTGATCAGCCGCGCGGATCGTCGTCCTCTTCGTCGTCGTCGTCGCTGCTGTCCGGCAGGTTGAAGAAGCTGTCGGCATCCGAATAATCGGCGTCGCTCTTCTTGTCCTCGTCCTCGTCATCCTCGCGCGGATCGGACAGCGAGAAGGTCTCCAGCCCCTCGATGGCGGTGGGCAGGCGCGGTTCGTTTCCGTCCATGTCGAGGCTCTGCTCGGTCGAGACCAGCTTGCGGCGCTCGTCGTCGGTCATGACGCTGGCGACGGCCTTCGCGGCCTTGGCAACGGCGGCATCCAGTTCGGTCTGCTTGCACAGGCCAAGGGCGACGGGGTCGATGGGCTGCATGTTCTGGATGTTCCAGTGCGTGCGCTCGCGGATCGACTGGATCGTCGGCTTGGTGGTGCCGACCAGCTTCGAGATCTGGCCGTCGGTCAGCTCGGGGTGGAACTTCACCAGCCAGAGGATCGCGTTCGGGCGGTCCTGCCGCTTGGACAGCGGGGTGTAGCGCGGGCCACGGCGCTTGTCCTCGTCCCGGGCGGCGGGGTTGAACTTGACCTTCATCTTATACAGCGGATCCTTCTCCGCCTTGTCGATCTCTTCCTGCACAAGCTGGTTGTTGGCGACCGGGTCAAAGCCCTTCACCCCGGTGGCCACGTCGCCATCGGCGATGCCCTGGATCTCGAGCTCGTGGAAACCGGTGAAATCGGCGATCTGCTTGAACGACAGCGTCGTGTTGTCCACCAGCCAGACGGCGGTCGCCTTGGGATGCAGCAGCTTGGACATCTTTCTCTTCTCCTTCTCGGTCTGGCGAACGGCAAATCTTCCGCGTACCCCGGGCCGGTGAGGGCCGCGGGAGGCCCCGGATGATCTCCGGGACGGGTTGCCGTTGTCGGGAAACTTGGCCGCTATATAGTGACGCCGAACCCAAAAAGGAAGAGAAAATGCGCCTCGCGACCCTTGCCGCCGCCCTGCTGACCGCCCTGCCCGCGCAGGCCTTTGCCGATGGCGAGAAGGCGGGCGCGTTCGATTACTACGTCATGGCGCTGTCGTGGTCGCCGAACTGGTGCAGGCTGGAAGGCGACGCCCGCGAGGCCGAGCAATGCGACACCGACGCGGGCTGGGTGCTGCACGGGCTCTGGCCGCAGTACCATCGCGGCTGGCCCTCTTACTGCCCGACGGTGGAACGCGCGCCCTCGCGGCAGATGACCGGCGCGATGGCGGACATCATGGGCTCGGGCGGGCTGGCGTGGCACCAGTGGAAGAAACACGGCGCCTGTTCGGGGCTTTCGGCGCGGGCCTATTACGACCTGTCGCGGCAGGCCTATGGCTCGATCACCCGGCCCGAGGTCTTCCGCAGCCTCGACAAGGCGGTGAAACTGCCCGCGGCGGTGGTGGAAGAGGCCTTTCTGAAGGCCAACCCGGGGCTGAAGGCCGATATGCTGACCATCACCTGCCGCGACGGCATGATCCAGGAGGCGCGGGTCTGCCTGTCGCGCGACCTGATCCCGGTGCCCTGCGGGCGCGACACGATCCGCGATTGCACGATGACCGACGCGCTGTTCACGCCGCTGCGCTAGGCGCGGCCCCAGAGACCCGGCAGCGCGACCAGCCCGCCGCGCCTCCCCCCTGCGAAACCCGCAGGGCAGCAAGAGCGCGCGCCTCCCTGCTCTGCCGGAATAGCGCGGGCGGGACGGCCGGGGCGGGCGCGTCAGGACGGCGCAGAGACTGGCCTGCGAGGCAGGCCCAGGCCCTGCCGCATACCGTGACAGAGCCCCCTCGACGGCGCGACGGGGGCACCGGGCCTGCGGGTGCCGGGCGCCCGGGGGCACCGCAGACCACCATGCCGCAAGGTCAGGCAAAACTTTTGCACCACGCGGTGAAACCGTTTTCGCGGCCTCTTCGTGTCTTCCGTTGCATCGAGGGGCGCGACGCCCCCGCAACCGACAGAGAGGCTTACAATGACCAAGCGTTTCCTGACCGCCACCGCCCTTGCAACCCTGTCCGCTTCGCCGCTTCTGGCGATGGGCCATGCCGGGAACATGGGCTACGCTCTGGCCGATGACGGCGCCACGCTGGTGGTGATGGCCGACATCGCGGCCCCCGGCGAGGCACAGACCTACCCGCTGGACTCCGCCCTCGACGCCATCGCCTTCCGCCCGGTGACCGGCGCGCTTCTGGGCTTCGCCGACGGCATGATCTACACCCTCGACCCGATGTCGGGCGAGATGACCGACCTTGGCGCGGCCTTCGCCGAGGATGCCACGATCGGCGCCGACGCCATGGTCGCCTTCGACTTCAACAATGCCATCGACGCCGTGCGCGCCGTGTCCTCGACCGGGGACAACCTCGTCTACTTCCCCGAGGGCTTCGGCGACGGCGACGAGAAGGCCGGCAAGGTCATGCGCTTCACCGACCTCGCCTATGCCGAGGGTGACGCCAACGCCGGTGCGACGCCGATGATCTTCGCCAATGCCTATACCAACGCCATCAACGGCGCGGTCGCGGGCAGCACCTTCCAATACGCGCTGGACGCGGGCACCGACTCGCTGGTGAGCCTCGCCAACAACGCGGGCACGCTGGAAACCATCGGCAAGGTCACGGTCGAGGGCGAAGAGGTCGACCTCTCCGGCATGGGCGGCTTCGACATCCTGTCGCCCGCCGAAGACGAGAACCAGGCCTATGCGATCCTGCAGATGGAAGGCGCCGAGAGCGCGGGCCTCTACATGATCGACCTCGAAACCGGCGCCGCGACGATGCTGAGCGATCTCGGCATGGGCGGCTTCTCGGGCTTCGCTGTCTCTTCGGACATGTAAGCCCGCACGAGGTAGGGGCGCGGGGTCGCCATTCATTCCCTAAACCGGGATCCTGCGCCTCTTCCGCCCCGCCTCACTCAGGCGGGGCGATTATCGTTCCGGCCCCAGCCGTCAGAAGCGATAGCCGAAGCGTGCGATATCCTCGGCGCAGAGATCCGCCACGATGGCCCGCGTCGCATCGTCGTAGTAGCCGCGCCAACCCGCCGCCCGGTCAGAGCGGTTCCGGTGTCCGATCCCGGGCGTGAAGCCCAGATGGTCCACCAGCGGGGCCCAGTCCTCGGTAAGGTGTTCCAGCCGCAGGAACAGCCCCCTTTCCCGCCCCGAAGCATCGCGCATGTAACGCCCGTAGGGCCATGCGCGCAGGCTCTCTTGCGTGTGGGCGTGGCGCAGGAACGCCGCGAAATCCACCGCCTTGGCGATCCGCACCGCCGCGTGGTCGAAACTCTGCCCGCGCAGCCAGTGGTAATAGCTGACAACCCGGTCCCAGGGGTTCCGCACGAGGCAAAAGCACAGCATCCGGTCCAGGTCCGCCGCCGTCACGACCCCGTCGATATCCGCCAGCGTCGAGTGCTTCCACAGCCGCCCCGCTGCCTGCCCGCGCAGCTTCGCCACCCGCCCCCGGCGCTGGACCGCCTTTTCCGTATCGCCGATCGGGATGTCGTCGCGATGCGCCCGCGCCTCCAGCGCGGCGGCCATCGAGGTGCCGCCGGTCTTGGGAATGTGAACAAAGACATAGCCGCGCCCGGGCGAGATGATCATGCGCGCCTCCGACGCCCCTTTTCACCCCGCCCAAGCTTGTCCATTATCGCGCCGACCACAAGGCAGGAGGGTATGCGATGGGTTGGCTGAAGGACGAAACCGGGCTGGAGAAGACAGCCGCCAACCACGTACCGCTGACACCGCTGTCCTTCCTGACCCGCGCGGCGCAGGTCTGGCCGGATCACCCCGCGGTGGTCTACGGCCCGCACCGCAAGACCTATGCGCAGTATATCGAGCGCGTCACCCGTCTTGCCTCGGCTCTGGCGGCGATGGGGGTGCAGCCCGGCGACGTGGTGGCCACGATCCTGCCGAATATCCCCGCGCAGGCAGAGGCGCATTTCGGTGTGCCCGCCTGCGGCGCGGTGCTGAACGCCATCAACACCCGGCTCGACCCCGATACGGTGGCCTATATCCTCGACCACGGCGAGGCGAAGGTGGTGCTCTGCGACTCGCAGTTCGTGGCCGTTCTGGCCGAGGCCATGGACCGCATGGAGGGCACGTCCCCGCAGGTAATCGAGGTGCCCGACGATTTCGCGGGCGTGCACCGGCACTCGGATTATCCGCAATACGAGGACGTTCTGGCGGGCGCCGATCCGGGTTTCGGCTGGGTGCTGCCCGAAGACGAGTGGGAGAGCATCGCGCTCAACTACACCTCTGGGACCACGGGGCGGCCCAAGGGCGTGGTCTACCACCATCGCGGCGCCTATCTGAACGCCATGGGGCAGGTGCTGTCCTGGCGCATGACCCTGCATCCCAAGTACCTGACCATCGTGCCGCTGTTCCACTGCAACGGCTGGTGCCACACGTGGATGATGCCCGCCCTCGGCGGCACCGTGGTCTGCTGCCGCGACATCACCGCCAAGGCGATCTTCGACGCCATCGCCGACGAGGGCGCGACCCATTTCGGCGGCGCTCCCATCGTGCTGAACATGCTGGTGAACGCGCCCGAGGACCAGCGCCGCCCCTTCTCGCACAGCGTCAGCGTCTTCACCGCGGGCGCGCCCCCGGCCCCCGCGACTCTGGCCAAGATCGAGCCCATGGGCTTCGACGTGACGCAGGTCTACGGCCTGACAGAGGTCTACGGCCCCGCCACGGAATGCACATGGCAGGCCCAGTGGGAGCCGTTGCAGGGTGCCGAGCGCGCCGCCGTCAAGGCCCGTCAGGGGGTCGCCATGCCCTTCATGGAAGGCCTCGCCGTGCATGACGAAGCGGGCCAGCCGATCCCCATGGACGGGCAGACCAAGGGCGAGATCATGTTTCGCGGCAACGGCGTGATGAAGGGCTACCTGAAGAACCCCAAGGCCACGCAAGAGGCCTTTGCGGGCGGCTGGTTCCATTCCGGCGACATCGCCGTGCAGCACCCCGACAGCTACGTGCAGATCGCCGACCGCGCCAAGGACATCATCATCTCGGGCGGCGAGAACATTTCGTCTGTCGAGGTCGAAGGCTGCCTGATGGGGCATGACGCGGTGCTGCTTTGTGCCGTGGTGGCCAAGCCCGACGAGAAATGGGGAGAGGTGCCCTGCGCCTTCGTCGAGCTGAAGGACGGGCACGACGTGTCCGAGGCGGACCTGATCGCCTACACGCGTGAGCGGCTGGCGGGCTTCAAGTGCCCCAAGGTGGTGGTCTTCCAGGAGTTGCCCAAGACCTCGACCGGCAAGATCCAGAAGTTCGAACTGCGCGGGCAGGCGAAATCCCTGTGATGCGCCTGTTCCCTGCCCTGATGCTGGCCGCCGCCTCGCTCGCGGCCCCCGTCACCGCCGCCGTGACGCTGTCCGAAGAGCCCGGGCCCATGGGCTGCACCGCGACCCTCTCGGGCCCGCTGACCCCGGAGAGCGCGCAGGCCTTCGCCGCCTTTACCGCCGAGCAGGGCTGGCAGGCCGAGGTCTACGGCACCCGCAGGCTCTGCCTCGACAGTCCCGGCGGCGACTATGGCGCGGCGCTGGAGATCGCGCGGCAGGTGGCAGGCCTTGGCATGGGCACCGCCGTCGGGCCGGGCGCCACCTGCGACAGCGCCTGCGCGCTGATGTTCATGGCCGGGCAGCGGCAGGGCGAAGAAGACCTGCCCCTCACCGACCGGCAGCTGCACCCGCGCGGGCGGCTGGGCTTTGACGCGCCGGCGCTGGTCACCGAAGACCGCAGCCATTCCCGCGCCGAGATCGACGCCGCCTATGGGGTGGCGCTGCGCAGCCTGCGCGACCTGCTGGCGCTGCGCGACGACATCGGCATGACCTTCGCGGAAAGCCTGCTGCTGGAGATGCTGGCCACGCCCCCCGGAGAGATGCGCCGGATCGCCACCGTCGGCGATGCCGCGCGCTGGCGCATGCCCGTGACGCCCACGGCCGCCCCGGACGCCCCGCGCGAGGCGCTGGTGGAACAGGCCTGCGCCAATGCCCAGAGCGCGCGCTACGGGACGCCGGTCGCCGCCGGGATCAGCGACGCGCTGTCCCTGATCGACACCGCGATCGAGACGCCCGACGGCGGCGTCCGCGTCACCACCCTGCCCGCCTTCCTCGGCGAGGGCGCCTATGCATGCACGGTCACGCTGTTCCCCGAGCCACAGCCCGGCGGCGCCATCGGCGAGGTCTCCTTCGGCAGCGGCGGCTTCACCGAGGCGCTGGCGACGCTCTACCCCTACATGATGCACCCGCCGGACACCGTCCTGACCGATCTGCCGGTGGCGGGCCCGGACCCGGTGGCGGCGCTGAAGCCGGTCCTTCTGGCCTCGGACGCCCGGCCCTTTGCGCCCGCCGCCGGGGATTCCTGCTGGATCGCCGGACCCGAGGTCGCGGTCAGCGAGGTCAGCGAATACGTCAACCTGCGCGGCGGCACCGGCTTTGGCGCCGAGATCCTGCGCGAGGTGCCTCTGGGCGAAGCCCTGACGCTGATCGGCAACCCGGTGGTCGCCGGGCGGCAGGACGAGCGGCAAAGCTGCGCGGCGGCCTGCCGCAGCATGGCCGCCGACCCGGAGGATCCCGGCCATGCCGGTGCGGTCCGTGGCTGCATCGCCCGCAACGCCGTCTGGTACAGGGTGCGCGACGCCGAGGGCACCGAGGGCTTCATCAGCCGCAAGTTCCTGCGGGCGCGGTAGGGCGGCAAATTCCGTGCACGGAATTTTCAAGGCTCTTGCAAGAGCCTTGGTCGCCCCGCCGGACCGGCCACGCCGCGTTGCCGCACCCTGCCCGGCCCGACGCCATCCCCGCGATGCGCCCCCGGCGTCCCGCCCCCGCAGGCTGTCGCGGCGCGCTCACCTGCGCCATCCCCGGACAACGCGCCCGGCCCGCGCGCGTGCCAGATTGCCCGCCCCCCGGCAGCATGATAGCGTCGCCCGAGACCTGAGGCAGAGCAGCCCCGCACGATGACAGCACTGAAAGAGTTCGACCGGCTGGAGGCCACTGGCCTCTGGCGCCCCGCGCCCGACGTTCAACGGCGCGAGGTTGTGGTCTCTCTGGGCGACGCCACCCTGACCATGTCCGACATCCAGAACCGCCCGCTGGCGCATTGGTCGCTGGGGGCGGTGATCCGGGCCAACGGCTCTGCCGTTCCGGCGATCTATCACCCCGATGGCGACCCCGGCGAAACGCTGGAGCTGGGCGAGGGCGAGCGCGACATGATCGCCGGGATCGACAAGCTGCTGCGCGCCATCGACCGCAAGCGCCCGCACCCCGGAAAGCTGCGCTTCCTGCTCAGCGGAACGATTTTCGCAATCCTGCTGGGGCTTGCGGTCTTCTGGCTGCCGGGCGCGCTGGAACGCTACACCGTGCAGGTCGTGCCCATGGTCAAGCGCGCCGAGATCGGCGAGCGCCTGCTCACCCAGATCGCCCGCGTGACCGGCCAGCCCTGCATGACCTCGGATGCCCGCCAGCCCCTGCGCCGCCTCGCGCGGCGTGTCCTGGGGGATACCGGCAGCGTCGTCATCGTGCCCGCCGGGGCCCGCCGGTCGGCCCACCTGCCCGGGCGGATCATCCTGCTGCACCGCAATGTGCTGGAGGATCACGAGGATCCGGACGTCGCGGCGGGGTTCATCCTGACGGAAGCCCTCCGGGCCCGGCAAAGCGACCCGCTTGCGGATGTGCTGGACCACGCCGGGCTCTGGGCCAGCCTGCGCCTGCTGACCACCGGCAACCTACCGGATGCGGCGCTTGACGCCTATGCAGAGCACCTGCTGACCAGCCGCCCCGTCGATCCGCCGATGGAGCCCTGGCTGGCCGCCTTCTCCGAGGCCGAGCTGCGGTCCAGCCCCTATGCCTATGCGCGTGACATCACCGGCGAGTCCGTCCTGACCCTGATCGAGGCCGATCCCCGCGCGGCGCAGGGCAGCCGCCTTGTGCTGACCGATGCCGACTGGGTCCGCCTGCAGGGGATCTGCGGGTCCTGAGGTCCGAAGGGCGCGGGCATAGCGGGGCCAAGGGACCGGCCCCCGGCGCGGCGACGGCACCCGAAACACCTGCCCATCGCCGGATGCGGCCCGCTGGTACAAGGCTCGGCCCGCGGGTGTCGCGCAGGGCAACCATGGCACCGACGGTGGCCTGCGAAACCGCCGCTTTGACGCGACCAAGAGCCCCTGCCCCGATCCCTGGTTACCGCTGAAGGCACCGCGCCCCTGACGTGTCCTGTCACAAGCAAAAGGGGCGACGGATCGCCCCGTCGCCCCTTGCCTGGAAACCTGTACGGCGGTCAGCGCAGGTAGGCCTGCGTGTAGCCGGTGCGCCTGACGGCAGTCAGCGCATCGTTCAGGGCGGCGCCCGATGCGAAGGGACCGACCCGGACCGAGCGCATCACCTGCCCGCCCTGCGTCAGCCTTGCCATCTTCACCGGCAGCCCTGCCGCGGTCAGGCGGGCCGCGGCCTCCTGCGCGCCAGAGGCCGAGGTGAAGGCGCCGATCTCGACCCAGCGGTCCGAGGCGGTCGCCACCGGCGCCGCGCCACGCGTGGACATGACCGGGCTGCGATAGGCCTCGCCCTGCACATGGTACGAAACCGTGGAGCGGTGACCATATTGCCCCGAGGTCGCGGGATAGCTGCTGTCCTGCACACGGTAGGCCAGGATCGGGTCGCGATGCTCGTAGCCGCCGACCCGCTTGATCAGGCGGCGCGGCACGGTGTGGGTCCACAGCTTCTGCGTCGCGTCGTAGCCGTCCAGCGTCATGTAGGCCCGGTAGGGGTTCAGGCGGTCGTCCTCCCACGCGGGGCGATACCCGGCGGGCACGACGTTGTCGGACACATCGCGGCTTTCATAGACGTGGCGCGGCACGATGCGGGTATCGCCCGGCAGGTCGCGAAGGCTGCTGTCGTCCCAGCTGCCGCGATTGTAATGCACGGTCTTGCCGGGGGCCGGAGCCTCGCCGCGCCGGATGGTGGTGACATGCGGGGTCGCCTGCGGCCCGCAGCGCAGCGCCACCCTGCGCCCGTCGACGACGCGCGTGGTCTGACCATTCTGGCAGGCGATCTGAGCCGGGACCTTCACGGTCGTGCCGACGCGGTAGGTCTTCAGCGAACCGGGCTGCGCCGTTGCGGCGGGTACGCGGCGCACCACGCGCGGCGGCTCTGCGGCGACCGGCTTGGAGGCCGGGACACGCACCACCTGCTGCGGAGCGGGAGCGGGCTGCGGCGCGGGCTGGCGGACCACCCGCGTTGTCGTCGCGACGCGCGCCGGGGCGGGCGCGACACGCACCGGCGCCGCGGCAGGCGCGGCGCGGGCGGGTGCCGGGGCGGCCACGCGGGCCGGGGCCGTTGCGCCCGCCGTGGGCGCCGGGGCCGCCGGGGTGGCGGCGGGCGGCGTCGTCACGGTGATCTGCACGGGCCGTTCCTGCGGCGCCGGGGCCGCCGCCGTCCGCGTCGCGCCGCCGAAGCTGGTCGGTGTCTGGCCGCAGATATGTTTGCGCTGGCGGGTGACGCGCGGAACCCATGTCACGTTTCCGTCGAACCCGGCCCGAACGAAAACGCAGCCCCGGGCATCCGCGAACTGCGTGCCCTTGAACCCTGCGGGCGGAAAGTTTGCCGGGGTGGCGTCCATCCCCTGTGCCGTGGCAGCGCCGGCAGACAGCGCGAAAAACGACACAACCAATGCGGTCAACTTCATAGAACTCAATTTCATGTCTGCCCCCACAGATATTGCGAAAGCATGCCCGAATGACGCCGGTCTTGTAAAGCCTTGAGAAGCCTTGCAGGCTCGGCGTTTCAGCCGGGCTGACAATCGCCGCGCCGCGCCCGCATCGTGGATTTAATCCCCAAGGCGGGAATGCCCGATCTGGCGCCCCGCCTGCAGGAAATCCCCTATTTGGTGCCGAACATCCGGTCTCCGGCATCGCCCAGACCGGGCACGATATAGCCCTTTTCATCAAGGCGCTCGTCCAGTGCGGCGGTCACGATGGGGACATCCGGGTGCCGTTCGCGCATTTTCGCCACCCCTTCGGGCGTCGCGAGAAGGCAGAGGAATCGGATATTGGTGGCCCCCGCCTCTTTCACCAGATCGATGGCCGCGGCAGAGGAGTTGCCGGTCGCCAGCATCGGGTCGACGACGATGGTCAGCCGCTCCCCCATCGCTTCGGGCAGCTTGTTGTAATACTGCACGGGCTTCAGCGTTTCCTCGTCGCGGTACAGCCCGATAAAGCCGACACGCGCCGCCGGGATCAGCTCCAGTATGCCGTCCATCAGCCCGTTGCCCGCCCGCAGGATCGAGACCAGGGCCAGCTTCTTGCCCTCGATGGTCGGCGCCTCCATCGGGCAGATCGGGGTTTCGATGGTCTTCACCCCCATCTCCAGATCGCGGGTGACCTCGTAGGCCAAGAGCAGGCTGATCTCGCGCAGGAGCATCCGGAAAGACGCGGTCGAGGTGGTCTTTTCGCGCATGATCGTCAGCTTGTGCTGCACCAGCGGGTGGCGGACGACGGTCAGGTGTTCAGTCATGGCGCGGGCTCCAGTTTCTTCTTGATCGCCTCTTTCGTGGCCGCGTCGCAGAAGGCGGCGTCGAGGGCGGTGCGGTTCAGGTCCTGAAAGATGTCTGCCCCCCAGCGGAATGTCTTGGCAAGCCTTTCGTACTCCTTCCGCAGGGTCGTGTGGAAGAAGGGCGGGTCGTCGGTCGACACGGTGACCTTCACGCCGCGCGCGCGCAGCTGCTGGATCGGGTGCTTGTCGAGCGAGGGGTAGACGCCGAGGAAGACGTTGGAGCCGGGGCAGACCTCCAGCGTGATCTCGCGCTCGGCGAGGATGTCGCAGAGGCGCGGGTCCTCGATGGCGCGGACGCCGTGGCCGATGCGCTCCATCCCGCGCAGGTCGGTCACGGCGTTCTCCACCTCGCGCGGGCCGCGCCATTCGCCTGCATGGGTGGTCAGCCGCAACCCGGCCTCGGCGGCCATGTCGAAGCTGTAGGCGAAATCGCCCTGCTCGCCCATGTTCTCGTCGCCGCCCATGCCGAAGCCGGTGATCCAGTCGCCGGCGGTCTCGGCGGCGCAGCGCGCGGCGGCTTTGGCCTTGTCGGGGCCGAAGTGGCGGATGCAGGTGACGATGCCGCGCAGGGTGACGCCGAAGGTCTTCTCGCCCGCCTCCGCCGCCTCGCGGATGGCGTGCAGATACTCCTTCCATGCGCCCACATCGCCGCCGCCGCAGAAATCGGGGCTGACGAAGGTTTCGGAATAGACGACGCCGTCATTGGCGCTTTCCTCCATCAGGGCTGTGCAAAGCCGGGCGAAATCCTCGGGGCCTTTCAGCACGCTGGTCGCCGCCTCGTAGACGGACAGGAAATGCACGAAGTCGCGGTACGCGTAAGAGCCGTCGGCGCGGAAGATCTTCGACAGGTCAGTCTTCTTCTCCTGCGCCAGCCCCCGGATGAAGGCAGGCGGCGCGGCGCCTTCGAAATGCAGGTGCAGCTCGACCTTGGGCAGATCGAGGATGCGGGCCATGTGCTCTTCGTCGATGGGGGCGTCGGGATCGTAGTCGTAATCGTTCACAGGAAGGAACCTCCGGGGCCCTGCGCGGGCAGGTTGAGATGCACCGCCACGCTGGCGGCCACGTCGGCAAAAGCCACCTGCCCCAGCGGTCCGCTGCCCGCACCATGCAGCAGCACCGGCACGCGCTCGCGCGTGTGGTCGGTGCCCGTCCATGTGGGGTCGTTACCGTGGTCGGCGGTGATCAGAAGCAGGTCGCCGTCGCGCAGCTTCGGCAGCACGCGGGCCAGAGCGGCGTCGAACCATTCCAGCGCGCGGGCATAGCCCGAGACATCGCGGCGGTGACCGTAAAGGCTGTCGAACTCGACAAAATTGGCGAAGGTCAGGCTGCCCTCTTCGGCCTCGTCGATCAGGTCCGACAGGTGGCCCATCAGCGTCGCGTCACCGCCCTTGCGGACCGTGTCGATGCCGGTCATCGAGAAGATGTCCCCGATCTTGCCGACACCGTAGACCCGCCGACCGGCATCCTGCGCCCAGTTGGTCAGGATCGGCTTGGGCGGCTTGATCGCATAATCGCGCCGGTTGGTGGTGCGCTGGAAGGCGCCTTCCTGCCCGACAAAGGGCCGGGCGATCACGCGGCCGACCTTCATGGCGTGCAGCGTCGGCGCCAGCGTTTCACACAGCTGCAAGAGGCGGTCGAGGCCGAAGTGCTCTTCATGCGCGGCGATCTGGAAGACGCTGTCGGCAGAGGTGTAGCAGATGGGCCAGCCGGTGCGGATATGCTCGGCCCCGAAGCGCTCCAGCATCACGGTGCCCGAGCCGTGGCAATTGGCCAGCGTGCCCTCCGTGCCCGCAATCCGGCAGGTCTTCGCGATGAGATCCGGCGGAAAGGCGGGCGTCCGGTCCGGGAAATAGGTCCACTCCCACGGCACCGGCAGGCCCGCCAGTTCCCAATGGCCCGAGGGCGTGTCCTTGCCCTTCGAGACCTCGGTCGCCGCGCCCCAGCGGCCCCGGGCGGGCGTTTCGGGCATGGCCGCACCGGTGGCCAGCGCATGGGCATGGAACAGCCCCAGCGCGGCCAGCGTCGGAACCTGCAAAGGCCCGCTGCGCCCCTCTTCGGCGCGCCCCGCGGCGCAGGCCGCAGCGATATGGCCCAGCGTGTCGGCCCCGGTGTCCGGCACCCCGTCGTTGAAGAAGGCCCCTGCATCGGGCGCCCCGCCAATGCCGACGGAATCCATCACGACAAGAAAGGCCCGGGTCATGTCACGCGCTCCAGCACCAGCGGTCTTTCGGTCGGGGCCTCGCCCAGCGTCACCGCCGCGCGCACCGCGCGGGCCGCCGCCTCGGCCTGCTCCTCGCGTGCGGCGTGGATGCGGGCCAGCGGCTGGCCTTTCCGGACCCGCTCGCCCAGCCGCACGACCTGATCCAGACCCACCGCAGGGTCCACCCGGTCGCTTTCGACCCGGCGCCCGCCGCCAAGGTCGACAACCGCCAGCCCCAGCGCCTCGCCGTCGATGGCCGAGACCACGCCGTCCGCCTGCGCCGCGACCTCCTGGATCACCGGCGCCTCGGGCAGGAAGCGCTGCCAGTTCTCGACGAAATGCAACGGCCCGCCAAGGCCGTAGACCATCCGCCCGAAACGCTCTGCCGCCGCGCCCGAGGAGACCGCCGCGCGCAGGCGGTCCTCTCCGTCGGGGATGCCGACAGAGGCCAGCACCTCGGCCCCCAGCGCGACGCTGAGCTCAAGCAGCGGGCCGGGCGTGCCGGTCAGCACCTGCACCACCGCGTCCACCTCCAGCGCATTGCCCAGTGCGGGCGCAAGCGGCTGGCTCATGTCGGTGATCAGCGCCGTCGTCGGGCAGCCCGCCGCGCTGGCCGTGTCCACCAGAGCCCGCGCCAGCGCCCGCGCCTCTTCCGCCGTCTTCATGAAGGCGCCGGAGCCGACCTTGACGTCCAGCACCAGCGCCTGAAGCCCCGCCGCCAGCTTTTTCGACAGGATCGAGGCACAGATCAGGTCGAGGCTTTCGACCGTCCCCGTCACGTCGCGCACCGCGTACAGCCGCTTGTCCGCAGGCGCCGTATGGGCCGAGGCGCTGACGATGGCACAGCCCGCGTCGGCCACCACCTGACGGAACCGCGCCTCGTCGGGCGAGACGTCGTAACCGGCGATGGCCTCCAGCTTGTCCAGCGTCCCGCCGGTGTGCCCCAGCCCCCGCCCCGAGATCATCGGCACGTAGACCCCGCAGGCCGCCAGCGCCGGGGCCAGAACCAGCGACACGCAGTCGCCAACGCCGCCGGTGGAATGCTTGTCGACCACCGGAGCGTCGAGATCCCAGTCCAGCACCTCGCCCGAATCGCGCATCGCCAGGGTCAGGGCAACGCGCCCCTCTTCGCTGAGCCCGCGCAGGCAGATCCCCATGGCAAAGGCCCCGGCCTGCGCCGCGCTGACGCTGTGATCGGCAAGACCGCGCGCGAACCAGCGCAGGGCCTCGGCAGAGGGCTCTTCTCCGCGGCGCAGGCTGGCGATGACGCTGCGCGCATCCATCATGCGCGGTCCATATGTCCGCTGTCGAAGGCGCCGGGCAGAAGGTCGCCGACGGTCAGGCGCAGGGTCGCACCATCCGTGGTCGCCATGGTCACCGGCACCTCGGCCCCGGCGAATTCCTTCAGCTTCTGCCGGCACCCGCCGCAGGGCGGCACCGGGTCGAGGCTGTCGGCGATCACGTAGACCTCGGCAATCGCCGTTTCGCCCGCCGCGACCATGGCGGCGATGGCACCAGCCTCGGCGCAGGTGCCTTCCGGGTAGGCGACATTCTCGACGTTGCAGCCCGCGTAGACCGCGCCCGAGCGGCTGCGCAGCGCGGCGCCGACCTTGAAGCGGGAATAGGGGGCATAGGCGTTTTCGCGCACGACGCGGGCGGCATCGGCAAGCGACGGATCGGACATCGGGGCCTCCTGTAACAGAAGCGCATTGTTCCGACGGCAGGCGGCGATTGCAAGGGGAACCCGGCGTTCGGTTCCGGCGTTCCCCCGTCATAAACGGTGGAGACCCCATAACCATGACCCAGACCTCCCTTGTCGACGGCGCCGCCGAGATACCCGCCGATCCCCATGCCCCCATGACCGACTATCAGGCCGCCGTGCTGCTGCAGCTGTGCGAGGATACCGGCGAGGATTACGACGACGCGCTGACCAGCCGTCAGGCCGACCGCCGGATCGATACGCTGCGCGGGATGACAGAGTGATCGCCTGACGCCCCCTGCCGCCCGGCACACCGGGAAACAATCATCACAGGCAGCGTGGCCGGAAACGGCACCGCTGCCTTTTTGCTGGCTTGTTATTGGCTTGCGACCCCGGGCTTCTGCGTGGTCCACCCGAAGACAGCCACCGGACCAAGCGCCGCGGGGCCTTCCCGACCCTGACCGGACGCCACGCCGGGCCGCGCCCGCACCGGACACCCTGCAAGCCTGCACCACACGACCCGGCGCAAAGCCCGGCAAGACCGGTTGTCCCGGCGCCACTGCCATCCGCCGCCACAGCCTTGCCAGCAAGGGCGCCAAACCGCCTGCGACCGCTGCACCGCAGCGTGTTCGCGCGTTTACAAGCCAGCCCCGAACCTGCTAGGCGCAGCGCATGACCGAACGGCAGACTCAATTTAGTTTACCGTTAAACCATGCCTCGGAGGAGGGCCCAGCGCATGTCCGATACGTCCAACGATAGCCTGCGTCAGGCGGCGCTGGCTTACCACGAATTTCCAAGGCCCGGTAAGCTGGAGGTCCGCGCGACCAAGCCGCTTGCCAATGGCCGGGATCTCAGCCGCGCCTATTCGCCGGGGGTGGCCGAGGCCTGCCTCGAGATCAAGGCCGACGAGACCACCGCCGCCCGCTATACCGCGCGCGGCAACCTTGTGGCGGTCGTCTCGAACGGCACCGCCGTGCTGGGACTGGGCAATATCGGCGCGCTGGCCTCGAAGCCGGTGATGGAGGGCAAGGCCGTGCTCTTCAAGAAGTTCGCCAATATCGACTGCTTCGACATCGAGGTGAACGAAAGCGACCCCGAGAAGCTGGCCGACATCGTCTGCGCGCTGGAGCCGACCTTCGGCGCCATCAACCTCGAGGACATCAAGGCGCCCGACTGCTTCATCGTCGAAAAGATCTGCCGCGAGCGGATGAACATCCCGGTCTTCCACGACGACCAGCACGGCACCGCCATCGTCGTCGGCGCCGCCGCGACCAATGCGCTGCATGTCGCGGGCAAGCGCTTCGACCAGATCAAGGTCGTCTCGACCGGCGGCGGCGCGGCGGGGATCGCCTGCCTGAACATGCTGGTGAAGCTGGGCGTGAAGCGCGAGAACATCTGGCTGTGTGACATTCACGGGCTGGTCTACGAGGGCCGGGCCGAGGACATGAACCCGCAGAAGGCCGCCTTTGCGCAGGCCTCGGACAAGCGCACGCTCTCCGAGGTGATCGAGGGCGCCGACCTCTTCCTTGGCCTCTCGGGTCCCGGCGTGCTGAAGCCCGAACACGTGGCGCAGATGGCAAGCCGCCCGATCATCTTCGCACTGGCCAACCCGACGCCCGAGATCATGCCCGACCTCGCCCGGCAGGCCGCCCCCGACGCGATCATCGCCACCGGGCGCTCGGATTTCCCCAACCAGGTCAACAACGTGCTCTGCTTCCCCTTCATCTTCCGGGGCGCGCTGGACGTGGGCGCGACAGAGATCAACGACGCCATGCAGATCGGCTGCGTCGAGGGCATCGCGGCGCTGGCCCGCGCGACCACCAGCGCCGAGGCCGCCGCCGCCTATCGCGGCGAGCAGCTGACCTTCGGCGCCGACTACCTGATCCCGAAACCCTTCGACCCGCGCCTGTCCGGCGTCGTCTCGACAGCCGTGGCCAAGGCCGCGATGGAGTCGGGCGTCGCCGTGCGCCCGCTTGCCGATATCGCCGCATACAAGCAGAAGCTGGACGCCTCGGTCTACAAGTCCGCTCTGCTGATGCGCCCGGTCTTCCAGGCCGCCGCGACCGCCAGCCGCCGCATCGTCTTTGCCGAGGGCGAGGACGAGCGCGTGCTGCGCGCCGCGCAGGCGATCCTGGAAGAGACCACGGAGACCCCGATCCTGATCGGCCGCCCCGAGGTGATCGAGACCCGCTGCGAGCGCATGGGCCTGGAAATCCGCCCCGAGCGCGACTTCAACATCGTCAATCCCGAGAACGATCCGCGCTACCGCGACTACTGGGAAACCTACCACGCCATCATGGCCCGGCGCGGCGTGACACCCGACATCGCGCGCGCCATCATGCGCACCAATTCCACCGCCATCGGCGCGGTCATGGTGCAGCGCGAAGAGGCAGACAGCCTGATCTGCGGCACCTTCGGCGAATACCTCTGGCATCTGAACTACGTCCGGCAGGTGCTGGGCGATCGCAAGCTGCATCCGGTCGGCGCGCTCTCGCTGATGATCCTCGAAAGCGGGCCGCTGTTTGTCGCGGACAGCCACGTGCACCTGGACCCCTCGCCGCGCGAGCTGGCGGATATCGCCATCGGCGCCGCGCGCCACGTCCGCCGCTTCGGGCTGGAACCGAACATCGCCTTCTGTTCCAAGTCGCAGTTCGGCAACCTGACCGAAGGCACCGGCCTGCGGCTGCGCGAAGCCATGGAGATCCTCGACAACGAGGGCCACGACTTCTGCTACGAGGGCGAGATGAACGTGGACGCGGCGCTGGACCCCGACCTGCGGGCCCGGCTGCTTCCGGGCAACCGGATGGCAGGCGCCGCCAACGTGCTGATCTTCGGGCATGCGGATTCGGCCTCTGCCGTCCGCAATATCCTGAAGACCAAGGCCGACGGGCTGGAGGTCGGGCCGATCCTGATGGGCATGGGCAACCGGGCACATATCGTGTCGCCCTCGATCACCGCGCGCGGGCTGCTGAACATGGCGGCCATCGCGGGCACCCCGGTGGCCCACTACAGCTAGGCGGCCTCCGCGTCCCCGGCTGTGCCGCCTTCACGGCCTGCGCCCGACCCCGGCGCGCAGGCCGCGCCGGGCGGTGTGTCGTCATGGCAAGCAGGCGGTGCAAGGCAAAACGCGACCCGCCCCCTTCCGGGCGGGTTTGCCCCGTCACTCGGCGGAACGTTCGGTCAGCGCATCGGGTCCGACCGTGTAGTGGCGCGTGCAGCTGCCGCCGCTGCGCCCGCAGGCGGCCCCCTGAAAGGTGATCTCGACGACGCCCGGCTCTGCCGAGCGGTAGCTCTGGATCGTGTCGAGGAAGACCCGGCGGTAACGCCCGTCCTCCTGCGCCAGCCAGAACGAGTTCTGGCATCCCGCGTCGCTGCACACGAGGCTCGTGGCGGTCGAGCATTCCGCAAGGCTGTGGTCGACCACCAGATCCATGGCCCCCTTGCCGTCAAGATCGACCTCGCTCAGGAAGCCCTCCATCACCGCGATCGTGCCGTCGAGCGTCCGGCAGGCCTCTGCCAGTTCACCCAGCACGACGCTGCCCGGATCGACCTGTGTCCGCCGCTCGACCTCGCGGGCGGCGAAGTCGGGCAAGGGACACAGGGCCTCGACCTCGCTGATCGCCTTGCGCGACCCCGACAGGCCGAACCGGTACAGTTCCGGCGCCTCTTCGGGGCCGAACCACATGCGCATGTCCGCGCGTATCCCGGCCTTCAGCCGTTCCAGCCCGTCGACATGGGTTTCCTCCAGCGGGGCGCGGAAGGATTCCATCCCGACCGACTCGAACTCCAGCGTGCCGACGAGCGACGAGCCGACCACCATCAGGGCATCCACCGACTCCGCGACGACAAGATCCGCGATGCCCTCGGTGCGCATGCCCCAGGACAGCGGCTGCTCGGTCGAGCAGGACAGTTCCAGGCAGACGGAGGCATCGCCGCCCTCGGTGCAGGCCCGGGCGGCGTGGCGCCCGGTCGCCGGGTCGCTTTCCACCACCCAGGACGCCTGCGCTTGGGCCGTACCCGCCAAGAGCAAGGCCCAGATCAGCATCCCCAATTTCCGCATCGGTGCGTCTTTCCGGCTGTTTCCCTGCCCGTAATTCAGCGCAGCAGCCCCCGGAGTGCAAGCACCGGGGCGTTCACGGCTTCGGCATGTTGCGGCGGTGCCAAGGCCTGCGGCCCCCGACAGCACCTTGCGCACCCGATGCGCCGCCGCCCCAGCGCAAGAGGGCCCGGGCCACAGGCGAGACCTGCGAATCCACGCACTTCGCGAAACCCCGCGCGAGACTTTGCAAACCCTGGATAACTTTGCGCCGATATGTCGAAATTCAGGGGCTTTGCAAAAATTTGCAGGCGCGGAACCGCGTGAATCCGCAAATTCCTGCGGTAATCTGTCCTGACCAGCGCCAACAGTCTTGCCGGAAAACCGTGGCGCGGCCTAAGCCATTCCGCAAGTGTGAGAGGAGGCTTGCATGCCAAGGGATCGACGGGAGGACACCATGGGATACGACGCGGTTTACGACAGCTGGAAAACGGACCCGGAGGCGTTCTGGATGTCCGCCGCAGGGGACATCGACTGGAAAGTGAAACCCTCGAAGGCCTTGTTCGACAAGGGCGATCACCTCTACGAGTGGTTTGCCGACGGCAAGACCAACACCTGCTGGAACGCTGTCGACCGCCATGTCGAGAACGGGCGGGGCGAGCAGACGGCAATCATCTACGACAGCCCGATCACCCACACCAAGCGCGAGATTTCCTACGTCGAATTGCGCAACCGGGTCGCCATGCTGGCCGGTGCGCTGCGCGCCAAGGGTGTGGAAAAGGGCGACCGCGTCATCATCTACATGCCGATGATCCCCGAGGCGCTGGAGGCCATGCTGGCCTGCGCACGGCTGGGCGCCATTCACTCGGTCGTCTTCGGCGGCTTTGCCGCGCATGAACTGGCGGTCAGGATCGACGACGCGCAGCCCAAGGCGATCATCGCCGCGAGTTGCGGGATGGAGCCGGGGCGCGTCGTCCACTACAAGCCCCTGCTGGATGCCGCCATCGATCAGGCGACCCACAAGCCCGAATTCTGCGTGATCTTCCAGCGCGAGCAGGAGGTCGCCGCCCTTGTCGAAGGCCGCGACGTGAACTGGCACGGCTTCCAGTATGGCGTGAAACCCGCGGACTGCGTGCCGGTCGAAGGCAACCACCCGGCCTATATCCTCTATACCTCGGGCACCACCGGCCAGCCCAAGGGCGTCGTCCGTCACACCGGCGGCCACCTCGTGGCGCTGAACTGGACGATGAAGAACCTCTACAACGTCGAGCCCGGAGAGGTCTTCTGGGCCGCCTCGGACGTGGGCTGGGTCGTGGGCCACAGCTACATCTGCTACGCGCCGCTGATCCACGGCAACACCACCGTGATCTTCGAGGGCAAGCCGGTGGGCACCCCCGACGCCGGCACCTTCTGGCGGGTGATTTCCGAGCACAAGGTCAAGAGCTTCTTCACCGCGCCCACCGCCTTCCGCGCGGTCAAGCGCGAGGATCCCAAGGGCGAGTTCGTCAAGAAATACGACCTGAGCGGGCTGCGCGCCGTCTACCTGGCGGGCGAACGCGCCGATCCGGCGACCATCGAGTGGGCGCAGGAGCAGCTGAAGGTGCCGGTCATCGACCACTGGTGGCAGACCGAAACCGGCTGGTGCATCGCGGGCAACCCCCTGGGCATCGAGGAACTGCCGACGAAACTCGGCTCTCCGGCCAAGCCAATGCCGGGCTACGACATCCAGATCCTCGACGAGGCCGGGCAGCCGATGCCCACCGGCGAGTTGGGCGCCATCGCGGTCAAGCTGCCCCTGCCCCCGGGCACCCTGCCGACGCTCTGGAACGCCGAGCCGCGCTTTCGCAAGGCCTACCTCGACCACTTCCCCGGCTATTACGAGACCGGCGACGCGGGGATGATCGACGAGGACGGCTATGTCTACATCATGGCCCGCACCGATGACGTCATCAACGTGGCGGGGCACCGGCTGTCGACCGGCGGCATGGAAGAGGTTCTGGCCAGCCACCCCGACGTGGCCGAATGCGCGGTGATCGGCGTGACGGACCCGCTGAAGGGGCAGTTGCCGCTGGGCTTCCTGTGCCTGTCGTCCGGCGTGAACCGCCCGCACGAGGAAATCGTCAAGGAATGCGTGACGCTGGTGCGCGACCAGATCGGCCCGGTCGCGGCCTTCAAGCTGGCCTGCGTGGTGGATCGCCTGCCCAAGACCCGCTCTGGCAAGATCCTGCGCGCGACCATGGTCAAGATCGCCGACAACGAGGCCTTCAAGACCCCTGCGACCATCGACGACCCGGCGATCCTCGACGAGATCCGCGTGGCCCTTCAGGGGCTGGGCTACGCCGGATAACAGACTGCGGCGGGGCATTGTCCCCGCCGCCCTTGTCCCTGCGCGGTCGGTTACCCCCTACTGCGCCCTGCGCCCCGCCAGCACCAGCAGCAGCGATCCCGTGACCGCCGCGCCAGCCGAGGCCAGCAGCACCGCCAGCTTCACGCTTTCCAGCTCTGCCCCGGAAAAGGCGGCGGAAGAGATGAAGATCGACATGGTAAAACCCACGCCCGCGAGGAATCCCGCCCCGATCATCTGCATCCACGAGATTTCCGACGACAGCCGCGCGATGCCCAGTTTCGTCGCGATGAAGACGATGCCGACGATCCCCAGCGGCTTGCCGATCAGCAGGCCCAGCATCACCCCAAGGCTTTCCGGCGCCAGCGGCGAGAACGACGAGCCGATGACAAGAATGCCGGTGTTGAAGAAGGCAAACAGCGGCAGGATCAGGAAGTTCGACCAGCTTTCCAGCGCCTGCTGCAGGTGAAAGCCCGGTTCGCGCAGGCGGCTCACGGCGTTCTGCAACCGCCGCACGGCGCGGTCCCCGACCTGCGTCGCGTCGGGCTCTCCGTCCACGATGGCCGCCGCCTGCGCCGCCACCGCCTTGGCATCGGCGGGACGCCGCGAGGGGATCGCCGCCGCCGTCAGCACGCCCGCAAGGGTCGCATGCAGCCCGGCCTCGTGCACGTAGTACCAAAGCGCCACGCCCAGCAGCAGGTAGGGCATCCGGCTGTAGACCCGCCCCACGGCCAGCCCCAGCATCAGCGCAAAGACCGCCATGGCCAGCACGAAGGCCTCCATGTGGAAGCCTTCGCCGTAGAAGATCGCGATCACGAGGATCGCGCCAAGGTCGTCGGCAATGGCCAGCGCCGAGACGAAGACCTTCAGCGAGGTCGGCACCCGGTCGCCCAGCAGCGCCATGATGCCCAGCGTAAAGGCGATGTCCGTGGCCATGGGCACCCCCCAGCCATGCGCCGTGTCGGTGCCGGCGTTGAACGCCATGTAGACCAGCGCGGGCACCACCATGCCCCCCAGCGCGCCCAGCACCGGCAGGATGGCCCGGTCGCGCGCCGACAGCTCGCCAAAGACGATCTCGCGCTTGATCTCGATCCCCACCAGCAGGAAGAACAGGGCCATCAACCCGTCGTTGATCCAGTACTCCAGCGAAAGCGAGAACTCGGCGCCGCCGAAACTCAACCCGAAGGCGGTCTCGCGGAAGCCTTCGTACCAGTCATGTCCGCCAAGGTTGGCCACGAGAAGCGCCGCCAGCGTGGCGAGGATCAGCACCAGCCCGGCAGAGGCCGCCCAGTGGAAGAAATCCTCGCTGGCCAGCGCGATGCGCACCCCCAGAGGTTTCTCGATGGCCTCGATCAGAGATTGCTCGTCCCAGCCGCCCTCGTAATACCGCCCGTCGATGAAGATCATCGGCATGTGCAGGCCGCGGGCCTCGCCAAGGGCCGCCTGATCGGCGGCGAGCTTCTCCCGCGCCGCCTCGCTGTCCAGATCCGCGCGGAACCGCGCCATGTCCAGCCCCAGCCGCTGCGCGATCCGCATCACCCGCATCGGCGTATAGGTCGGCGGCGCGCGGAAGAGCGCCTCGTGCATGTCCCAGAACCGGTCCTGCCGCCAGGCGGCAAAGACGGCCCGCGCCGCCAGTTCCGAGCCGCTGTTGTCGTCGTCGGGCAGGATGAAGCGCAGCGCGACAGAGGCGTTCTGCCCGCCGAACCGCTCTGGCGAACGGCGGATGATGTCGCGCATCCGCCGCGTGTGGGGGCAGGCGTAATCGACGTACCAGACGATCTGCACCCGGCCCTCCGCCCCGCCCGGGATGATGTCGGTGTCACGGTCGAAGCCGCGGGCGAGTGTGTGGCTCATGTCGTCTCCTTCCTGTCCCGGCGCCCCGTACCCGGCCTGTCGGGGCAAGATGGCCGCCGGGGCCTCCCGGACAACCCCTCAAATTCGCACAGGGCGGTCTGCGATCCGCCACATTGGGACGCCTGTCCGCAGGAAACAGCGCCGCCCGGCGGGGCTTACGTGAACTGTTCGCGGATCAGACGCTCTTCCAGCCCGTGACCGGGATCGAAGAGCACCCGATGCGCCACCCGCGGCTCCGACCGGATATGGACCTGCACGACATTGCGCACGGAATTGCCATCGGCCTCGGCCATGACCGGCCGCTTGTCGCCCTGCAGCACCTCAAAGGTCACCTCGGCGGTCTTCGGCAGGATCGCCCCGCGCCAGCGCCGGGGCCGGAAGGCCGCCACCGCCGTCAGCGCCAGCGCATCCGCGCCGATCGGCAGGATCGGTCCATGGGCCGAGTAGTTGTAGGCCGTCGACCCGGCGGGCGTCGCCAGCAGCGCGCCGTCGCAGGCCAGCTCCGCCATGCGCACCTTGCCGTCGACGCTGATCCTCAGCCGTGCCGCCTGCGGCCCGGAGCGCAGCAGCGAGACCTCGTTGATCGCAAGCGCCCGGTGCTCGGACCCGTCCACGCAAAGCGCCCGCATCGCCAGCGGGTTGATCACCGCCTCTTCCGCCGATTGCAGCCGCTCGGGCAGGCCGTGCTCGGAATACTCGTTCATCAAAAAGCCCACGGTGCCGCGGTTCATGCCGTAGACCGGCGCCGGGTTGTCCTCGGTCCGGTGCAGCGTCTGCAACATGAAGCCGTCGCCACCCAGGGCCACGATCACATCGGCGCCGTCCTCGGCGTGGTCGCCGTAGCGCCGGGTCAGCCCTTCCAGCGCCGCCTGCGCGATGGGCGCGGGCGAGGCGCAAAAGGCGATGCGAAGAGACATGCGGGGGTTTCCTGTGCCGGTCGTTTTGCGCGGATGGAAGCACAGCCGCTGCGCGAGGGCCAGAGAGGACGCAGGATTATTGCACAGTGTCGCTTTGACGACTTTGCGCCGTCCGATCTTTCCTATACCCCACTGGGCATCTCGAATCCGCAGGAGCAGGCCCATGAACGCACCGCACCGTGACGATGGTTTCTTCACCGAAGCCCTGTCCGACCGTGACCCCGAACTCTTTGCCGCGATCACCGGCGAGCTTGGCCGCCAGCGCGACGAGATCGAGCTGATCGCCTCCGAGAACATCGTCAGCCGGGCGGTGCTGCAGGCGCAGGGCTCGGT